>NZ_JBBCMI010000020.1:0-81768 GCF_037152415.1 Cedecea sp. AS113
GAGCCGCTGAAAACGCTGCGCCATTGCATTTCAACCATCCTGCCGGCGCTACAGACAACGCCCACGGAACAGGCACACCAACCGGCAAAGCCGATCCTTCCCCCAAACCAAGGTTTGCGAGAGCCGTAGAAACCGCCCCGGCACCGTCGGCCTTGATATCCGCGAAGGGGTTTTGGCGGCTGAGATATTGGTTACCAAAACCTGAAGCAAGCTTCGCCAGGAAGGCAGCGATATCACCGTCGTCCAGCACGTCCTGCCCGCTTTTATCGCTTACGAACTGGGCCAGCGCGGCGGCAATAAATGACGTCTGGCGCAGCGCTTTGTTCACCTGAGCGCTGCTGGCTTTACCGCCGGCAAAGCCGCTTAACAGCGCGGGCAAATTTTCCCATTCATTTTGCGGCGTGACGTTGGCGTCAGGCCTGGTTGCAAAAGGTTTAAACTGATTTGTAGCCATTAAAGTTTCCTCTCCCATGCGCCGTCGTCAAAACCGGCGATATAGTGATTGTTGATATCAAACCCAAAGAATTTGCCGCCCTGCGACGGCGCTTCTACCGAAGGCGTCTGAATGTCTCCGGCCCAAACGCCGGCGGCTTTCACCGTCAGGTAGCCCTGTTTGATGGCCGCGAGAAGCTCGAGGGACACGTCAGCAATGTCCGTTTCCGGCAGTACCCAGACAGAAATGGTCATGTCCTGGTTGTCGACGATTTGCATTCGCAGCCCTGCGCCTGCCGTGGCGGCGTCCAGAATCACGGGCAGCGTGTCGTTCTGCCCGTCCCAGTTGTTCATTGCGATTTTTGCCTTGAGGATGATGCGGTAGGTTTCATCGCTCAGTGAGGTGTAGCCTGCATCGGGATCGTAAGGTCCCTGCCACACGCCCTGGTCGTAACCCAGCCCGTCGGTGTCCCAGCTAAAATAGACGCCGGAAATCGGCTGGCTAACGATGCGGCTTCGCCCAATCCACTGCCCCAGCGCATCAAGCTGAACCCCAACCGCAGTGTCGATATCAAACGCATCGATCAGGCTTTCGGTGATCATTGCGGTCTCAGTGAAAGGACGGGTGCTCAGATCCACGTGAGCAAAAAACAGGGGCTTGCTGGCGTGGTAGCTGGTGATGCGCCCGGTATATTTACTCATGAGCTCACCGTGATATTGATGTTGTCCACGCTGCAGGAGGCAGCTTCGCTGTAGCCGATATTGACGTTAGCCGCCGCGACCGCAGAGGTAGATTTACCGATCAGCAAGTCGGTGATGTCGTAATAACGCGCTTTCCCGCCGCTGACTACGCCCAGGTTGGCCGGTGAGTAAATGCGGCTCAGCAGCACGCTGTCGCCAATGCCCAGGCCGTTGATATAGTCGGCAATCGCCTGCTTCATCTGCTCGCCGATTTGCGACGTATAGCCAGTGAACACTTTCAGCACGATGTCGACGTAAATCGGCACATTGCCGGACCGAGAGAAAGCAATGCTGTGGGGATTGCCGTAGAGATCGGGCACCACAATGGACGTGGTGCCGAAGGTTGCCACGCCCTGGCCCTTTTTACCCCTGATCGTCTGGGCAATTTCCGTCACATCCCCGCCGTCCACAATCGCAGCGATGCAATGCGGAGGCAGGCCATTGGCGTTGACGGTGCCAGTATCATTTTCGTAGAGCTTATGCCGGGTAACGCCTGCGATGTTGGCAATCGCTCCCTCGACCGCTTCGAACGGCGTGAGCGCAGGCAAGGCAACGCTCTGCGACTGTCGGATGCGCAATTCGGCATCAGTTTCCGCTGCTACGCCCGGCGTGGCAGCCTGAGGGTTCGTGACCGCAGTCCAGCCGCGCGTTGGGGTGCCCATAATGGTAATAGACCCCGCAGGGGCTACCATTACGCCGCTGCTGGCACAGGTTGCGGTGGCGATGACTGAGCCATCGACGCCTATCGACACCACCTCAGGCAAAAACCACGTCACGCCGCTGTCATCCCTGACGGAACCGTGGGTGATGGTCGTGCCGGGAATGCCCGTCAACAGCAGATCGACCGTCGAGAAAGTCGCTGCCCGCCTGACAATACCGTTGATCTTAACGTTGCTAGATAACGCCCGCCCCATTGCCGTCACAGGCGAAAAGCTGTTGTAAGAAGCAATCGCCGCATTGTTAGCGTCATGAATGGCCAGCGCCACCAGCGAGATGAGCTGCCCGTCTTTGCTGTCCGGCTCCAGGTACGCATCGGTGCCGTAGATTTGCCTGAACGCATCCATCAAAGTCCCTAACAGGCTTTGATAATCAGGCGCGGTTATCCCCTGGGCCGTTACCGTTGCCGATAACCCCAGCGTTTCAGAATTGAGGGCCATTTATGCCTCGCTGTTTAAAGTGGTAGGACCGTAAACGGTGTCGATGGTGGCGTTGAAGGTTACGGTGCGTTTTTCAGTGCGCGCGGCGGTGACATCCAGCACGGACTTAACGCCCATGGTCTGGCTGACGCGGTCAATCAGCATTAATACCCAGGTGTCATCCTGCTGTTTGCCAAGAACGGACTGGCGGTAAGGTGTGCCGGTCCGGTTATCCAGAAACCACTCACCCTGCCACAGCTTGAGCCGGGTACTCACCGCCTGAGCCACGCACTCCGGCGAGTTTTCCAGGAAGGTGTTTTCTCCCTGACCAAAGGTGTAATCTCCGTCGCTGCTCTCTCTGCGGTATTTCATACCGGACCTCCCGTGTTCGCACCGCCGGACTGCACGCCGCCGTGGCGGTGATTCGTCAGGCTTATCCCGCTGGCAGTAACATCTCCGCTCACGGTCACGTTGCCTTTGATATTGACCTCACCGGTCAGGTCAATGCTGGCCGCCGTCGCGGTAAGTTTTCCCGGCGTAGCGAGCGTGATGCTGTGGCTGCTGGGATCCAGCTCAACAAAGGCTTTGCCGTCTTCGCTGCGTAGCTGAACCGCCGAAGTGCTGATGCCGCTGATTTTTTTCGCCTGTGACTGAGGGCCAGGCAACACGAAGGCATCCGACAACGAGTGCTGACGGGCATCGACCGGCTCCTGAATGCCTCCGCTTTGCCACCAAAAGTCGATGGCGCGATCGGCGAAAATAACCAGGCATTCGTCTCCCGCTTTAAGCGGAAACGTCAGCGAGCACCCTCCGCCATGCGGGAAAACAACCGGCACATCCACCAGCAGAGGATAATTGACTTGGGACACAGTTCCGTCTCTGGCGAACTGTGCGCCTCTGATCGCTGGGGCGACAGCGCAGGTAACGGTTTGTGGATCAAAAGACTGAATAATGCCAGGCAGCGCCACACGCAGCGTATTACTCAACGCAGCATTGTTCGTGGCAAGAGCCTCGGCAAATTCTCCCATCAGGGAAGACGTTGTTAATGCCATCTAACCTCCAGTAGTAAAAAGCCCGCCGAGGCTGGCCTCTTATTTCATTTTTTCTGTGGACCATTTATTTACATTTTCATCACTCGGGTGTTGGCTATTTAATGGGCGACACATAATATCCATGTACCATTCCGTCCCTCGGGAATCGCCTTTATAAACGATGCCATACACTTTATATATTCCACCGCTGGCCCTTTGCGCATTGGCCGATGCAGCTGTCGTACCTAATTCAGGCACGGCCGGATAAGGCCATTTATTATCCAGCTTAATTAAGCCATAAACCTGAATATCTGGATTAATAAGACATTTCAGCGAAAACTCATTTCCAGATATTTGTTGTGGCATGCCAATGACACCACTACGGCTACTAATATTAATTGGCTCATGAGATATTTGATCTGGCGTGTAGAGATCTAACCTGTCATTCAATATCTGCCACTCAGCGCCACATAGACTTGCCAGCCTGTCTAGATAGGCGCTAACTTTACCGTGAAATGTATATCCTCGAGGAAACTCTGTAATAGGGAATATGGGTCTATTACCACTAACTACACCGTAAGGTTTTAATGCGTTGCCAATCAGGTCATACATATCTTCCGCGGTATACCCTTTCGCAAGCGTGGCACTTAATACTGCAGAAGAAATAACTTCATGCCCGTCAATGGCCTGAATTACCAGCCAATTATCGGGCGATGTTTCTCGCCCGGTGACTGTTAGACGAATGTCGCCGCCAAATAATAATCCAACATTAGTTTCGTTGGACCTGGCACCAACTATTACAGGTTTTACCGTACCAACTTCAGACTCATCATAAACACTTCGACCATAACCAGCGAAGATACGAATCCGGGTAAATTCAGGCCCGGTGATTCTTTTTGACGTAGACTCACTGAGATTATAAATTTTAATCTCGGCAACTTTTGGGTTCGCGCCACTTTGCCAGGAAATTTTGAATGTAACTTTAAACCCGGAAAGAGATATTCCCTTGTCATTGTTATCCACCAGTTGAAGTTCCAGGTGGCGTGACCAGTTCCGGCTCATATCGCCCCCTTAATACTGACTGACAAAATAAAGATGACTGAGTGTGCCGAGGTTAGCTTTCGTTGGATATTCATGGGCCTCATCGTCTGATATAACCCATAAACCACCAGAAAAACCTAACCCGCTGTGAGATTCCAACAAATTAGCGCCCTGTACCAGCGGAATACCAGTAACAAGGGGCGTATCATCCAGGTTAAGCAAGTCCAGAATCCAACCACCAGAATCCCGAAAAATAAGCCTCAAACGGAGTTTTTGCCCGCCAAGCTGAATAGTGAAGAGTTGGTTCTCCGCGGTGAGTGGAATTTCCTCTATAGACATGGTCCTATCCTTAACGTACAGACGTTCTTGCGCCGGGCAGCGGCAAGACGTTGATATGAGCCTCACCCGCTGGCATGGTAGTTTTAGTCCCACCACTTGCGACAGCAGAAGTAGAAATTCCCTCTCTCATATTCGCTTTAGGCGCTGCAGGCAATGCCTCAGTGTAAGAAATAATGACTTCAGCAAACGTCAGTGAGCATTTAAGAATATTACTGGTTTCCTTATTCACAGTAACACCAATTTGCTTAAGCAGCATATTCTGATAGCTGCGTTTACTGGTAATCACCGAGATTGGCTCACCTTGATTTTGTAGTTGCAAAAGATTTTTATAAATATTTTGCTGCGTACCATCCCAGTGAAACCCTGGCTCTTTGATATTGCTAAAGTCAAGCCACCCTCCGCCGGAGAAAACACAATTCATAGTGAGCTCGCTGGGTTTCCGCCAAAAGTGATCGCTGATATTGGCTCCCATTTCAACGGGATGAGAAGCAATTTCAATAGAATCGGAATGGCTTTCATCAAGAATAACTTGTTGTGCAAGAAAGGCTGAGCCAAGAGATTTAGCCCAAAGTAATGCTGAAGTAATATTCATATCATGTCACTCCAACCATATTCATCTGTGTGACTAATGAATAAGCACTCGTTTGGCGCAGTGCAATTTCACTTGCCACCGAAGCCGGGTCACCAGCACCATTTACCACAATATCAACTTTGTGATTTATAATAGGTGAACTCACATTGCTGACATTATTACTCCCAAGTTCACTTGGTGTAGCATAGCGCCAACCCGGATCATTCCCATATCCGCTTAATAAAAGAGACTCAATACCTGGATGACTCAGATTATTTAACAAAGAAGAAGGTTTATAAGAACCTAAATCCATAGATGGTTTGATCTCATCTCTTGCCTCATCATTATTTAATCTGTTATCAACCCATTTACCATCCTGCCAATGAGCATCGCCTTTACCAAACAATGCCAAACCCAAATCTTTAAAGGTAGGTGCAGTGCGAATACGTTGAAAATAATCGTAACTGCCAAAGGCTGAATTTAATCCTTTATCAATAATAGGCTCCAGCATGACAGCAGCTGCTCCAACGCCACCTAATCTCCCTAATATGCTTCTGGGAACCGCTTTGGCTGATATTCCCATTAGTTGCCTCAAGGCTTGAATAACGGTTCCGATGGCGGTAATCATCTTTGTTGCCCAAGAAATAGCTGTATAGGTTGCCAGGGAACGAAATACGGTTTCCCAGCCGCCAACCGCCGAAACAGCGACTTTAATTACCTCACCGATTAAACGGAAACCTCCCACGACATTTTCAATAACCGGTCCCCACTCTCCCCAGTCAATAAAGCTCTCTTGCCCAGCTTTCCATTTCTGGTAGTCGTTATAAAGCAGGCCAATGGCCGCAGCCAGCGAGAGGATAATCCCGACAGGGGAAGCGAGAAATGCGCTGTTCAGAACCAGCCAGGCCGCGGTAAGCCCCGCTAAACCACCGATTAGCCCCTGAGAACCTTCGTCAAGGCGATCCCACCACGCCATCACGTCGGTAACCCAGTCGATGGTGCCGCTCAGTGCATCAACGAAAATGTCAGCAAACTGTTCAACGACGGCGCCAATTTTGTCCAACACGCGTTCAATTTGTGGCGCTTTAACCAGCATTTTTTCGGCCAGTCTCTCAACGGGCTCAGCCAATTTTTCGGCCAGATCGCCGCCTGATTTTGCTACTAACAAATCAAACACGGAGTCCGCTTTACGCCAGGACTGCATAAATTTTTCGGACTGGTCGGCGCTTTGCTCTGCGCTTCCGCCTATGCGGATGGACAAGTCCTGATACTCTTCGGCAAACTGGCTTAATCCGCGCTGCATCGCATGCAGCGTGTCGTCATCAATCCCCAGATTCAATGCATAGAAATCGGCGCTGTCTCTGTTCACTGCGCCCAAAGAACGGGCAACCTGCGTGAAAATATCGGCGTTATCCCGCTTTAAGCCAGCGTCATCATGCGTTTTTACGCCGAGACTTTTCAACAGGCTCTCGTGCAGCGAGTCACCGTTCACATACTCACTGACGCTTTTAATCGACTTTTGCAGCGCACCAATGTCCGCCCCTGACTGACTGGCACCGTATTGCAGTGCCTTGTAAGCCTCTAAATCGGCGTTCAGAGATTGAGCTGCCTGTGCATCCTTCTCGATGCCAGACAGCCGCTTTTCAAACCAGGATCCCGCTTTAGTTAGCGGAGACAGCACCTGATTACTGAAGTTTTCGAAACTTTTAGCCAGTTTTTCAAAATCAACTTTTGCCGCCTCTTCTTTTCCCTTTTTCAGCGTTTTATCCAGTTCCCCAAAAGCGGCGTTGATTCGCGAGCTAAGGTCTTCTTGATAAAAAAAATCTGGGATCGGGACGTAAGGAACAAGCTGTGTGCTAGCGCTCATTTTCCTCTCTCCAGCGTGTGATACAGGCCTTGTTATCGGCCTGCATCTCAAGGTAATCATTCATCAGCGCAATATCGTAGAGATCCACCGCGCCGCTTTTTAGATCCAGCCAGCTGAGGCCGAAGACCTCCGTCGGGCGAAGAATGTAATCTTCCCCGCCCGGCAGCGCCTCCAGCCTCAGGCCGCCGACGGAGCCGGTTTTTCGCTGCCGGGGAGTTCTTGCAAAAAATTTCCCAGCGAGTCGGCCACCACCCGGGCCACCAGCTGTAGCAGCGTCATCAGATCGATATCGTCAAAGGACAATGCGCCCTGACTAAAGACCGGCACCCAGCCCTTCATGTGTTCGCGCGTCACGACCGAGAGGCACGGATACAGAATGGTGTTGCAATCTTCCTCGCTGAGGTCGGCAAGGGTGCGGGCAATTTTTGGCAGCACGGTTTCGAGGGCGTTTCCGCCCTCCTTACCCTGCAAGCTGCGAAAATCACCCACAACGCCTGCCAGAACCGGCAGCAGCTTCCGAGCAACGCTAAGCTGCTCGAAAACGCCGAGCTTGCCAATGCGGTAGTTCACCGCTTTCAGGGTAATTTCCATGGCTTAGAACTCCCCAAGCAGCTGATCGATTTTGCCGCAGTCAAACTTCCAGTCCATGGTGCCCGCATCTTTGCCATTGCTGTTCGCTGGAAGCTGAGAAAACGCCACACTGCTGGCCGAAACCAAATCGCCGGAGGAAGTGTTGCGCACCACAATCGTGTTCTTACCCCACAATGCCGAGGAGAGCGTTTGGGCGTTGTAAGCCAGCATCAGCTTTTTGTTCACCGGGGAGGTTTTCATCAAGGTCACGGTGATCGAACCGTTTTTAGCCGGAGAGAGGTTATGCATCACCTCACCGTCTATGCCGACGGTCATCGTGTTTTTTGTGCCAGCCATTTCCACTTTGATCCCGGCATCACCGTTCGCACTGCCCGCGCCCAAATCAATCACGCCGGTTGGCCCCACAAGAGAAGCCGTCACATCCATAAAAGAATAAGTACCCATTTAAATCTCCTTAACGAACAACATTGATTTCGACGTCAGCGAAGTGCACGGCACCCGCCAGTTTGCAGGCCACCTGAATCACTGGCGCCTTACGCGCCTCGCGGTCTGACTGCGCCTGAGTCGCTACAGCTGGGGCGTAAACGTAGTAGCCTTTGGTCAGCGTGTCGCCGGAGGCCAGTTGGCCAATATCGGCGCCATTCCAGACACCCGGTGCGACCAGACCATTGGTGACCGCCTGCGCCATGGAGTGCTCAACGTTGCTCAGCAGACGGGTAACACCGGCATCGGTTTGCGGGATTTTTGTGGTGCTGGTGTAAAGCAGGTTATAGAGGTTGGTCTGCACATAGTTTTGCAGCCAGTCCAGGCCGTGGCGCTCATCGATGAAGCTGCCGTTGCTCATTACGCCTTCCTGAATAATGGCGGTGTCGTTGTTGTAATTCACAAAGACGTTGGCATTTTTCGCGGAAAGAGCATTGATTTGTGTTTGGGTCAGCGTTTCTGCGGTAATTCCCGGTTCCTGCTTGAATTTCAGGGTAATGGTGGTGTTATTGCCGTTGAAGTTAACGGTGAACGCGCGGCCAAACAGGGAGGCGGCCGCAAACGGCGTGGCGCTGGAGTACTGACCAAAAGTGCGGGCGAACTTAGCCGCTTTCAGCTTGCTGAAGACATCGGTGCTGTCGTTAGCATCCAACACTTTAGCGCTGGCGGAAGTATGACCAAAGATACGGGAAACGCCGTCGCCTTCAATAACCGCCGCCACGGCCAGCACGCCTTCATCGGTAAGGGTATCGTCGGCAATCACCAGACCATACCAGTCGGTCGAGTGCGCACTCAGCGCGGAGACGCATTCGGCGATGGTTTCTCCGGCTTTGCCCTCGCCGCCTTCTTTAACCCAGCGCCCGATATACAGGTCAGCAGGCTGCGGGGACTGCTGGTAGTAGAGGCTGGCGGCTTTGTATTCCGGCGCTTCCAGACCAAAATCGGCGGCTACGCCGCTCAGGCTGGAATAAGCACGCATACGCTCTTTGGCATCAATAACGTTGCTCGCGCCTACGACCAGCAGCGCACCATAGTTACGGGACTGCGCCGCACGCGGCGCCATATTCACTGTCACGCTGACAATGTTAGATACAGGTAAACCCTGTGACATAGCTTACTCTCCAATGATTTTTACTGCGGATGAAAGGATGGAACGAATACCGTAGCGCCGGGCAATACTGCGCTTGAGCGCCACGGTGAGGGTGTAGCGGCGTAGCCACTGGTTATTGATAAATTCAGGGTCCGGCGTAATGTCGCCGCACTGCAAAAACGTCAGGCCCAGTCGGTTAAGCTCGGCGTTGTTTTGCGGCACGTTCAGGCCATCACGAAAAAGCGCGGCAACGGCCTGAGCGCCGGGGCCATAAAAGCCACAGGTCACGTCCACGGACTCGGTGCTCTGAAGTACGCTTTGATCGCTGTCCTGTGAGTGGAAGAAAGACGCTTCCGCCTGCTTCACGTTGGTAAAAAAGTCACACCAGGTAATGCCGGCCTCAGGCGTGGCAGGTGGCGGGTCGCTCCACTTCGCCATCACCATTTCCGGCGGCAGGCCTGATACGCCGACAATCCAGCCGGTAAGATCGGCATCAAGTACATCGTCGTAGTGTGGCGATGCCCCCAGCGGCGTCAGAAAGCCCGGACGCGTGGTGTCATTCATTGATTTCTCCAAAGAAAAACCGCCCAAAGGGGGTTCAGATAAGGCTTACAGCCCTTTGGCCTGCAGACGAGCCACGTGGTCGACGTACAGCTTGACCGGGTCGCTGTTGCTGGCCACCACGCCGGCAAGCTGGTTGATGGCATCGACGTGATCCATCGAATAGTCGGAGCCAATCACCTTGCCCAGATGGCTGCTGTAACGGCCAACCAGGCCATCGTTCTGGAAACGTTCGTTGGTGAACAGGATGGAAAACGCCAGCATGGCGACATGCAGCGGATCCAGATTGTTCGCGCCCTGATTCAGCGGGTTGTAGTCGATAATCCCGCTCCACGAGTAGTAGTAGACGCCGTTATCCAGCTCTTTGCCCTGGCCGCCCCACTGCGCAGGCAGTCCCTGCGGATACTTCTTGTTAAAGGCGGCAACGCCTTCGCTAGTCAATGCATCCAGGGCATCCACGCCGGATTGAGGCAGACGAGGTGCCCCCGCCAGGGCGGAAAGCAGCTGGCCGAAAGCCGACAGGGCAGCATTGGCGATAGACTCTGGCAGGCGGCCAGGCTTCAGCGCCAGTCGAACAAGGTCTGCCACTTCGGAGCCATGGTTAACGCCGTTCACGGAGGTTACCGAGGCAATAAGTTCAGGATGGGTCGCCGCAGCGTAACGACAGGCCAAAGGCCCCTGACTGTGGCCAATCAGGTTAACTTTTGCCGCACCCGTTTCGGCCAGGACTTTACGGATAAATTCCAGCAGCTGCTCGCCGCGCATTTCATTGCTGTTCAATGCGGAAATCGTGGCGATGTAGACCTTCGCCCCGGCTTTCTCCAGCGCCTCTTTGATGCCGTAGAAATAGGGGTAGATCCCGCCAATTTTGTCGAAACCGAACAGACCGTGGACCAGAACAATCGGGTACTTCAGGGATGTAGACATAGGAATGACCTCTTTGACGTAGGAATAAAAAAGCCTCGAAAATTCGAGGCTTAGTTCAGGCACTGATTGCGGATGTACTCCTGCAGCCCCGCCAGCTGCTTGTTGCTCGTTTCTATTCGCTCCCGAAGACGGAAATAATCCCGTTGAGCGGCGTCAGTAAGTCCGGGGGCGGCTCCATCATCCAGCCTGGCGGTGGCGGTGGTGCCAGGCACTGCTTTGCAGGTGGCGCTGACGCGCAGCCGCTGAGTACCAGCAGCCACATCACGCTGCAGGTTTTCAATGGTGAGCCGGGCATGGGTTAACTCCTCGCTATAGTGGACATCCAGGTCAGCTATTGCCTGCTGGCGCCGGACAAGGTTTTGCAGCTCATTTTTTTGCTGAGCCAGCTGCTCCAGGGCTGACTCTGCCCTTTGTTTTTGCACGGCATAGCGTTGGTGAAACCACCAGCTGCTGGCAATGAGCAGCGTAAAGGCCGCCAGCACAAGTGAGGTCAGCGGCTTCATTCTTCCGGCTCCGGCCAGGTACAAAGCTGGTACTCCACCTCGCGACGATTGATAAGCCCCTGCCACTGCTTCCCACCCGCCCAGATCCATTTTTTCAGCCCAGCGCAGGCCTGTTTGTACTCGCCAGCGTTTAACATCCTGAGCACGGAAGAGCGCAGAAAAGCGGCTGTACCAACGTTGTAGGTAAAGCTAATCAAAGCTGCTCGTTGGTACTCACTGACCGGGACGGTGACGGCCCTTGAGACCGCCTGAGCCGCCGGGCCGAGATCCTGGTCAAGCCAGCGCCTGCACTCAGACAGGGTGTATGTTTTGTCGGGAATAATGTCTTTACCGGTATGGCCGTAACAGACGGTCAGCACCCCGGCGACGTCGTAATATGGCGTGTAGCGCACGCCTTCCAGCTCGGGCAGAAGCGTGCCTGCAATCGTCAGAGCACCCGCCCCTGACAATCCGAGTAATGTTTTTCTGAGTCCGGGAGAAAGAGCCACTAGTTACCTGCCTTTTTCAGTACCTCGCTGACTGCCCTGATAATCTCAATCTGCTCGGCTCGGTTTAAGGTTTGCAAGTCATCCACCAGCGTCTGGAGGATTCGGGTGCGCTTTTGATCTTCGAGATGCTGTCGGTGGGCATCCAGCCTGCCGCCCAGCCACGAAGCCAGTGAAATCAGTACGCTAAGCAGTCCGAATATCATGTAGACCATATCCTGTGTCGTGATACCCAGACCGGCGGCAAGCGCCGCCAGCCACGCAAAAGACTGCGTGACCAGATTTGCGGGTTGGTCGTTCATGGAAGAACCTTCGGTTGAGGGGTCGAACTGCCGTTGGGATAAAGAAGCGGTATGGCGTTAAATCAGCGGAACAGGTTTTCCGCGTCGGGTTTGCTTCCCGGTCGCTGCCGGTAAGCCGGATTCGCTGCGAGGCGTGGCCTGATAAACGCTTTTTTGCCTGGCGTCTAACTTCTGGCGCAGTCGTTGATAATGCTCTGCCTGCTGAATGATTTGCAGACCATAGATGTTAATCACCCCCAGGGCCTTGTCGGGGCGAGACCTGGGTTTACGAACCAGCGAGAGAATAAGCCGTGCCTCAGGTTTCGCTCTTACCCCGACTAACAGCGGGTTGGCAGCTTTCCAGACGGCCTGTTTAGCTTCGCGGCGCTGGCGGCGACGTGCCTGTGCGTCCATACAACCTCCTGTCAATCAACTTTGGTGATATCTCTCTGATATCCCAAAGCTTCTTGCTTTGGTGTATGTGCCCTTTTTCAGGGCCTGATGTTAAGGAGCGTTCACTTGCCTTGTGAGTCGGTGCGTCCTGCCGATGAATTGATATTGAACCAATAGTACAATTACGTCAAGAACCAAAAGTACGAATTATTTAAAAAAAGATCGCATTGATAATTACTTATTGATTTATAAGATTATTTTTAGATGGGTTAGCATTCGAGTTGCGGCAAGGCGGCAAGGGATCCAGCCTCAGGAGCACACTTGGGTAAGTGACTGAGGCTGGATGGAGCTTGAGGATGAGCTATCTCAGGCGTGGCGGCGAATTGAATGGCTGTACATCACTCGGCCAATAATTTTGAGGTGCTGTTCGTTCTCTTCGCTAATGCGCCAGTCAGCATATTTGGGGTTGTCCGATCGCACCAGCAGGCAGTCATGGGTCATCTGCAGGCGCTTCACCAGCAGCTGTCCCTTATAGAGAAACACATAGATGCCATCGCCATCGAAGTAGTCTTTGCCAATATCCACAAAGATATAGTCACCCAGTTCAATGGTGCCGGACATGCTGTCACCGGTGACAGTGATGACTTTTATCGTTGAAGCCGGCCGGTGGCCGAACAGCTCCAGCGCTTCCTGGCTGTCGTAGACGATGTGGTTGATGGTTTCGGTGACTTCGCTGGAGACCAGTCGCCCCGGCCCCGCGCTGGCCTCAATGTCCAGTACGTCGATGCGAAAGCCCTGCTCTTCGCGCGGCTGGAAAGGATAAATGGCCGCCTCTTCATGGCTGGCCGTATTCTCGCGCCCTTCGCTTTGATAGCCCGTTTCACTGCCGTGCTGAAGCCAGAGCGCGTCGGCCCGAAGAAACGTTGCCAGCTCGTACATTTTATCCTGCCGGGGGATGGCTTCGGCGTTAAGCCACTTACTGACGGCCTTGGAGGAAACGCCCAGCGCGCGCGCTATCGCCATACCGCGCCCGAACTCATCGAGGTTTGCTTCGCTGCAGGCCTGCGCCAGCCTGCGGGAAAAAGCTTCGCGCAGTTGTTCTCTCTGTACCATAAGTACGACCCCGTCGTGTTTTTCATGACCAATAGTTCAATGATAACACGTACTGAAAGTACACAAAGCACAAAACTTAAAGGCGCAGTATCATTGGGGATGATCTGCTTTTGTGGTAAAGTGCGCGCCATCGAAACGTCCCTGCTTTATCCATTATCTTTAATCAAACTTAATACTGGTTAAATATACAGGCTTTTGCAATGTTTTGAGCGCGAAATGTGAATATATCTTTGAGTCCGGTGGGGCTGGTAACAGGTTGAAATGGCGTTATTAATTACGAAGAAGTGCATCAACTGCGATATGTGCGAGCCGGAATGCCCGAATCAGGCCATCTCCATGGGCGATGCTATCTACCAGATCGATACCGATCGTTGCACGGAATGCGTGGGCCATTACGAAACCCCGACCTGCCAGAAAGTTTGCCCGATCCCCAGCACGATAATTCACGACCCGGCGCACATTGAGAATGAAGAGCAGCTGTGGGATAAGTTCGTGCTGCTCCACCATGCGGATAAACTTTAGCTTTCGATGATCACCGTCGCGCAGGCGTAATGGCGCTCATCCGCCAGGGTAACGTGAACTGAACGCACGCCCATTTTTTCAGCCAGCCGCTCCGCCTCTTCCCAAAACCGCAGTTGAGGTTTGCCCAGCGCGTCGTTAAACACTTCAAACTGGTTGAACGCCAGCCCGTTGCGAATTCCGGTACCAAAAGCTTTCGCGGCCGCTTCTTTCACCGCAAAACGCTTCGCCAGAAAACGCACCGGCTGCTGATGCGCCTGGTACAAGACCCATTCATTTTGGCTCAGTACGCGCTTTGCCAGTCGGTCGCCGGAACGGGAAATGACGCTCTCAATGCGCGCAATTTCCACTATGTCCGTGCCGAGGCCGAGAATGGCCATTAGCGACGCGCTTCCTGCATCAGGCGTTTCATTTCAGCCACGGCTTCTTTAAGCCCGCTCATTACCGCTCGCCCGATAATCGCGTGACCGATGTTCAGCTCATGCATTTCAGGGATCCGCGCAATGGCCTGAACATTGTGATACGTCAGCCCGTGACCAGCATTCACCTTCAGCCCTTTAGCGGCGGCATAGCTCGCGGCTTCAGCAATGCGAGCCAGCTCTTTGGCCTGCGTGACTTCATCTTCAGCATCCGCATAGCAGCCGGTGTGAATTTCAATGTAAGGCGCACCCACGGCCACCGCCGCGTCAATCTGCGCGTGGTCGGCATCAATAAACAGAGAAACCAGAATACCGGCGTCAGCCAGGCGCTGGCAGGCATCGCGCATTTTATCCAACTGACCGGCAACATCCAGGCCGCCTTCGGTGGTTACTTCCTGGCGCTTTTCCGGCACCAGGCAGCAGAAATGCGGTTTCGTCTGGCAGGCAATAGCGATCATCTCTTCGGTGACGGCCATTTCCAGGTTCATGCGGGTATCGAGGGTTTCCCGCAGAACGCGAACGTCACGGTCGGTGATGTGGCGGCGATCTTCGCGCAGGTGAACGGTAATGCCATCGGCACCCGCCTGCTCTGCGATAAACGCGGCCTGAACCGGATCCGGGTATGCCGTACCGCGCGCGTTACGCAGGGTAGCGATGTGATCGATGTTGACGCCTAACAGTAATTCAGCCATGACAATCCTCAGAGTTCGCAGACAGATGCCGGGCAGTTTACACCTGCCGGGGAAAGCCTGGCTACGGTCTGTGATTACTGTGAGCTATCTGAAGGCTCAGGTGGCGTTTTTTTAGGCACAAACTGGCGGAACAGTTCGCGACTTTTGAGGGGCTTCCCTTGTAGATACGGCTTGAGCGCCATACGCGTGAAACGCTTGGCGGCACGGAGCGTGTCGGCATCGGGAAATTCGCGTTCGGCTAGCGCTCTGAGCTGGCGGCCGGTAAAGCTGCTGTGGCCGATCACCACGCTGGCAATAAAACCTTTCTCTTCACGGTAGGTGTAAGTCATGGTGTCATCGACGACTGCCCCGCTACCAGCGCAGTGCAGAAAATCCACGCCGTAGCCAAGGTGCCCCAGCAGCGCCAGCTCAAAACGACGCAGCGCAGGCTCCGGTGTGCCCGTAGCGCCAGCTAAGGCCTGAATGCAGTGGAGATAATCGAAGAACAGTTCGGAGAAGCGGGTTTCCTGCTCGAGGACGCGCGCCACCAGTTCATTGACGTACAGGCCGCTGTACAGCGTGATACCACTTAAGGGAAGGGCCAGAGAAACCGCTTCGGCGCTGCGTAGCGTTTTGACTTCGCCACGGCCGCCCCAGCGAACCAGCAGAGGGGTAAAAGGCTGCAGAGCGCCTTTCAGATTTGAGCGTTTAGAGCGCGCGCCTTTGGCAATCAGACGAACGCGCCCGGACTCTTCGGAAAACAGGTCGAGCAAAAGGCTGGTTTCGCTCCAGGGGCGACTATGCAGGACAAAAGCCCGTTGCCAGCCTTCCATAAGTTTTAGCTCAGGTCGTCGGTATAACCGAGACTACGCAGCGCACGCTCGTCATCGGCCCAGCCGGATTTCACCTTCACCCAAAGTTCGAGGTGAACTTTGGCTTCGAACATCTCTTCCATGTCTTTACGGGCTTCGATACCGATGGTTTTAATTTTGGCCCCTTTGTTGCCAATCACCATCTTCTTCTGCCCTTCGCGCTCAACGAGGATCAGCCCGTTGATGTCGTAGCCACCGCGTTCGTTGGTCACGAACTGCTCGATTTCTACGGTCACAGAATACGGCAGCTCGGCGCCCAGGAAACGCATCAGCTTTTCGCGAATGATCTCAGACGCCATAAAGCGCTGGGAGCGGTCGGTGATGTACTCTTCCGGGAAGTGATGGATAGCTTCCGGCAGGTGCTTACGGACGATTTCCGCGATGGTATCAACGTTCATCCCGGTTTCTGCCGAAATAGGCACAATATCGAGGAAGTTCATCTGGCTGCCGAGGAACTGCAGGTGAGGCAGCAGAACGGTTTTATCCTGAACGTTGTCAACTTTGTTGACGGCCAGGATGACCGGCGCACGGCTGTCGCGCAGCTTGTTCAGCACCATTTCATCATCCGGCGTCCAGCGGGTGCCTTCAACCACGAAGATAACCAGCTCAACGTCACCGATGGAGCTGCTTGCCGCGCGGTTCATCAGGCGGTTAATGGCGCGTTTTTCTTCCATGTGCAGCCCCGGGGTATCGACGTAAATCGCCTGATATGGCCCTTCGGTATGGATGCCCATGATGCGGTGGCGCGTGGTTTGCGCCTTACGCGAGGTAATGGAAACTTTTTGCCCAAGCAGCTGATTCAGCAGCGTGGATTTGCCGACGTTCGGGCGACCAACAATGGCCGCGAAGCCGCAATACGTTTTTTCTTCGCTCATTCCAGCTCCAGCTTTTTCAGCGCCTGCTCAGCCGCAGCCTGTTCCGCTTTACGGCGGCTTGAGCCCGTCCCTACGACAGGCTCAGGCAGGCCACTCACCTGACAGTGAATGGTAAATTCTTGATCGTGCGCTTCACCACGCACCTGCACCACCAGATACGACGGCAGCGGCAGATGGCGACCCTGCAGGTACTCCTGCAGACGCGTTTTCGGATCTTTTTGCTTGTCGCCTGGACTGATTTCGTCGAGACGGGTCTGATACCACGAGAGAATCAGACGCTCAACGTTCTGAATGTCGCTGTCGAGGAAAACGCCACCGATCAACGCTTCCACGGTATCAGCAAGAATCGACTCGCGACGGAAACCGCCACTTTTCAGTTCACCCGGCCCAAGACGCAGACACTCACCCAGTTCGAACTCGCGGGCGATTTCCGCCAGCGTATTGCCGCGCACCAGCGTCGCACGCATGCGGCTCATGTCGCCTTCATCTACGCGAGGAAAACGATGATACAGCGCATTCGCGATGACATAACTGAGAATGGAGTCACCCAAAAACTCAAGACGCTCGTTGTGTTTGCTGCTGGCACTCCGGTGGGTTAATGCCTGTTGCAACAGATCCTGATGTTGAAAAGTGTAGCCCAGCTTACGCTGCAGCCTATTTATTACGATGGGATTCATGCGATACCAAAATTAATGAATGCGTCAACTATTCAGCACACGGAACAGACCTGAAAAAAGGAAACCAACGCTGTTTCGTGTGCCGTGGCTCCCTTTCGGGAGCCAATCTTTAAAGGCGGGAATATTCTATACACAACGGCAGGGGATGTCGTTAGTTTGTGGGATTAATTGTTTAATGAATGCCGCCAATTCGGCTTAAACGAACGCCCGTTGGCCATTCGCCTTCTTGTTTCTCGAAACTCATCCAAATTGCTGTCGCTTTACCGACCAGATTTTGCTCTGGCACAAAACCCCAATAGCGGCTGTCTGCGCTATTGTCGCGGTTATCACCCATCATGAAATAGTGACCCGGCGGAACAATCCATGTCGCAAGCGGCAAGCCTGACTGCTGGTAGTACATCCCCACCTGATCCTGAGCGATAGGCACCGTCAGAATGTTATGGGTGACGTTACCCAGCGTTTCTTTACGCTCGCTCAAGCGGACACCGTCTTCACGGGTCTGATCTTTCGGCAACTGGAAGAAGCCGGAAGTGGCTTCACTGCCGTTGCGGCGGGCAAACGTCTGCACAAAATCACTGGCTTCCACGTTGGAATACGTGATTGGCAGCGCGTTGTCGCAGGCCTGGCCGGAACTGCAATTAGGCTGCACGGTGACTTCTTTTGACTGCGGGTCGTAGCTTACCCGGTCGCCCGGCAGCCCAACAACGCGCTTAATATAATCCAGGCGCGGATCTTCAGGGTATTTAAATACCGCAATATCGCCGCGTTTAGGGTGCCCGGTTTCAATTAAGGTTTTCTGATAAATAGGATCTTTAATGCCGTAGGCAAACTTCTCTACCAGAATAAAGTCACCGATTAACAGCGTTGGCATCATCGAACCGGATGGGATCTGGAAAGGCTCATAAATAAATGAGCGCACTACCAGCACAATCGCCAGCACCGGAAACACCGACGCACCGGTTTCCAGCCAGCCCGGTTTAGGGCCGACTTTTTTCAGCGTCTTTTTGTCCAGTGCGTCACCGGTGGCAGCCTGCGCTGCCGCCTGTTTTTCACGACGTTTTGGTGCAAAGATAAACTTGTCCAGACACCACAAAATGCCCGTCACCAGCGTGGCTACCACGAGGATCAAAGCAAACATATTCGCCATGCCAACTCCTTAGATTATTTGCTGTCTTTGCCAACGTGCAGAATGGCCAGGAACGCTTCCTGAGGCAGCTCGACGTTGCCGACCTGCTTCATGCGTTTCTTACCGTCTTTCTGTTTCTGCAGCAGCTTTTTCTTACGGCTGACGTCGCCGCCGTAGCACTTAGCCAGAACGTTTTTACGCAGCTGTTTCACCGTCGAACGCGCGATAATGTGGTTGCCGATGGCTGCCTGAATCGCGATGTCGAACTGTTGGCGAGGGATCAGATCCTTCATTTTTTCCACCAGCTCACGACCACGGTAAGGCGCGTTGTCGTTGTGTGTGATAAGCGCCAGCGCATCAACGCGATCGCCATTTATCAGTACATCAACGCGCACCATGTTGGAAGCCTGGAAACGTTTGAAATTGTAATCCAGCGACGCATAGCCACGAGAAGTGGACTTCAGGCGATCGAAGAAGTCGAGCACCACTTCCGCCATTGGGATTTCATAGGTCAGCGCAACCTGGTTGCCGTGATAAACCATGTTGGTTTGCACGCCGCGTTTTTCGATACAAAGCGTGATCACGTTGCCGAGGAACTCCTGCGGCAGCAGCATGTGACATTCCGCAATCGGCTCGCGCAGCTCTTCAATGTTGTTGAGCGGCGGCAGCTTAGACGGGCTATCAACGTAGACAATCTCTTTGCTGGTCGTTTGCACTTCGTAAACTACGGTTGGCGCGGTGGTGATCAGGTCGAGATCGTATTCACGCTCCAGACGCTCCTGAATGATCTCCATGTGCAGCAGGCCCAGGAAGCCACAGCGGAAGCCGAAGCCCAGCGCCGTTGAGCTTTCTGGCTCGTAGAACAGAGAGGCATCGTTCAGGCTGAGCTTGCCGAGTGCATCGCGGAAGTTTTCGTAGTCGTCGGAGCTGACCGGGAACAGGCCGGCATAAACCTGCGGCTTCACTTTTTTGAAGCCTGGCAGCGCTTTGTCCGCCGGGTTACGGGACAGGGTCAGAGTATCGCCTACCGGGGCACCCAGGATGTCTTTGATGGCACAAACCAGCCAGCCTACTTCACCGCATTTTAGTTCGGTACGGTCGATCTGCTTAGGCGTAAAGATGCCCAGACGATCGGCGTTGTACACCTGGCCGGTGCTCATGACTTTGACTTTGTCGCCTTTACGCAGCGTGCCGTTTTTCACGCGGATCAGGGAGACAACGCCCAGGTAGTTATCGAACCAGGAGTCGATGATCAGCGCCTGTAGCGGTGCATCTGGATCGCCTTCCGGTGCGGGGATATCGCGCACCAGGCGTTCTAATACATCAGGTACGCCAACGCCGGTTTTCGCCGAGCAGCGAACCGCATCGGTGGCGTCGATGCCCACGATGTCTTCAATTTCTTCCGCCACGCGCTCAGGATCGGCCGCCGGCAGGTCAATTTTGTTCAGAACCGGAACCACTTCAAGGTCCATTTCCATCGCCGTGTAGCAGTTCGCCAGGGTTTGAGCCTCAACGCCCTGCCCGGCATCCACCACCAGCAGCGCCCCTTCACAGGCCGCAAGCGAGCGGGACACTTCATAAGAGAAGTCAACGTGCCCAGGGGTATCGATGAAGTTCAACTGGTAAGTTTCACCGTCGCTGGCTTTGTAGTCGAGGGTGACGCTCTGCGCTTTGATGGTAATACCACGTTCGCGTTCCAGGTCCATTGAGTCAAGAACCTGCGCGGCCATTTCACGGTCGGACAAGCCGCCGCAAATCTGGATGATACGGTCAGACAGCGTCGATTTACCGTGGTCGATGTGGGCAATAATGGAGAAATTTCTTATGTTCTTCATATTTATGAATTTACTTACTCGCTATGCGGATAAAATATTCTTGATGGACACAGCGGTGGACACTCCACGGTAACTACCCCATCAACGACTGGCGTGCATATTACACTGTAGCGAGTAGCGCGTCACCACGCTACGTCCATAGACCGCAGCCGCTGACTTGGTTTTTTTTACCTTTTTATCTGGGGAATTACCGGCGAGAGATGATGCGATGGTGGGCTGACCGGGTAGACGGCTACAGCGTTTAATACAAGAAAGGAAATAGCGATTTAACGTTTTACCGTTTATTAAGCATGCCGTAAAAACCCCGGCCTTCAGGTCGGGGGGTGCAGTATGTTATTTATTTACAGATTAAATTACTTATTTTGTGAGATAACTTAATTGATGGCATATCTATAAATCTCTCAAACAGATAAGCAACAGGGATGGACAAAAAAACAGTCAAAGCAGTAGCTATTGCAAATTCAGCAATCCCAACAGCTTCATATAGTCCAGGAAAGGCGATTATGGCGGTAGTGAGGCGGGGGTAAGCAGGCATGGGCATAAGCAATATGTTTGAACACGATGATGCCCTAGGCATGGCTGAACTGGTAGGCTTTCAGATTACCTTCTCCGCACTGGCAAAAAAGGTAATGCTGAGAGCACAATTTAGAGATTCAATGCATGGAGTCCCTATGTGGCCGACGTCGGAGTTTCCGGATCAGGAGTTCTGCATGTCACGCCGTGAGGCTGAGTCGCTTTTACGCGAATTGAAAAAGGCTATCGATTATATCGATGCCGGGATAGAACACCCGGCAGTTCGCGGGATTTGAAATATATCAGGCTGGTTTATCCGGCCAGGTAATATCCGGTGCTGTCGATGTATCTACCGCTTTCACAGCTTTGATGTACTTCATCCATGCTGTTAGCTTCGCTTTGTCGTCGTCATCGATAATTTCAAGCGCAAGTTCCGTGCGCCAGTCATCGGTGATCGAATCAGCTTCTGCAAGCAGTGATTTTTTCTTACGCTCTGCAGCGTCAATAATTTCTGCTTGCGTGGGCAGCGGAACATCGATCCATGCAGGTTGTCCTTCCGAATCAGCACCACGCATTTTTCCTTCCGGTGGCAAACCAGAATACATCCCAAACACCTCATCCTCGACTTCAACAAAGCTTTCCGGCCATGTACCAGCAGCCTCATAGCTCTCACGGAGAGAAAACGGATAAAACGTGTTATTTGCATATGCGTACATATTAATTACCTATCGCGAAAATTACGGATGAAACAGCTCCTGCAGCTGCTGCATTGGAGAATATTTGTGCCTGCAGTGTTACCGATCCAAGTGTTGAAGCTGATGTTTGATACATAATATCTGATTGATTTCCCGATAAAGCATTTGTAGAAACAAAAGCAGAAAAAATAGCGTTCGGAAATGAGATCGGTAAACTTACTGTTGTCGTTCCTTCTACCGTCGTTGATGGCCCTATAGTCCATTGCAAAATCAGACCGCTAGGAAGTTTCTGATACCCTGAGGATGCCGAAAGGGTGCTAAGCTTAAATGTGCTCATATCCGGCAACTGCCCGCCACCAGTACCCCAGTCCTTTTTCGCAGCCGTTCCCAATCCGAGGTATGTGAGAATGTCTGCCGTTGTGCTTTTGCCAATAATGTCCCGACCAACAGAAGTCAAATCGGTCTGTGCTGCGGTATCAGTTCCAGTGAAATAAGGAAGCTTATTCGCTCCTGTAGCGAGACCAGCAAGCGCTGTCAGCGTCGCATCGAGAGGCTGAAAATTTCCGAGGATGTAGTTCAGTGTCCCGGCGGTCATCATATTTGCAGCAATATCGTTTGCAGACCAAGCCCTGGCTACGGTCCCCTCCTGTGCGCGATCAATGGCCATAGTATCACCAGTTCGCGCAGTGACATGAACGATTTCGGTTAACTGCCCGGTAGCTGCATCAACCAGGGTAAGCTTAAAAAAACTTACACCAGCAGATGGAGATGGGAATAACACCCCCGTGCCTGTATTAACAGTTATTGAGGTCGCTGTCGCGCTGATTCCTGCTGCAAGCACGGTTTGCGCGTTGTTGGCAGCTAAAAGTGTGAGTGCCATTTATCCTCCGGGATTTGGGCAATAAAAAACCCGCGCTAAGCGGGTTTGGATTAACTGTGATTTTTCTAAAACATTGTAAAAATCGCACCCGAGTATGAGAGCAATAATTAAATTAATTATCTACAGAGACAGATATGTTCCCACCATTATTTTTAATCTCATATTTATAGCTGAACTTGTTGCAAGATAACGTAAATCCATTTGATAAAACCATAGGTACAAATGAACTAACAGAGTCACATTTGTACGAACTTTGCCTTACAAAACCAACCAGCGTATCTATAAACTCAAAAGCCTCTGCCGTATCTTTGTAAAGAACAGCATTATGCTCAACTGGTGCTGCCCTTTCTTTCGAATCATAGAGAGAAAAGTCTTTCTTGGTGTTGTTTTTTCGACTTTCGGTATTTTTTTTGCCAGTAGAAGCCTCGGGTTCTTTTGCAAAATCGGTAACTCCATTTGTTTCTGGAATTCCTTTTTCTTTAATTGCTCCGTAAATTGCGAATGCGGTATCATACCATTCATCGACACATGAGTAATCACTACACCTTTCCCGTGAGCTCCAAAGTGTTTTTGTTATTTCTGAAAATGCTTTCCTATCCTTTACTGATGATTTTGCATTCCAATATAAATATTTTAAATCATCATCATCCTTTGATAACTTTGGACTAGAGCAAATAGTCTTTTCTGCAAAGCTCTTTGCTTTGCTGCAGTCGAAAGAGGCACTATTTGCCTGCGATGCGCCACCTACAGATGCCAGTGTCAGAACGATAAGTGTTTTTTTCATTTTCATCCCTAAACACGCCAATGTTGATGGGTGGATGTTACACCGCATCGGCGCAACTTCAACCAACTATCGTTACCGTCACTGGTTGATAAAATGGCATGTGAAGCAGGCCGCTATCGAAAGCCTGCTTGAACAATGATGCATACTCATAGTCCGTGCTTTTTATCAGCACGCTCTTCTTCTGGTTGAGCGCCTGCGTATTGTACGCGAAGTCGTTAAACATAGAGGCATCAGTAAGCTTTCTATATCCTTTGATGATCGAGATGCTTGCACCAGAGCCAGAAAATAGAACCGATATGCTCCACCGCTGATCATTAACTACATCCACGCCGTCTACCCCAGTCAAAAATCGCATAACACGGCGCTTTAACCATGGGATTGTGAAGTAATATCCATCCCCCTTGTAGAAGTTCCAGGTCATGATGCGCTTGAACAGATCGTCAGAAACGACAACCTGTTCAGACTGGTTCACCACCTTTCTTCCATTGAATGGCAATTGGTTGAACATCATGGCATTGAATGGGCCATAAATACTCTGCTTACCACTTACCAGTACCGGTGGTTTCACACCGTAAATCCCTCTGGCGATCCACTTCAGTTGATCGCCAGCATTGTACCCACCAACAAATATTGGGAGGTTTGCATTAATCATCCATGTATATATTTCCTGCGACATGGCGTTATACGCAGATACGAATGCCTGGATATCATCGTCGTCGTTATATTGCGTATACAGGTAAGATTTAATGATGTCTTCCAGCATGTTATATCCCTTCGACAATAACCCCATCTGAGGCAATAAACCAGTAACTGTATGGATCGCCACTGATAATGTTAGTACCAGAATCCACACCTGTTATGGACCCATTGACTGTAACAATAACGTTCAGCGTTGATATCAAGCTCATATCAAGCGTGCTGTTAATGGCCTGAAGGAACACATCTTTGACGTTATTAATATTCATAGGTTTTCCGGAGAATACACCATTCACATAATTTATTACCGGGGCAGAAACCAAAGATGCAACAGTTGCATCAGTCAGATAATTGATGCTTTCAGTGGCCCATTCAAACTTTATAGTTACCAGCTGCTGTAGCGGAATAACGAATGGGATTAGATAATTATCAGGCCAGTCATTGATCGTGACCACATTATTCCTCAGGTTCGGCGTGACGATACCACCACCAACCCATGTTCCCGATGAGGTGGTGTTAATGCCAATCGAGAATGTATTCGGGGTTAAAACTGTGACGGTCAGCGGCACGTTATTAACCCCAGTCATACCCATGACGCCAGCGATACGAATAATCTGCCCTGAAGTGAACCCATGAGTGATATCAGTAGTGACAATGCCCGGGTTTGCATTTGTTATGCCAGTGACATTCAAATCAGCCCCTTTCAATCTGCTGATATCTCCTGCAGATTTGTAAACGGCCCCCGCCATTTCATAGATATCACCACCGCCACACATAACGATCCAGGAATTCCCGCTCTGAACGACAGATACCAGACGCGCCTGCACATTATTCACGTCCGTTAACTTCTGCCTGATAAACCCCGGATAACCCTGAACAGTAGACATTTGCCCTTCCCACACCCTTTCGCGAAACTCATAGTTCGTTTCTGGTGCGCCACCCGGTGTGCCGGCTACTGGATTCGTGCAGGTAATAATGATGTCTGAAGGAAGGCTTGTCTGGATCTGATTCACTGTGCCAACCGGTACAGCCCATGACCCGGTATTGGTGGCCACACTGGTAACGGCTGAACTGGTACCAGATGCAGGAATAATGGTCGCATCAGATATCTGATAGGTGTAAGTGCCATCTCCGACCAAAAAACCCTGTGGTACCAGAAAGCCTGCGGGTCCGGAGAAGGTGATTGGTACAGTAGTAGACCCTTCTGTTTTCTGGGCGCTTATTCCTGACTGTTGAGCCAAAAGATTAAGCATGTACATATTTGCTTTCAGTGGTCCAACTGAGTTTATAAGGTCAACACGAATCTGATCGGAAATGAGTAACGCGCCAACATCAGTACCGACGATATCCTCAATCAGTGAGCCAGGAAGGTCTGTAGTGATCCCTGGTGATAACTCTGTGGCTCTGGAAACTAAATCGCTTCGAAGCTCTTCTGATGTTTTAGGTACCGGGCCGGCCGCATTGTAACTTACGGACAAATCGCTCATACGTTCACCGTTGTGATAATTTTAGTTCCGGCGTTCGTTATCGCCGAAACGTTGTACACCGGAGGGTCATCACTAACCAGAGCGATCTGCAGCGATGAGAAATACTGACTGAACTGGCGCTGCAACCTGTCAACGTAATAGGTTGGCAGTACCTGTTGAATAACAGAGCTTTGCGACGGAATCCCATTATTTGCAAAAAACGGAGACTCCTGTGGTGCCAGCTTTAGATTCTGGATCAGCGTTGTAAGGTAGATGGCGTCATTGAAGCCATTTTCATCCGGAACCACCTGCACCCACTTGCCTTCTGGATTTCTTCCGTAGGTTCTCATTGCGTGATATTCCCGTTGAAAGTAGTGGTCGGAGCGCCGGTGTTTGAACCGCCATTCCCGTTTGAGTGCTGATGACTATTTAGCCATTCAACCAGGGCTGTCCATCCTGCATGCATGATCGCCGGGCTGGTGCTGGCGGTTGAGTCCTGCAGCTTCCCGGTCGTTCCTGCAATGCTCCACATGCCCTGCGTAAGGGTTAGCACCGTGCTGCCTACCGTGACCTTAAACTGATCCACGGCGGCGATTGCCACGCTGTCAGGCGTCAACAAAAACGTCGTTTTGCTTCCCTGGTCTCGGATGGTCACTCCCTCAGGCCCGTATATGGTGACAACGTTACCGTCTACGGCCTCCCATTCGGTGTTGCTGATCGGCAGGTATACCAAGGCGCTCAGGTTGGCCGGAGGGGTGAGGTCGGCAATACCACCTCCCTGCCCGCTGACACCGCCAAGATAGGTATCAGCAGGGATGACAATCCCCTTGTCTCCCGGTTGCATCGGGTAACGGATATACTGGGGACCGAACAGAGGAATAGTGACCTGTGGAAAGACATAAGGCGTGTCATGTAGCTCGAACGAGACTGTAACCATCTTGCCCATCTGCTTCACTATGCTGGCTGGCAGAATCTTTCCGGCCGCCTGGAACGCCTCATTAAACTTCTGCTCTGCAAACCTGTTCATGTTCCGGCCGAAATTGAGCTTATGGTCAACTGTCATTTCTTACCTACCTCGGTTTTCACATACGCCTCAATCACGGTGATCCATGCCTCAGCCGTAGGTTGTCGGCTATTTCCTAGCATTCTTACCGAACTTACTTCAAACACTCCCTTGAAGGCTGAGTCATTCCTGAACTGAGAGTATGAGGATGCCTGAATCATCGGAACGGCTTGTTCTGGCATAAGAATATGATCACCCTGCTGAATATCAGCTCGCATGACACAAACAACGCTAACGGTGTTGAATTCAATCCATGTAGGCTGACCAATAAGATCCGTAAATTTTATTTTTATCGGGTTTTCACTTCTCTTTGCCGCTCCGTTTTTCGCAGAGCCATCTGGGTGATTAGCATAATCATTATCCCATACACGGATTTCATTCCCGTTAACTATGGCAATTTCTACACCTGTATATCCTTTATCTTTTATTCTTGAACGAGAAAATGCCTGAAGGTCTTTTGCCAGTTCAGAGAGAGAACTACAAAACAAATCCCTTTCGTAGTTTAAAATCAGGCGGTCACTAATACTTATATTTGGCTTAAATCCGCTTCTCATAAAGCACTGCGTCAGGGCCACAGAGAGTTTTTGTCCTACGTTCCATGGGAAGGTGATTTGTAGCTTTGACATTTCGCCATTGTCACTTTGAGTAACCGGCCCAGTCACAATAATAAAGTCCAGGCGCATTTCTGTGCCCTGCCAGTTACCAAATACCTGGAATATATAACCCTCAATAGCAAGATTTTTATCCCATACCCCAGCAAGAGGAAGCCCCTTGGACATGCCGACAAAAATCTGTATTTTTTTACCGTACAAATTTTGCCTTGCCTGCTGCATATCTCGAGGACCAATCCCCCATACGGTAAGATGGGTTTCCCCTTGTGGGGTTGACTCGCCGAATCGCATAATGTCGAACTCAACCATCAGCGCGCCGGGGTTGTATGCCCCATTTTTATGGCTGGAATATTGCTGGATAATTTTATCTTTGCTATCAAGAATGTTAATTTCGTAATAGCGCATCAGCTCATCACCTCGATCTGCCCATTCTTCTCTCGCCAAATCATGGTTGTCGTTGTGAATACCCCATCTATCAGGTTTATTCCTCCTGATGATGTTGAACCAACGATGGCGGTATTCATGACTGCGTTGTCCGAGCTATCAGTGATCAGCAAATACCAACGCTGCGCTGCAATATTCCATTTCATTTGGCAGGTATAAACTGTCCCGTCCAGAACCGGGGAAAACGTCATGCTTTTTTGCTCTCTCCCGGTGAACGGATAATTTACTGTGCTCATATTCCGAAAGCCCCCTGTAGTTTACCTATCAGCCCTATTACACCCTCTGCTGTGTCTGCCACCACACCACCAAGCGCAGTATTGCCAAGGGCCGACGCGGTGTTCGTCCATGACGTCGTTTTATTTGGGTCCCCTGCATCTATCCTTTTCAGGAAGTTGGTAACGGCCCTGTCTGCATCGGTAGTAGTGATGAGAGGCTGCTCGAAATCCCAGAGCCATGATCTCTGAGGAAGCGGATCATTTCCGGTCGAGCTGTCCTTAACCGTTTTCAGGATGCAGTTGTTGTAAATAAGTGACGGCGTGGCCACGATGTAAGTTCCGCCGAGGTTGGCATGGGCCTGAAGCACTGCCTGTAGCGCACTAAGCGTTACTAATTTAGTCATGGCCCCAGTATTCTCGTTCACTGGAGCATCCATCATCAGGCTTACCCTGAGCGGCTGAGCAAGAAGCGCGTTGGCCGCTACAGTCTGGTTAGCAAACGGGTAGCGAGCGATGTCATAGTCAACCATCGTCGCTCCCTGTACCGGTCTCCAGTGGCAGAAGTATTTGTCCAGATCTGTTAGGTTTATCGCCCCGCCGATCAGTCCAGTAACGAAGCTGGCACTCTGAGTAAGTGCCACTATGGGCAGCATGCCGCCAGGAATAGCCTCCGCAACTCCATTACAAAGAATGACCGGGGAAATCTCAAATCCAAGACGATAAATCTCGCGAGTGAATGCCATTATCTAGTCACTCCAAGCTGTGATGAAGAAACTATGGCGTTGCCGCCTGTGTTGTTGTAAACGACCATTCCAGAGCTATTCCCGGTAAGCCCTTTGTCAACAATCTGTTGCAGCAGCTGGTTGGTCTTGTTCGTGTTTTTGGCAACCTCTGAATTGTCGCTGCCTTTTTCTATTGCCGATTTTTTCTGAGAACCATACATAGCTTCATATTGCTCTCTTACTCGCCCAGGGTAGGCGGTATTCTCAGTGCTTCCACGACGAACACCTCCGTTGTAATAACGAAGCGCCTCGTCAAAATCACCACCAGACTGTTGCATAGCCCACGAGAAGACGCGCGCGCCAGCCATGATGTTATCGCGAGGATTAAATGGCTTTTCACCTTCCTTGAAGTTAAAAGGCATGACCTGCATCAAACCTCTAGCCCCTGCATTACTTACAGCATTTGGATCCCATGAGGATTCAGCTCCAGCAATAGACTTAAGCCAGCGAGGGTCAACATTGTATTTTTTTGCGGCCTCTGCGAAATATTCATCATATTGGGTCGGTGCTATCCCAGAAGCCATTTTTGCGCTTTTAAGAATCCCCCATACCTTTGGATCACCCTCACTGCCGGGAACGTAGTTTTTCCCGGTAGCTGGATCTGTCTGCGTTTCACTGCCAAGCATCTGGACATTCCCCGACAGAAACTGTGATACGCTGATTTTTCCAGTAAACAAATCGACCAGGTGCCCGATCGTTTGCCCTAATCGCCGAAGGCCAGCCATGAAGCCATCCACATCTTTAGTAAACTCAGGCGACGCGAGGTATTTCCCAAACCGCTCTATTCCGCCGGCCAGCCCGTCTATCCATTTGCCGAGTTCGGGGGATTGCAGAACGGTATCAATAGCCCCGGCCAGCGCGTCAGAGAGCTTGCTCAACTGCGGGGTCAGCGGTCCGAGTCCACGAACAAAAGTATTGCGAATGCTCTGGCTGCTGTAATCCAACTGGACGTTGAAATCCTGCCACTGTCGCGCTTGCTGGTCGGTAATCTGAAGAAGCCGCGCATCCTTTTGCGCCCGTCGCTCCATCGCATCAATTTCCTCATCGCTCATGTTTTTAAAGCGGTTAAGGTCATCAAGGCTGAAGAAATTTGTCAGGCCGTAGGCGTTCGCCCCCTGCAACGTACTGCCATTTTTCACGAAAATATCGCGTGCGTTGCGTATCATCTGCGGAAGAAGCTTTGCCGGATCCTGAACTGGGTTGCTGATGCCCATAGCCTGGAACTGCCAGCGTTTTGACAAGTCCATCTGGCTATCGCGGATAGCCCCAAGCGTGCCCGTCGGGTTGCCGAGCGCTTTCTGGTAGTTAATGGCTGTGGAGTCCAGCGCGCCGATGCTCGTCCCGATACCGAGAGAAGTGAAGCGCTGTGAGCCGGTTGTGGCCGCCAGACGGTTAAGTCCGAAAAGACCACCTACGCCCAGCACGCCAGTGAACAAGCCGACAATACCGCCCCATGAAAGCAGGCTTGTTGTGGCATCCTTGATGTGCCCGGCCATCGACTTCGCGTCCTTCGTGGCGTCACTCAAAAAACCTTTAGAGGATCGGGCTTTCTTGTTGAAGTCATCCTGGGTTTTACTTGCCCTATCCAGGCTATCAGTGAGCTTTTCTAGGCCGCTGTTTATCGACAGTATCGCGCTGGCCCCCTCCGAAAAGGCTTTAGCCAGAAGGTCACCCTCTGTTTTTGCTTTCGCTGTCTCTTTGGTGGCATCCGTAGCTCCATGCGCCAGACCGCGCCATGCTTCAGGAAGGTCCTCAAGTGCAGCCTGATATTCTTTGAACTTCTCCATAAACGCGACAAACTTGTCGTCATTTACGTCAATATCGACAATAGACTTAGCCACCATTGAAGGAACCCCTGTCTTTTATAGCGGAGAGAATATAGCGCTGGCGATATTGCGCCGGGCTGGCGTACTCTTCGCCAGTTATTTCCCGGATTACGCGCCAAAAACCCTCATTAGACGCCCAGTCTAAGAGGGTATAAATGACGTTTCCTGCTGGGCATCCGGGCTCTGGGTATCGGTAACAGGATTCGACGTCTGCAACGAATCGCGGAACGCCGTAACGCTCAATGATTCGAGTTGCCCACCGAACATTCCGATCACTGTGCCCACCGTCGGTGCGATCAGGTGAGCTTTCTGAATGGCAGAGGAAACCATAAAAAAAACCACCTCTCCTTCAACTTCCCGATATTCGTCAGAGGAGATGATCCCCTGCTTCATAGCAACGTCGAATGATGTTGTTTTCCATGTACCGCCGTCATTCCAGACTACAGAAGTAAGACGCTGGATCTCGTCAACGATGGTTGGAGCATGCTGGTTAGATTCGTCCCTCAACTCCTGCTCGCGCTGTAGCTTTTTACGAAGCATCATCGCAGCGACACGCGCTGCGCCCAGGCCGCCGACCTGTGAGATGAAGTTGGTGAAGAGGTTGCCCAGCAGCAGGCAGTGCTCTTCAACCACCTCATACGGGAACGGGGTAACATGCAGGTACACGATTGCCCCGTCTTCCCGGGTGATGTTTGTTACCAGATTGAGCTTTTTATCAATTTTCACAATCAGATCCACATGTTGTCGTTAGCAAGGATATAACCGCTGATAGTCGCCACATACCCGGCATCCATACCGGTAAACGGCAGTTCGTTGAAGTTCACCAAATAAGCGTTAAGCACGGTGAAATTACTGAGTGTTGTGGCATCCGGGGTTATCACCACCTCGCCAAGAGCCGTGTCAGTGGCAAAACGATTTTTGTAGCTGTCGCTCAGACCTTGTGTGCGCAGCAGATGCACTGTGACAGTCACCTGCTGATATGGTGCCTGACTCCCCACGGTGCCAGTCATAGTCGGGATGATATCCGTCGCTGCACCGTCAGGGCGCATGCTGATGCCATCCTTACCCAAATAAGGGGCAGTGATATTCAGAGCTGGTGTGTCAGTCACCGATACCGCGCCGCGCACGCGATTGAGGAATCCCTGCTGTACTAATGGGTTTGCCATTTTTTACGCCCCTACAAAGTTGGTTACGTTCACGTTAAACGTGATGGATTCAAAGCCGCGGCGCGGCGTCATTACGGCGCTCAGGCCAGCATATTTTCCGGCGGCGTAATCGGACGGATTAAGACTGGCGTAATTCGCGAACGACACGGCATTGATCACCGCGTTACCGGCATACGTGCCTTTCTCGTATTCGTTGTTGAAATCCTGCTGGGTCAGGCTGGTACCAATCACACGCCCGAGGATCAGGCCGTAACTGATGCCATTTCGTAGCGTCTTCAGTGCGCGTCGCTGCAGGCGGTCGATACCGTTCTGCTCGTAGTACAGTGGGTTAACAGTGGTGTTTGACCCGTTGATGACTTCGTTTGCCAGATCGAGCTCGAGATTGATTGCAGTCCACGCCACGGAGTACCAGTAGTTAAACGGGTTACCGTCCAGCATGTGGCCAGCAACCAGCATTTTGTTGCTCAGGCCGCCCTCTGAAGCGGTTCCGACGTAGTTGATGCTGTTGTCCTGGAGTTGTTTAAGCAGCGTGCCATTCCCTTCTACTGGGTACTCGGTAACCCCGTAACCAAAGCGGTACGCCATTGGCGGCACCATGTTTGATGAGCCAGGGTCGTTTGCCAGCGAGGACTGGAACGGGAATGCCATGGAAAACTCGCCTGCAGGGATGTTTGTTGATTCCACGCCTGCAAACACTGATTTGTTTTTGGTGGCGACCCACGCAGGGTAGGTAGCGATCGTGGTGGTGACGAAAAAGTACACCAGTGACGCAGGACTGGTATACAGACCCGTCAGGGTCTTGAACGTCGTTTCACCGTCCCATTCGCGCGGCACCAGGTACGAGAAGAATTTCTGGTAGGTGTTGCCAAGAGAAATATCTTTATCGATGAAGTCGGACAGCGCAGACACAGCAGCAGAAACGGACACATCACCCAACTCCAGGACATATACCGCGCGGGTTGTTCCCTGGGCCCAGAACGTGGTGTTCATTTCGATGATTTCATTTGCTGCCACGGTTTTAACTGAACCCATGACTGTTGCCGTGCCCGGGTCTGTCGACAGCGGATAGGTGAAGGATGTAGATGTGGTCACGGTGGCCGTTACGGCGCGGTTATACGCTGCTGGGGTAACACCAGAGACAACCAGCGGGATAGTGTCGCCAACGTTCCAACCATGCGATGCTGAAAGAGTTACTGTAACAACGCCTGTTGCCCAGGTAATCGTTGAAATAGTTTTAGCCGGTGAGGTAATAGCCTTCAGATCGTCTTTGGCCGTCAGGAGTTGATACTCGCCTGCCGCCAGAGTTGTTCCGCCAATGGAGATCATCGCGCCGGATTTGAGCAGTTGAGAGGGCTTCGGTGGATTAGTAACCGAGACGTTAATGTTAACAATTGCCATTTATTTATTTCTCCGGGTAAATGGACGGAATCGCTGACGTGATCAGCTTGCGCGCGACGTTCCGCATGCGCTGCTGGTAATAGTTGACTTTGAACTTGATGGTTTTTCTCATGGCGATGATGTTCAGCTCATTTTGCGTGACGCGCTCGTCCTGAACGACCGGGATATTCATCATGCCAATTTCCGCGTCATCGCCGAGTGTGTACTGCTGCACATACCTAAGGAAATCCTCAACCCCGGCATTTCTCAGCCCAGTGATGGAGATCGTCACATCCTCGGAAACCAGCTGATACTGGTTCTGCTGTTCATCGAGATAAAAGCCACCGGCGATCGGCGCGGTGTTGATACACTTCACCGTTGCATACGGCGGCGACAGGTTCTGCGTAGACAGCATGGCCGGGAACATCGGCATGTACTGACTCAGCGTCAGCCATACCGGCAATGAGCTCGAAACCACCACATCAGACAGGTCGATGTCGTCGGCAGAGTTGATGATCTGCGAGCGCATGTAGGGGAATATTGCCTCCCCTGTGTAGTGGTACAGATTGGCCGGTTCGTTCAGCCCGGTGCGCCGGGAGAAGGAAAACTGGAGGCCAAAGAACTCGCCGATATACAGGACATCAGATCCGATATCGTTGAACGGGTCGATGTCCGCCTGAGCGGTAAACGTCACGACGTTCCGGTCGTAAAGCTGTTCATCGTCCTGGATGGTTTCGGTCGTCAGGTGCAGATAGCCCTTAACGTCAACCGTATCCGGCTCGCTGCTGGGGTCTTCCGACAGAACAGAAGCTTTCACCCAGAAGACGAAACCATCGAGGGGCAGCACCTTGCGGATATACTTCGTGAACGTGACCACCTGAAATCGGCTCAGGTCGTCAAGACCCTGCGTCAGCGTGGCGTTAAGCTCCGTTTTTGCAGTTTGCTGCAACTCATCCAGGGAAGGCATTTAGCACCCCACTCACCCAGGCGCGCATCGCGGCCTGATAGGTTCCGGTATCGATGAATGACGGGCGCGGTGGCCCTTTTTTGTTTTTGAATCGCCGGGATATCCCCTCCAGCGCGCGGCGCGTAGGCACGCCCGGCAATCCGTTCATTTCGGTGTTGTCGAGGAAGGCGACAAACAGGTCATGGATCCGGGACATCGACTCAGCGAGAGGGTCTTTGGATGGCGGCGCACCGGCCATCATGTTCTCAAGCGATGCGGCCATGTCATTCGCCATCAGGTCAGCGATTTCGTTGCTGTACCTGTCGAAAAACGTCTGCATGATCTGGTACTTTTCCTCCAGATACTCGGCGACGTCCCCGGTCGTGGTGTTCTCGTCCTCATACGGGACGTCTATCACCCCCAGATGGAAGGTGATCATGATAGCCCCCACAGGCTGCCGAACTGCTGGGCAATCATCAGGTACCGACGACCCCAAGGGTCTTGCAGCATCTGCAAATCAGCCAACGACAGATCTTTGAAGAAGTCCGGAACCAAGCGCTGAGCACTTGTTGAGTTATCTCCGGCACCGGTAATCACACCAGCCTTAAAATTATTCAGGCCAAACTCTTTTCTGAAATTAGCGAATACCGATTCGGTACCGTAGTTGACCAGGAAAGAGGCCGCAAGGTTATAAACGGCAACCGCATACAGGTTGGGCATCACCATTTCAATGTCGCGGTTCACCCATTCAACCGCCCCGCCATACGCCAGCGAAAACGACTGAGAACTGTCGGGAACCTGCTCGGCAGTCACGCCCATGTCAGATCGAGCGAACTCGATAAATCCCGACAGGCTCGTTGTCATTTTTTCTTGCTCCCGGATTTTTCAGTTGCAAGGGTTTCGTTGACCGTCGGCGTATCGTCATTGTCATCACGACCTTTCGCCTGTTCAGTACTGACTTCCATCTCGCCGGAATACCCCGTGCCACTTTCACGTAGCGTGCTGTCGAGTGCGGCTAGGGATGCCTGGCGGCGACCATGCGCACCTCGAGTCAGGTGAATGTCGTTATCACGGATAGTCTTTTCGATAACCGCCGCTGAAACAGGCTTATTGGTGCTGTAGCACAGACCCACAAATAACTGGCTCTGGTCGATTTTCGTGGAGTCGATCAGCCCGTACACCTGATGATGTTGAATGACTGATTCCACTTCTTCTGTCGAGCCGTCGAGCACCATCATCTGGTCGCCGTGATTGATCGGGATCTGGATAAGGCGGCCTGTCTCAAGCTTGCGAAAGGCAAAAATCTGGCGCTGTTTGGTGGTGTTAGCGATATAGAGTTTCATTGGTTGACCTCATAAAAAAGCCCCTGCTGAGTTTCCCCGGCAGAGGCTTAACCACTTCAAATAATGGATCAGGCGCTATACGCCATAGACAGGATAGTGATGGCTTCCGGACGCACTGCCCAGCCTGCGGTAGAGCGCATTTCGGACAGAACATCGATAGCACCGCCAGCAATCGGCGTCGGGATTTCGCGCGGTGCGGCCATATCGGTGAACATCAGCGCGTTCGCTGCGAGTGACGGCGTCAGCTTGGCGAATTCGTTGGTGTTTACCGTGGAGTTCACCTCAGGGACTTCAACCTCAGGGATGGTGATCACTACCGCATCAGTACCACCAGCACCAGCGCCGATCAGGGTATCGTCATATACCCAGTCAACCTGAATATTCGCACCTTTCAGTACTTCTTTTACGGTGTTACCCACGGTGTCAGTACCGCCACCGGGACGCTGATAAGAAGTCAGCTGTACGATCTGCTGAATCTCCATCGCACCGAGAATACGCTGTGGGCCGAGGATAACGACGCGCAACTGTCGGCCAAGCTGCATTGTGCGGGTCAATGCCGCCTGCACATGGCCCAGCAAATACACCGCCATCTGCCCATGGTCATAGGTCAGAACAGTGGTATTGCCGCTGCTGTCTGCAGGCAGAGACTCAGTCGTTGCACCGGCTGTATTCAACAGACCTTCGCCACCAGCAGGGTTCATGCCGTACAGCAGAGCAGAACGCAGTTGCTGGAAAATACCCTGGCGCATACCAAGGCGCTGAGCCTCAGGCAACGCAAAGTTCCAGTTACCGGCAGCGGCCTGGTCGTGGTGGTCGTAAATACCACGGCAACGGAAAAGGTAAGTCGGGGTGGAAATCATCCTGGCATCAAGCGCCACGCTCGGCAGTTGGTTACCGTTGCCTGACTGGCTGGAGGTAACCTGGGTACGAATATCCAGGCGACGCATGTAGACGAACTGATCGCCCACGCCGAGACGAACTTGAGGGTTACCGCTGGCGATGGTTTCGAACGCACCTGACGCCTGCTGATAACCGATGATCATTTCCGGCGCGATGTACGACGGATTGACGATAGTGTAGCTGGGGGTAATTGCAGCCATTTAATTCAGCTCCCGATTAAAGTAAGACCAGCGCGCAGCTGTCGGTATCGTTCCAGGTCAGGAACCCCGTGGTGCTGTCATAACTGACAGTTTTGGAGTTCCCTGCTTCGACGGCGAGCACTTTTACCGGCAGGGTGATGTCGGAAAGCGTTACTGCGCCAATGGTTCCCTGCGTGGTTGCAGCTCCGGCAGGAGCCGATGCCAGCGCATAGGTGAAAGTGGTCGCGCTCGGAACGGACAGCACAACGACTGTGCCGTTGTATGCGGCCGGGACTGCACCACTGATTTTCACATACTGACCAGCAGCCAGACTGTGAGCCGATGCCGTAGTGGCCGTTGCCGTCCCTGAAGCAAAGGCAATGGCGGTTGTATCAATGTCAGCACCAGCAAAACCGGCAGCCGCCGCAGTTGTGACCTGATTGTTCACGAAATCCCAGGCCAATGGCGTTTTCACTGAAGCGCCAGCGGTACCCAGTGCAACAACCTGTGCGGAGGCTTTCAGCGGTACGCGCATGTTTGAGCCGAGGCGATAGAACGACACGCTCATGCCGGAGGCATAAAGCGGAACCGGCGATTGTGGCGTGGTCAGGCCGTTGTGAGCCTGGTTAAAAACGGTGAATCCTTCCAGATCGGCCACTGACAAGGCGCGGCGGATGTATGAACCGCGTGGACTGGACTGTGTGCCTGGCAGAAGCTCAGCCACCGGCAGCCCGCCCCAGAGTGGTTTTGTTTCCGTTGGTGCCACGGTGCCAGCAGCCAGATTGAAACGGTTGGCCGGGTCATCCAGAGCGACACCCTGAATATAACCATCGGATTTCACACCGAAGGAGCCCAACGCATTCGTTGTTGCCATCGGATTTAGAGATAAATAAGCCATGCTTCAGAACTCCCGTTAAGCCTGGTTGTTAAAACTGGTGACCTGACGCTTGCCGGACTGGAACGGTGCCCAGGTTGCAGCGGGATCGCCTTCAAAGGTGCTGATCTGGCGGCCTGTCGCATCAGCGCGTTTTATTTCACGCAGCATGCCTGGGCCAACCGAGAGACTTGCTGATTTCTGCGCGTCGGCATAAATCTGCTTTTCGGCAAAGCCGAGCAATGCGGAATCAGCGATAGCGGAAAGGTCAACGGTTTTGAAGTCCGGTGAATGCTCCTGAAGCTGGATCATCAGGCGGCGGCGATATGCCAGCGGCTTTTCGCCGGAAAGTGGCACCGGAGCACGCTTGCCAAAACTGGAGAACACGCTGTCAGCTTTCACCTGTGCGTCAGCGACTTCGTTACGTTCTTCATCGCTCAGCTCGGTTGGGATGCGTGTTTTAAGGTCGGCAATCTGCTGACGGAGCTCAGAGTCCGCTTTTTCTTTTGCTGCCTTTTCTTCTGCTGCTTCGGCATCGGCCTTTTCCTTCGCGGCTTTTTCTTCCGCATCGGCTTTGGCTTTCGCCTCCTCAGCCTCTTTTGCTTCCGCGTCAGCCTTTTCTTTCTTGGCTTCTTCTTCGGCATCGGCCTTGGCTTTCAGGTCTGCTGCTTCGGCGTCAGCCTTAGCCATGCGTGCGTCAATCGCCTTATTGATTAGCGCTACGATTTTTTCCTCGTCCATCTTTTCAGCCTCGTTTGGAATGGAATCAGATTTAACACCAGTAGGGGCAAGGAGCTTGTCCCATACGCCCTGTTCACAAATTGCAACGTGGTCGAGCAGCTCAGGGGATGGCTCCACCAGTAGAGGCTGACCGTCGATCTCAATGATTGAATCGGGAACCTCAACAAACTTGACGGTTGGTGAGGTGCTTAACTGCCTGGTTGCCATGATTTCGGCAGCCTCGGCGTCATATACGCGTGCAACCGCCCACACTTCGTCATTGTCAGCCACCCAACTATTTGTCAGGGTTCCGATAACGCGCTTTGCAAACTCATTGCTATCAAGCGTATTTTTCTCCGGGTGCAGCCATATGAGCGGTAGCCCGGCAACTCGCTGGAGAAACTCTGGGGTGAGATAGTCATCCGGGTTACGGAAGGCCATCTGTTGATCTGCGGAGCGCCAGGTAACCCCCGTTCCGGTCACCCGGATGGCGAACATCCACATGTTGATAAAGAATTGCGGGCTGCTTAGTGTCCCGTCAGCGATGAGCGCGGCCACTTCGGTTTCATTGAGCGCCTGCTGCGCCAGCATCTCAGCGAAGGGCTGATGAAGCGGCTTGGGCAGATCGTCAATGTGGAACCATCCGGCGGCCAGCGACTCGTCGTTAAGCTTCGCCTCGAACCTCTCCGGCACTTCAGCGCGAAATGTCAGATAATCACCGTATACACTGTGTGGGGTCAGCGGGCCATCGTACTGATAACCCACCTCCTCCAGTACCTCACGGCGCGCGGCATCAATAGCCAGTTCTCCCGGCTCAACCTTGCCGCCGGGCTGACACCACGTACCATCATCAGAGCGCTGTATCAGGAAGACGAACTTACCCTGACGGAACATTATCCCGCTGCCAAAAATAGCCACGTTTTAATGCTCCTATGCTGCTTTCTTCATCGATTCCATGAACTTCTGCCCCTTCTGGGTCAGCATGTATTCTGGAATGCTTCGGAGGTTGTAGATGTAGGTCACGTAGCACTGACAAAAAACCTCTTCGCCAGGCTGCGTGATCTCATCGAGATAACCGGCAGGGCCGGCCTTCACGTACCCGTTTTTTTGCGCCCAGTTCCCGCGAATCAGATAATAAAGCTGATCGCGTTCCTTGTGGTCCTCGCGGAAGTCATAGCCCGGCCGCCGCCAGTGGCTGTGCCATATCGCTGCAATCGCGTTGTTGCTCGTTGCGATCACGTTGTCGATGTTGGCTATCAACTTATGGTTCTGGTCGATCATCACCCGGCGAGCTTCATAGCCCACCTTCTCTGCGGCCTTCTGAATGTGGTCTGCCGTCTCCCGCATCGTTCCCTGAATGCCGGTAAGCGCAATGCTGTCGGCTGAGGGAATGCTGCTGGCCCAGCCGCTAAACCTCGAAAGAGTGGTATCGATGGCCTTTTTGCGGTTGAGCTTGATTAGGTCGGCACTGGCGAGGATCCGCCTGTCGAGCTCTGTCCTCAGCTTCGGCTCAAGGTAGTTGAGCGTAAACCGGGATATGCCCTGATGGCGCTTCAGCGCGCCAGCGCGCCCCACATTCAGGTCGTATGCTTTCGTCAGGTTACGGGTGACCATCGCCATGTAGTCATCGGCGGTTTCGCTTTCTGCGGCATGGCGGATAATCGCCTGCCAGCGCTCCAGCTCTTCACGGGACGAGTAGCCATTGCGGAGAAAGAACTTCACCGCATCTCTCACTGTTCTGGTGAAAGTGTTCATAGCATCATCCCGCCGCCCGGCCCTTCAGCTTTTGGCAGCTCTGGCGGTGGGTTATCTTTCAGTGAGTCGTAATCGAGATTAAGACGCTGAGGGAAGAGGTTCTCGTTGGCATTGGCGTTTTCGCACGCCCACTCGATCAGCGTCGCACGGTTTTCATGGTCTCGCATTAGCTGCGGAAGCAACACTTCCAGCATGCTGACGATTGCCTTAAAGCGCGTTTCGTCTACCTTCACCTTCTCGCTTTCCTTCTCTTTCAGAGATGGCGGCCAGTGGTACTCGAAGTTGTTTATCCAGCTCGCAAAATACACGCTGTATGTGTTTTTCAGCTCTGGAAAGTCGGCGCGTAGCGACTGGAAAAATTCAATGCTCCACGCCCGGTACTGGCACACGCGGATGAAGAAGGCATACAGCTGATCAAGCCATTCCCGGATGTTGTCGATGTACACCGCGACGGCACGGGCGTCTTCAGTGCCTTCACCAAATCCCTGGGCGAACGTCTCAGAGTTGAGGATGATCGCCGGCATGTCGGCAGCGGCGGCCACGTTTTCCAGAATGTGCTTACGTGCAGAGTCGAGTGGCTTTTCAAGGTTGCTAAGGTCGATTGACTCGATTCCATCTTGCTGGCCAATCTGCAGAACTTCGCCTGTTTTCCCTCGCTTCAACATCATGCGCTTCATTCCGCCAAGCGCCTGCATGACTTTGTTAACGACCGCGCCAGCACCCGCTATTTTCGTCACCAGCAGACCACCCTTCACAGCTACCATGTCGTCGGTGCGCATGGTCTGAATGAAGGACTTCAGCGGATACAGGGCGCGCTGGTAAACGCTGCGCCCGGAAAAACCGAACGCCGCAGGGTTGTACGCGAGATAAATCGGATCCTCGTTTTGCACAACGACACAGCGCGATTTGTGATACGGCTTGCCAGCAACCCGGATGCCGTCGACTTTCTGGAAGTCATGAGCGTTCGGATCCTGATTCATCACAATGCTGCCCGCCGTGTTCAGTGGGTCAAGAATGTTAAAACTAATGTTGTGTTTGTACAGCGTGCGGTAGTCCAGTGACTCACTGGGCACTTGGTTATCCACCAGCATCGCCACCGCAGATACACCGTAAATTCGGGCAATGCGGGCGGCGTTAGCAATGTGCTGGTTAGCTCCCAGAGCTTTCCATTCGCGCTCGAACGCATCGCGCAGGCGCTGCTCAAGTCCATAAGACTGAGCAACATGTACGGTGCGCGGCTCGTTCATCGCCATCTTGATCGGACGGTCAACCATCTTTCCGCCCAGCGGATGGAAAAGGTAAATCGTTTTGCACGTCTGGTAGCCGGCTGTGGATCCTGGCTGAATGTCATCGCTGTCCAGCAATTCCATCAACTCTGATTGAGAGCCGCTGCCGATTTCAAAATCATCTTCGTTCATTGGTTCTCTCGTCAGATTGCGTCGCCGCTACCGAATGCGATGATCAGCCCGTAGGTGTAATCATCAAGCAAATCATCGGCGCGCTTGTGCGCTTTCTTGTCGGCAAGGTGGAATCGGGAAACCTGCTTGTGCAGATGGTTGGCTGTTTCGCCTTTGAAGACAGCGGTCTTCTCGTAGGCGTATCGGGATATTTTCGCCAGACCGCGGTAGTGATAACCGGATGCCATGATGGCGCGTTCGTCCTTTCCTTTACTGGTCAGGGCGGATTCAATTTTGTTGACCGGCCACCCAAGGCTATCGCCTTTCTGCAGGAGGATGCTGCCCATGCTGGCGTCTTCGATAAACACGCCAAGGCTGCCGTTGATGGCGACACACTGACTGGAGAGCTCGTTGAGTCGCTCGAATACCGACGGCATCCACGTTTCCAGCAGCGCACCATCAATCTGCACAACATCCCAATCGAGAATGGTTAGGCGCTGCCGGCCAGGTCGGGTATCAACGGCGTAATAAACAACCGCGGTGCCGTCGTGTTCTGTTCCGCCTTTAACTGCGGTGTCCAGAACAGCAAATACGGCCTCACACATTTCAGGGTAATCAACAGGCTGATCCTGATTCTCGCCCTCGAACCATTTTCGGACGTCGAACAGCGAAGCGGCTGACCAGTCGACAAACTCGGCCAGAAACTCCTGACGGAACACGCGCGGGTCGTTGTTCTCTCTCTCCTTCTCCAGTTCTTCCGGCGGAACGAACGGATTGGAAGACGTCGGCGCATGGTGCTCGATAAAGCCCAGGCTTTTGTTGTTGCAGATGGCGTAAAAGAAGTTTTCCTCGTCCACCCCATCAGGAGTAGAAAATACATAGGCCCGGCCTTTCGTCGTCAGCAACGTTGGCTTAATCGACTTCGGCCAGATCTCCTTCAGCATTTCTGGCGACTTGGTAAAGGCCGCCTCGTCTATCAGGATAATTTCGTATTCACGTCCACGACCAGCCAGTTTGTTGTCGTTGGTGACCCAGAAGTCAATCTTCCCGCCGTTCTTCAGCAGCAGACGCTTCTCCTGTCGGCTAAAGCTTTTCTTTAGCGGTAGCAGGATTTCTTCGAGCTTGTCGTAGATTTCCTGATACTGGCGGTACTCAGCCGTGAAGATACCGACGCGGCCGCCGAGTTCAATGTCCATGCCCGGACGCTTAAACGGAGCAGTAGCATAGGTCACGGCGGCACTGGACAGCATGAAGGTTTTACCCCAGCGGCGACCACAACGGACCGCATGCAGCTGACCTTCCCATGAATCAGACCAGACCTTTAACTGCCCGTCGTGCAGCGTCGGGAGGTAAATGTCAGCCATGATTTATCTTCCTGGTATCGGCAGGGTGTTGTGTACGACGGTCGCGTTGTCGCTGTCGCCGTCCTTCATGATGTCGATTTCCATTTCCACTTTTTCAGTGGCACGTTCTCGGTAGGCGGCATCAACGCGAAGTTTCGCAATGGAGCCTTTGGTGTATTCGAGAGACTCGATGCGCTGCGTGTTGCGGTGCATGGCCTTTTCAGCAGAGGAAATCAACGAGTGCAGATCCTTCGCTTTATCATCATCGGCCAGCTCCAGCTCAGCCTGCCAGCGCCCGATGTTCTCCGCCGCCGTCAGGTTGGCAGCGCGCAGCCAGAACAACTCATCGTCGAGAGTGAGTGATCGGGCGTCTTCGGTAATAGCGTCAGAGAGAAGCATCCTGCGACCATAGCCGCCGTGCTTGAGTGCATGCTGGTTACCGGGTGCGAATGCGTTAACCGGCGGAGCGTGCCGGGATCCGCGTATCGGTTTCGCGTCTCGGGAATTTTTGGTGCCGCCTGTTTCGCGGGTGGATTTTTTCACCTTCCCGGCATCACTGGCGTTGCCCTTCCCTTTTTGCGAATTCGCATTTTTTTTCGCATCTTCTTTCTGCGATTTCGCACCATACGACGTTACTTTGATGTAGCGCTTCGCAGATGCGTAATTCAGTCCCTGAGCCTGGCACCAGTCTTTGGGGGAAATACCTGTTTTGGCATGCTCGGCGAGGAACTGGTGTTGCAATGCTCCCCAGTCCGGTTTTGCCATTGTCAGTCACCTTTAAGGAAAACATTATCGAAGCCCCTCGATGTGAAGAGCTTCTGTAATGCCCATCAGTCTTTAAGGTACTCGTCGGTAGATAACACCATCTCACCCATCAGCAGTTCTGCGTGGGTGCTGGTGACAATCACGGAGTGGTGAGGGTGAACGTTTTCAGCAAGCCATTTGATGAGTGGACGGGCTACTGCTTCAAAGCTAACTTTCTTGTCGAATGTTTCGTGGAAACCACCGCCCATCTGGTACCACTGCCAGCACTTACCGAATTCACGGTTCAGATCATTGTCTGGCAGGCCGTCAATTACAGACAGGTCACTTACCTCGGCTTCGTGTTCAGGCTGATAACCTTCGCCAATAGCTTGCTTCAGGTATACGACCATTTCACCGCGTGGTGGGTTTAATTGAGCGCCAGCGGCAAGCTGCTTGCTTCCATCATGAACATTGCATTCCCCCTGGCATGGGCCTTTATCAGTGAAGCAGTTAGTACAGGCGTGGTTGTGTATTTTCTCTTTCACTTTTTAACCTCACTTCGTGATTTTTCAATACCCCTTATAGCGGCCAACTGGTTATTAGCCTTATCGATAGTCGCTAACAGTGGCTTAATCCAAAGCACAGCCTGGCAATACGTTATGCCGCTGGCGGCAGGGGCGGTAAAACTGGCTGCATCAGGCTTGCCGGAATCGGTGTGCATTGCGCTGGCACGTAAACTGTTCGCGTAGTCGAGCAGCCCACCAGCGATATCAGCAGGAACAGGCAGATCACAGGTTTTGTCACGGCGTAAAATCTCCCGGTACTCAATAACCGTTTTCTCGGTACCGGCATCAATCAGTGAATTGTGTCGGTCGGTGAAGTCGGCGATCTGATTAAAGCGGTTCATGTTGAAAGCCTGGGTAGCAATAACCTGCCTCTGGCCATCGACTTCTTGCTCTGCTTTTTCTGCCCTGGTGCGCTGCTCGCTGATCTGCCCCAGCAACACGAAAATAATGACTCCGGACAGCAGCAGCTCAACGCCCACAAGCAACCAGCTTTTAAGCGTCATTTATCCAGTCCCCAGCATGCCAGCTCAGATTCCTGGTCACGACGTAAAACTTGACCGTAGCAATTATTGGAGCGGATTCGACAATCGCGGCCGCCGTCATACGTCCAGCGTTTTATCTCTGCGCATGCGCCGTGCCGGTCACCAGCGTTGAGTTTTCGCCAGAATGTCGATGGCAGACATTTACCGGGGCCGATGTTCCAGGGGCAGAAAGAAGCGATGCCGACTTTTTGAGGCTCAGTCAGCGGCACTCGAACATTTTTCTCAACCCAAGCCAAAGCCTTTGCCTGCTCTGCTTTATCTATTTTGTCGCACTGCTGGCGCGTCAGCTGCATGCCCTTAACAACCTGCTTACCGTCAACGCGAGTCACACCGCCGCAAATCGTCCACACGCCACCAGCATCAGGGTAAGCAACCAGGCTGGTTCCTTCTTTTTCATCCTGGAACTGCCCCATGAGTACCGGCGCAGTGGCACCAGCAGCTAACAGCCCAAGCATGGCCACGCTGAGTTTACTTTTCGTCGATGCCATGATTAATCATCCTGCGGCGGTGGTGTTACATAGCCCCGAGCCAGAGCGGCCTCATAGGCTTTCGTTTGGCGGCGCTTAAAGTAAAAGTTAACGAAGAATGTCAGCAAGCCAATAACGAAGCCGCCAACAACTGCAACAAGGTTCCAGTCGAGGTCATGCATCCATTGAGCTATGCCTCCCCAACAAATGAGGCCGCCGGATGTACAGTACCCCGCTATCGATGCGAGTTTGTCTGGCATAGTTCTATGCATTCCACACCTCCGGGTTCGGGGTGCTGTGTGTGAAATAAAAAGGCCGCACTATGGCGACCAACGTTTTACCTCCTCAACCGTCTGGTTGAAGCGTTCTTCTTCAAGCTCAACACCGATTCCCCGACGCCCTAATTCCATGGCAGCTTTGATTGTGGATCCGGAACCCATAAAGAAATCGGCTACCACATCGCCGGGCCTGCTGCTGGCGCTGATAATTTGCTTCAGCATGTCGGCTGGCTTTTCACATGGATGCTTACCCGGATAAAACTGGACGGGCTTATATGTCCAAACGTCCGTGTAGGGCACGGCAGATGTAACGGCAAATGGGCGGCGCAGCATCTTGAATTCTTCCAGAAGCTCTGAATATTTGCGGTTCAGCGATTGCCAGGTGGCCACCAACTGGTGGTGAGGCTTGTCCAGCTCGAGGCGCTGATGCTTCTCAATGGCTACCTGCGTAAACAGTTCCTGCAATTTGAGGTAATCGGCCTCGTTCGGCAGCTGCCACTGACTCAAGCCGAACCAGTGCGACACCATGTTTTTCTTTCCCGTAGCGTCAGCTATCTGCTTTGACGTAACGCCCAGCGACGAACGCGCATTCCGGAAATAATCAATCAGCGGCGACATGATGTGCTGTTTGGCGCTGTCACATTCTTTCGCGTATCCATCAGGCTTATACGGCCCAGGGTAATGCTCTGCGAAGAGAATGCGCTCGGTTGCCGGGAAGTAAGCCCGCAGGCTTTCTTTGTTGCATCCATTCCAGCGCCCGGACGGCTTCGCCCAGATGATGTGGTTCAGGATGTTAAAGCGGTTACGCATCAGCAGCTCAATATCAGCCGCCAGGCGGTGGCCGCTGAAAAGGTAAATACTGCCGTTGGGCTTCAATACCCTCCAGAACTCGGCCAGGCATTTATCCAGCCAGGCTAGATAATCGGTATCGCCCCGCCACTGGTTGTCCCAACCCTCAGGCTTTACCCGGAAATAAGGAGGATCAGTGCATATCAGGTCAATGGAATTATCAGGCGTTTGGGAAAGGACGTGCAGACAATCAGCGTTGAACAATTCAACACTGTATATTTTTACAGTATTTTTCATGGATCAGTAAGCTAGTCTCTGATAGGCTCACTTTGCTTTAGCGCTAAAGCGGTGGGCCCTGGTTCGCTTGTGACCTTCTAGCATGAGCGAATGGCTGGCCGGGTGCGTCAACACCCACCAGCCGCCCATTTTCACTGCAGTTGCCTCTGTTACTGGAGGCGCTTATAACATCCGAATTGGTAATCTGATAAACCCGCCATCACAAGCTGCGTCAGTATTAACTGGCAACGCTCGCGCGTCAGGTGCGTGTTTTGTGCAATTTCACCGGCAGTTGCCGGGTTCTCGCTTAGCTCATTAAATACGGCCCTTGCCGTTTCCGTCATATCCTGCTGATTTAGCATGTCTTTTTACCTTAAATAAATGGCGTGACATACAGATAACTCTGGTTCGCTTTCCCAGCAAGCTTTAGATACGACAGAAACAAAAAAGCCCCTGCATTTCTGCAAGGGCTTAAATGTGGTTCCCACCGCTCCGCGCAAAGCATCTCCGCTGGTGGGTAAGCTCTTTCGCCTTTTACGTCCGAGCATATCTGAATTATGCAGTTTCAAAACTCGTTTTCAAGTCTTATTCGCAATTTTTTGCTTTTTCGAAACCTAATTCATCTTTTAACGTGAAGAAGACGGCAGAATTAAACAATTCAATACACCAGCGCACGCGGTCAATACATTGCTTTTCTGTCAGGAACGGCGCATGGTAATACTGCATCCATCGAGCCATATCGTTGATGGTTTTCCGCCAGGTGTAATAATCTTTCCCGATTTCATACACCGGGCTGCCCGGCCTGAATGACTTCAGGATGATGGCTTCCATGAATGCCGCCTCCTCCTGATCTCCGGCGTTGCCGATCAAGTCAGAAAGGGATTTCTTAGGCCAGATAATAGCTTTTGCCTGCATCAGCAGCGCGTCGCCGCTATAACCTATTTTTCGCAGACCAGCCATTATGGTGGTGATACGCTCCTGCTGCTCACCAGTCCAGCCAGTCAATATCATTGACCACATACCACCACCGCCAGAAAGGTGTTCTGTTCCGCTTCCTCCGTACATACCGCCCCAATGGTTCAGCAGTGAGCGAACCCAACGGCTTTGCGATGGAGTCAGTCGGCGGTATTTACCGAGGTAGGAACGACGCGGAGCAGCAGCCAGCGTCACCCAGGGGTTTTGCGGGTTGGTACGCTCAACAGATGCCTTCTGGTAATTATTAACGTCGTTGCGTGTCATTGTGCGTTCTCCCGGATGATGATCTGGCCTTTCTCGCCCCATAGCTTCGTAATGCGACAATCCCAGACGCTGGAATCATCATCAAATAGCGCATCCATCAGCGCTTTGAGCATGTTGTCGCAGTCTGGTTTTGACTGGTGTGGCTTACCGTTGAACAGTTCCCGCTTTTTCTTGCTCCAACTCGGAGGCATTGGCATAACGAAAGTGACGTGCGCGCCAGACTCGGGAAGGTGGATTTTGCGCAGGCGAGCTTCATCGCAGAACGCGCGGTAACGCATGACCGCTGGTCGTGTTTTCCATTTGTCGGCTCTGGTCATTCGAGGCTTGCCGATCGGCGTAATGTCGTAAATTCTCATGCAGGTACCACCAGCCCAAGGCGGGCGATCTGGATAACGGTCAGAACGATAGCGCGGTCCATCAGCTGATGACGTTCATCGCGCGATAACTTGCTGCCGTTGTCTATGCTGTCGTGGCAGCAAACACAGATCGCTGCCGTGGCGCAATCATCGGTCTTCAGCCCCATGCCTTTGCCTTCGTTGCGATGCGCTACCTGCGTTCCCCACGAACCGCATAACACGCACTGTTCAATCTGGCCGACAGCGGCCAGCCACTTTTTACTACGGTAGATACTGCGCATGTTCACCCCCACACCCGGTTACGCCAGCGGTTATCCGGCCTGGCTGGTTTGTTTGAGGTAGGAAGGAAAGCGCTAACTGTCCAGGAGGTGTAATCCGGGTTGAGGCTGCGTTCAGTTTTAACGCCGCGCGCCCGGTACTGGGTCACCAGGGCATTGGCCTGTTCGGTGGTGCAGTCGGTGTGATAGAACCAGGTAAATTTCATCCCATCACCCCGCAAAGCTCATTAGCTGAGCGGCGGCGTTTTCTGCCTCACTCTGATTGCTGAAGGATTTAGAGAGAACCCATCGCCACAGAACATCGAGGGCAGACTTGTACAGTCGCTGGAATTCGACCTCATCCATGTTGGCGAAGGAGATGCTGCGTGGGTGTTTGCGGAGAGTGCCATCCGGCAGCTCTATGGCGTCGAAATGACCGGCCTCAACGATGACCCATGCACGGTACGCATCGAACGATTTGCACAGACTGATACCATTGGTGACACGGCGATTGGCGACCTGCTCCAGATAGTGCTCAGCAGCATCCAGCAGCGCGCCTTCATTCCCGCCGTATGCGGCAAGATATCTGGCATAGCCGGTTACCAGCCTGCGTTCGTTGCTTGAGATAGCCCCGCCGGTTGGTTCCCAGTATTCGAAGCCAAGGTTGAGGAGTGCGAAGAATCGGCGGTGAAATGCCGGATTGCGCACCTTTTTGAACTCAGCTACCAGAACGTCGCCGAGTCGGATTTTTGATTGCAGGATTTCGCTGGTCTCTGGCGTGGCCGGGATCAGTATTCCTGTGTGATGCTTGATGAGTTGTAACTCGTGCGCCATGGTTTTTACTCCGTGGCGCAAAGTCGTCAGGTTCTGGTTGTTCAGACCAGTGTGCTGATTATGCTAGATACCCGGTGAAACGGTCAATTTTTTGAGGTCATTTCGCTGATAACTTCCATCAGGGTTGCGCGTGACCAATAGTGATCGTCTTTATGGAGCTGTCTCTTCGTAACCTTCCCGTCAACAGACGACAGGATAAATCGGTCTGTAGCAGCCAAATCAAAAGATAAAACTTCGCGGCCACTGGCATCTGTGATGGTCGCCTTGTATCCTCCGGCAGGATCTGAGTCAATTGCACCCACAACGTTTCTCCCTGAGCGACATCCAGACGCAAAAAGAAATCATCGGTAGCTGCACGGAAAGAAACCGCATTGAACAACTTGCTGCTACCACGTAAAACAATCAATAAAACCACTCGTCAGCACTCTCCCACGTCTCCTGCAGGATTTCTTCAATACGCTTTTTATCACTCTTTTCCCCGCCGACAATGCTCAGACCATCGGACCCTGCACGCCGGACCGTCAGCCTGCAATCGGCATAACTCTGGCTGATGCGCTTCAGAAGCTCCTGCTCAAGAGCTGGCACTGCGCCGTCGGGCAGTTTTTTGGTACGGTCGATGGTGACTTCGATTTTCATAATCCCTCCTTACAGGTATACTGGATAAATAAACAGTATAACCATCCGCTGAATTTATCAATCTTTTAAGCGCACTTTTTGCCAACACTAGCCCATTGTTATCTTCCAAATTTTCAGCATTCAGAAGGAGAGCCCGCATGCGGCGGCCTCTCAGGTGGGAGCGGAAATCTTCTAAAAATTTAACTTAAGTGACGTGTCACATCACTAATTTTGTCTCATGCCAGCCTTGCGTAACCCAGCAGGCAGAATCACCAGCACAAGGGCAGCACTCCACCGGCAAGCCGGCACCGCACTTCCCGCACAGGTTGGCGCTGATGGATTTAATGTGGCCACGAACGCGCGCATCATCCTGGCGGATCAACATCGCAACATACTCAGCTTTATCGTAAGGGGGACGGCCAGGACGGCGGGCAGCGCAGTTCCGCTCCAACATCTCATCTTCTTGCTCATCCAGCATCAATTCAAGCTTTCGCACGCCACCAGCTGCCTGTCGTGCGCGTTGAGCGGCTTTGCGTTCAGCTGCGGTTTTAGCCATTATGCGGCCTCCTGGTGCTGGCATAGTTCCGGAAGATTAGCGCGAACCAGCGCCTCAGCAAACGGCGGTGGTACGGCGTTACCACAGCGCGCGACCTGCTTATCCTTCGCATACTTCACGCCGCGGTAGTCGCGGTCGATGATGTACCACTCCGGGAAGCCCTGGGCGCGATACAGCTCATGCGGCTGCAGCATGCGCATGCCGATATCGACAATGCGATAAATAACGCCGTCGATGGTTACCAGGCCGTTATGCTCCGGCCCGCAGTATTGCTGCAGGAACGCAAGCGCCTGTTGAGCCCGTTCTTCGTCGTATGCTCCAGCAGCTAGCAACGTTTCAACTTCGCCAACGTGCATGCCGCCGGCAGTAATTGTTGGCATTGGCTGGTCTGTATGCTGCCCATCCCGACAGGTTCCTCTCAGCTTAACGAGATGAGACGCCACGACACCGTGATGATTTCCAGTTGTCACGGTATGCACTGGTGAATCAGCAGCGCCGCCCGGATGTCCGGTGTTATTCACCATCAGGTTTGCTGTGACCAGAGCATGATGATCCGTGGTGGTAACCGTGTGTGTTGGTTCATCCAGCGCCACACCAGCACCGGTGTAATTCCCGCCAAAGTGTTTAACCAGGTTCGCGGCAACCAATCCGAATTTACCCCCTCCAGCCGTCACCGTTCCCAGCGGTTTCCCTAGCTGCAGCACTCGCGGCTCCTGTCCTGGGCGTTCGCCGTACCCCATCTGAATCAGCGTAGGCGTCACCAGCTGCGATTTACCACCGCCACCTGCCGTGATGGTAGCGCTCGGCTCGTCCGCCCGGTGGCCGACGCTGGCGCCAAACTGCCGGGCGATAACCGGCGCAACGACGCATGCGCGGGACTCCTTCAGAATTGTGTGCGCTGGTTTATCCAATGGCCGTGGCTTCGCCTGGTACTCACTGCCGCCGTTCCCGGCATGGAATGGCACCAGGGCAGTTTCAACCATGCCTAGCGCGTGGCCGTTGCCGCCAGGCCGCGTGGACGTGCCAGCCGTGATTGTTGGCACAGGTTCGTTAAGCTCCTGTCCCGTTGCTCCAGTGCGGAATTTTGTCAGATGCGGTACCGCGACTGCGAAACCGTGAGTTTTCGTAATTGTCTGCACTGGCTCGGTCAGCGCCTGGCCCCGGAAGCAGTCATACTTGCCTTTCGTCGTTGTATGGTTGCACTTGACGATAAACGGCGTTGCGCTGTCGATAACAAACCGCTGAATGCCACGGGCAATACGTTTGAGCGTGTTTTCGGCCAGCGGCTTTTTGCGGTCGAAAATAGACGGGCACTCGAGCGACCAGTCGATACACTCAGCAGCTGTGCGCCACGGCGCCAGCGCGCCCGAAATGACTTCGTGTGATTTTGGGTCAGCATGAGTTTTTTCGGGCCACGCAATCGGCTGGCCATCGCAGCGCATTACCATGAAAAATCGCTTTCTGATCGTCGGCGCGCCGTAGTCACAGGCTCGTAATTCCCGATAATCGACAACATACCCGAGCCCCGATACCAGGCGCGCAGCCTCAGGACTATCGAGAGAAATATTCAGAAATTCGCAACACTCTGCCAGCGCGGGATGATCTGCCGGGATGCCGGTGCCCAGCATGCCCACGAAAGCTTTAAATGTTTCTCCGGCGCGCTCAGGGTCTGGGCGCAGCTCTGCATCCAGCAGCGGCCCCCAGGTTTTAAACTCTTCAACGTTTTCCAGCATCATTACGCGGGGTTTCACTGCTAGGGCCCAGCGAACGACAATCCAGGCTAAACCACGAATAGCTTTTTCGACTGGCTTTGCCCCCTTCGCTTTCGAGAAGTGACGGCAATCCGGGGAAAACCATGCCAGCCCCACCGGGCGGCCGGCGGTTGCTGTTTTGGGCTCAATATCAAAAACGCTTTCGCAATAGTGCAGCGTGTCCGGGTGATTCGTCGTGTGCATCGCCACGGCGTTCTCGTCGTGATTAATCGCAATGTCCACGCTCCGGCCGGTAGCCATTTCAATGCCAGTGCTCGCCCCGCCGCCACCCGCAAAGTTATCAACAATAATTTCTCTCACGCGTAATTCTCCATCGCGGCGGCCAGCGAACGGGCCGCGGTGATAATTGCCGGTACCGGCATTTTTTCAAGCCACATTCTGTTGATGTGATGCTTCAGGCGCCGCTGGTGATGCGCCGGCAGATCCCCGGCGCTTTCGATCTGTCCAAAGACCATGCCCACTTCCGCAGGCCAGACGGTTTCAGGAACATCCACCAGCAGCAGGCTTTCAAGCTCAATGATTCGCTTTGCGGCATACAGCAGTAATGGATCCATCAATCACCTGCCGGGATTGCAAAAAGATGGTATGTGCCATCTGAATGACTTAGCGCGGCATGGTGCCAGTTTATGGAAAAAATACCGCTAGGATTTCCGCGTTTTATATCGACAGTAGCCACTGGCACAGCAGGCAGCTGCGGCGCTGCGTAGAGGTGGTAAACTTCATCGGGTAATTTGTGCATCGCTGTATTGAACACCAAGGCGAACTTGTTGCCGTCTGGCCGCCCACTCTGAATGTCCACCAACGCCACCGGCTCTTTCCCCGCTTCCCGCAATGCGAGTAGCTCGCTAACCAGGGCTTTCACAACCGCTGGCGGAGCGTGCCGGTCATTAAGGTCATCCCATAGCGCTATCATCTTTGACGTGTTGTCTGGGTGAACATCTTCATTCTCACCTGCCATTGCTGAGATAACGGCGTCAGCGGCGGCTAAAATGGCGTTCAAATCTGCTCTGCTCAGGTTATTCATAAAGCCTCCTGCTGTAGGCTGGCTAACGGAAGCCAGTGAACAATTTTGTTTGAGTCGTAAGTTTTTCCAGCCACCAGAATTGCCCCGCCAGACTGGCGCAGGTGAATCCCCACCCCATCACCAAGAAGTTTTCCGTCTTCGTTCCAAACCCTAACTGGCGTACCGTCCAGCGGCCGTTCTTGCGGGAAATAACATGCGTATAAATCTGTATCGACTTTTAAGCGCATCTACTCCCCCTCAACTTTGCCGCCAGCGGCGCGGATTGCTTTTTCCACCGCCATGACGTATCCGAGTGTGTCAAATTCGAATGCATCCCCCGGCCAAAAACGAATATCCTTGCGATCAGGCAGCTTCACCGCTAACGGGCTGGCCTCCAGCTCTGCTATGCGCTTCTCTGCTGCATCACGTAGTTGATACTGCTCATCGAATGCATTACGCGCTGCGCTTGCCTGTCGATATGCTTTATTGCGTTCACAATCCGACTGCTCCAGCGCCGCTATCAGCGTCATGACATTTTTTGGCGTTATGGATTCATCCCAGGCGATTGAGAATGCTCCACCCCTCATGTACTTATCCTGCGCCTCCGCTGCCGCTTTCATCTCGGCAATCAGCGCTTCGAGTTGTTTAGTCATTGCTGGTCATCCTCCAAATCTGCGATAGCGTCCCACACGTCTGAGCCACGAATGCGCTCAAAAGCACGCGCCGCCATTTCAAAGCAGCGCTGTTCCTGTGGATGTGGCGACTCCCAATACTTGAAGCCTGGGCGATGGATATAGCCATGCAGGGCGTAAAACTCCCCGGCCAGTTCAATGGCAGCATCGACAAGCTCACGGTTGGTCATGCGGGATTCGGTGTTATTGCTCATTTGCCTTGCTCCTTGCGCAGTTGCTGCGGGAATTCACAAACCGTTATGCCACCTTCTTCGAGGTAATCAGCTGATGAAATATGCAGGCCGTAAATGCTTATTCCTTCATCATTTTGAATATCTCCTACCCACAAAAGGCCATCGGAAAAATCGCCATAGTTGGGGCCGCCATCACCGCATTGCGAGCAAATAGACTCGATATCTGATGCATCAAGGAATATCTGCTGCGGAACTAGCACGTAGCCATCAGGAATTGCACTGGCCCGCGCCTCGTTGCGTATCTCTGCCAGCGCGGCGTCGGTTATTGGGGTTTCTCGTTTGGATGGCAGGTATGTTCCCGGGTGCTTTAAGTCAGCATTCTCCGCCGCCAGCCCCTGCACCTGCGCCTCAAGCTCTTTGCTTCTCGCCGTCTCTACCCGCAGAACGTGGTGAGCATTAGCGAGTGATTCGGTTGCTGTTGATAAGGCAGCCTCAAGGTTCATCACCTGCGCCTCTAACTCTTCGTAAGTTGGTTTACTCATTTGCCCGCACTCCCGAAAATCTTGTGAATTTCATAGCCCTGCCAGTTCTTCCGGCATTCGTCAGCGATCTTTTGTGCCGGGCCAATCTGCCGCGGTGGTTTCGCTGGTTTAATTTTGTCCAGACAGCACTTCTTAAGTCTGTATTCAGGGCGATGCGGCTGACCGATGTTCTTCACGATGCCTGATGTTCTAAGGCGCTTTAGTCGATCATTAGCCTCGCGGATATCACATCCCAGTAGCGTGCGGATCTGGCGCGGTGTCGTCGGCCCGTTTTTCTTGATGAACTCGATGATTTGCATCTGAGTCGGTTTCAGTCCGTAATTCACAATTACGCCCTCCCCTTTTTGAAACCAAAGCGAGCGCGAATTTCTTCCAGCTTCGAGATGTTTTGCTCACGGGATAACAGCTTTCCTCCCAGCAATGGGAGTCGAACAACAGGCTCAGGAATATCTTCACCACCACGAATGCGCATGGCCATCTGTGCCAGCTCCTCCCCGGCCTTACGGTTCAATTCCATGTCACTCAAACCTTGAGATCGCATTTTTTGGGTCAGCACGGTAACCATCCAGTAACATGCCTTAGATTTGGTTGTGTGCTTTCTATCGGCAGTTTTACCCGGCCATGGGTAGGATTCGGCATCAGGATAAGCACCACGATTCCGGCAGTACTGATAAACCAGGGCTACCAATTCGTTTTGGTTAGGTAAGCCAACAGCAGCACTTTCCTCAGCACGACACCAGGCAACAAACTGGCCAGGCGATGGGAGGAACGGGCGCTCCTGGCGGCGGGCTACCCGCATGCCGACAGAAACCTGCTCGAGGGTGTTGATGCCGTTTTCGTGGAAAGCCAACAGCCACTGGCGGCGAAACTCGTTAAGCTCAGCCTGGGTTCGGAAGTTCGCCATTGCCGCCGGGAACGCTGCGCGCAGCTGGTTGAACAGCTCGTTGAAGATTTGCGCCACATGCTCGACCTGCGGGCGCTCTTCGTGATGTTCAGGCAGATTGTGCGCCACGCGGCTAAGCTGCTCACGTTCGTAGCTCTGCATATGTTCAGCAAGCGATCTCATGGCAATACCCCATCAATCCAGTCAGTGTTGTTGAAATCCAGCTCTTGCCGCGCTGCGGCTTTTACAGGGTATTTCGGCTTAAACAGCCCCTGATAACCATTGGCGATGCTGGTGTTGATCACGTCTACCGGGTTATGACCTGCATCCAGACACTGTTTCAGCAGGTTGAAAGCCTTGGTGACGGTCATTTCTGTTTTGATGCCCTTACCGGACTGCTGACGGTAGGTTACCCACTCAACCCATGCGGCCTGATCCAGCCACTCAGGAATCAAAATACTGAGCGGATCAAACTTCACTTTCCCCTTAGGGGGATTTAAGGGGGTATTAGGTTTTATATTTGTCTTTGGAAGAATGTCTTTGGTGTTCCCTGTTTTCAGGGATGCCTCTCCCTGCTTTCGGGGATAACCATCCCCATTTTCGGGGATGGTTTTGGGGGTAAAACTGCCATCCCCATTTTCAGGGATAACCATCCCTGTTTTCTGGGATAACTGTCCCTGTTTTCGGGGATGCGCCTCCATAAATTCGGGAAGGGTAATAACCCACGTTACAACTTCGGCGGCTGGAAACGCTGCCGGACATTTGGTGCAATTCGGCTTTGTGTAAGCCCATTTATCCAGACAGGTGTTAATCCCTATGTATCGTGTTTGTCCAATTCGACGCAGAACGATGATGTTGCGATACGCGAGGCTCAGCACCGCTTCCGATACATGCTTAACCTTCAGTGTCGTTTTCTCTGCGATGAGGCTGTTGGCAATGCGGTCTGATTTTTTCGACCAGCCATAAGTCAGCCTGACGATGGCGTTCAGCACGCGGAACTCGCGACCTGAAAGCTCGACGATACACAGGGCATCCTGAATCTGGTTGGCTAAACGTAAATAGCCATTGTCCAGATCAGCCATGCGACTCTCCTGCTGCCCCTGCAAAGGGGCCGGGAATTTGATAACTTCAGCGGTATTTGACATACTTACTCCGCAATCACTCTCAGTTTTTGCATCCGAAGACTGACTGTGTTGACGCACACCAGTCTTCACCCATTCAGAACAGCCCCTGCTGCGGCTGATTACGCTTAACGCGCTTCTTCTCAAGCTTGTCAGATGGCAGCTGCTGCTTCTCTGCCCAAAGCTTTGCGTGTCGTAACACATCATCGAAAATCCTCCCCTTACGGCTTGCCTGACTCATGCGCTTGTACATATCAACAGCCTGGAATGCCCCCCCCTGGGCCACGGCGACAGTGAATCCCTGCTTGATAAGCTCTTCGCGTACGTGCTTCTCTATGAATTCCAAATGGTTCATGGCTTAATCCCACCCCAGCGGCCCCGGCCTGGCTCGTTCCGCTTTCAGCCCGATGTCGGCCAGAGTCTCTACCGATGCCAGATACTCCCGCGACACCAGCACCGCTTCCGGCGGCGCCGCCTGTATGCCCAGGAATGCCAGTTCCTTCGCCATGCTGGAAAAATGCCCCTCTGCTTTGCGACGGCTGGCGGTCGATTCGCTGATGCCCATATGCTCCGCGTAAAACTTCTGCCCCATCAAAGCAAGCCGGTTGAGCAGAACGCTCTCTATCTCAACCGGATTGATAATGGGCGGGTCAAACTTGCGTGCAATTGCGTTCTCCATGGTTGAAGATCCCCTGCATTGGTTGGTTGTGAGGAATTACGCCCCTTGGTTGGGGAGTCCGTCCGTAGGGTTTGGGTAGATGTCACTGCGAACTTCATGGGGTGTAATTTTCCAACCCAGCAGCTGGCAGATTGGGAGTACTCGATGTGCTGGAACCTCATGGTTCAGCCACAAGCTCACAGCTTGGGATGTGGTGCCAAGCTTTTTGGCTATTTCCGTTTGAGTCATGACAGCGCAAACGCGCTGCTTAATGGATTCGGTCATATCAGGCCCTCTTTGAATGAAAATTAAGCCTACAATATGAAAATATTTTTTTCAATCATAAATGAAAGCAATCTTTGAAATGCATGATGAAAGGCCACCTTGTAGAATGGATGTCATGAAAACAGCAACACATGAAGCGTTCGCATATCGACTTCAGCTCATTAGAGATGAATTCGGCTGGAATATGTCTGATATTGCCCGGAGAGCTATGGTGACTCCCCAGGCGGTTCAACAATGGTCGAAAGGTGAATCAGCTGCGCGGGGTGAAAGGCTGAAACGTCTTGCTGCAGCCACGGGAAAGCCAGAACATTGGTTTTTTATGCCTCCTGAAGACGGTGATGCTGACCTTAGCCAGCATGAACTCCCGCGACAGCTAGACGAAAAAGAAATAGCGTTGCTTTCGCTTTTCAACCAATTGCCGGAAGCTGAAAAGTTACGCCTAATCGTTCATGCTAAAGCCACTCTTAAAGAGTTAGATCTCCTCAAGGATGATGTTTCAGGCATCATCCAAAGCATCCAAAAGTAAAAATCACATCTTTTTTTTCAAAGCAGCCAATTACTTGGCTGTTTTTGCATACCCTCAATTGAAAATTTTCATTGCATTTAACTTGCACGATGTAAATATTATTTGTATTGTTATCTCCATCGACAACAAGCGCATCGTTGTCAGGTGAAAACGTTCCGCTGGCCGGCGACAAGGCAAATGAAAGGGGATCACCATGATTCATCAGCATTACGGCACTCAGACAGTAAACCGCGGCGCAGTCTTGCCCGGCATGCTCGTCAAACACAAAGACGCAACCTGGACAGCATCAGCTAATGCACGTGGTCGTTTGTATCTGCATCGAGGTGTTGAACGCACTTACACAACCGAGCTTCTGGTTGAAGTGTTTCTAAATGGTTTAGGGAATGGCCTGAGCCATTAACGGGGGAGTTATGCAGGAGAAAAAATGCGCTTACCACCTTTGTGGAAAGCCGATTGAAGCGGAAAAAGAAGTAAAAAATCAGCTGACGTTAATTCGCGGCTCTCAGCTTACTCACGAAGAACGCGACTACTGCTCTGTGCGTTGCGCTTCCTACGACCAGATGGCCCACGAAGCATAACGTAAAACCCGCGCAAGGCGGGCTCAACGTCCGGTGACACCGACCAAAGTTCCACCGGAAACCACACAAAACCAAAGAACACCCAATGGGCGCTATCAATGGCTCGGGGATTTTATCACCCAAAAAAGAGGATCTCACATGGAATTCTTCTATGTGGCCAAAGCCACTCAGAAATCTGGTAAGCAAGATGCAGTGATTTGGTTCACTGCGAAAACTGAAGCCCGCGCCAACCTGCAGCTTGACGTTGAACTGGAAGACGCAGGGATCGAAACCGGCCGCGGTAAGGATTATCAGAAGGCAATCCGCACTGATTTCCCGGTGTTTAACGATCTGCCGGAAGAAAGCACCATTGATTTAACATGGTGCAAGCGTTACGAACTGGCCGACGACCAGCGCACCTGGCAACTGAAACCCTGCGCTGCGCCGCAGGACACTTTTCACAAGGAAGACGTTACAGACAGCGATTTAACCACGGAGCTGATGGCCGAAGAGAACGGAGCCAGCAAGGTTGAATACTCCAACGACGATAACGCAGAGTTCCAGTTGGTCACTATGCCTTTTCGTATTCAGTTGCTGGCGCAGTTGTGCTCCGAAAAAGGCCACGTTTACCACATCAGCATCCCACGCCGTAAAGAGCTTTCAGCGTTAGAAATGGACACGGATAACACCTACGTTCAAAACCTGCTGCTGGCGGTAAATAACGCTCCCGAGGTTAAAAAATTCGACATGCATGGCCTCTGGAGGTTGACCGACGCAGTGCAAAAGGTATTACCACAGACACAGCGCCATGAATTGAACCTCTTTATTCAGTTCGTTAACGCATGGGTTAGTACCGAATACATCGATCGCGGCCTGCTGGTGAAAGAGTGGCTAAAGGGAAACCGTGTGGCACAGATCCAGCGCGCCGATACCGGAACCAATGCAGGCGGAGGCAATGCAACAGATCGCAATCCTGACCTGATACATACTCTCGACAGCCTCGACATTGAAATTGCCCTGGCCACCCTTCCAGAGGACTTCAACATTTACGATATTCCTGGCGCGCCTTACCGGACGGCCAAAGATATTGTTCGAACCAAGGAATCACCGTTTGCCGAGTGGTCAGCGGCGCTGCGCGCGACACCTGGCATCCTCGACTATTCACGCGCAGCCATCTTTGCACTGATTCGCACTACATCTTCTGGTCTGGTTGCATTCCCCGATCGCCTGCAATTCCATATTAGCGCGAACCTGACCGAAAGCGATCACGCGAATCCATCAGCTGAAACATTGGCAAGCGCGAGACATAAACCAGAAACCAGCTGGGATGCAGAGATCGAGGCAAAGGTGGCCGCAGAAGAGGCACAAAACCAGCAGCCCGAATTCACCAATCAGGGCGGTGGCATCTTCTCAGTAGAAGGCCTGATAGCGTCTTCAAAACTTCACGGCAAAAGCAACAAGGAAACCGGCAATGTGCAGATGGAAGAGACTGAGCGCGCCGAAGGCGAAACTAACGATGCGATATCAGCAGGCGAAGGTGCTCTGGAAGATGATCAGCAGACAGATTCCGTAAGTGGTGATTTCTGTGTCAGCTGCGGTGCAATCGGCGGTGGACATTGCCCTGATTGTGGCGCCATGTTGGATGATTCAACCCATGCAGAAATGGAAATCGAACCAAAGGCGGATCTGAGCAGGACGGAAGAAGTTACGCCTGCACATGAAGAGCCACGCGCCGAGTTCCCAGCTTATTTCGATCCTGGTCGTTACGAAGGTTTGCCTAACGAGGTTTATCACGCAGCAAACGGCATCAGCAGCACGCAGGTAAAAGACGCCCGTGTCAGCCTGATGTATTTCGAAGCGCGTCATGTCACGAAGACCATCACGAAAGAACGCTCACCAGTCCTTGATATGGGGAATCTGGTGCATGCGCTGGCGCTTCAGCCTGAACAAATGGACGCTGAATTCAGCGTTGAACCGGAGGTGCCGGAAGGTGCATTCACCACCACGGCGACAATTCGCGCGTTTATCGACGAACACAACGCCGGTCTGCCGGCGCTGCGGTCTGCCGACGACATCAAAATGCTGCTGGAAGAATACAACGCCACCCTGCCCGCTCAGGTTCCGCTCGGCGCATCACTGGAGGAAACCGGCCAGAGCTATATGACACTGCCGGAAGAGTTCCAGCGTATCGAAGCAGACCAGAAGCAAACGGCCTCTGCCATGAAGGCCTGCATCAAGGAATACAACGCCACCCTGCCCGCTCAGGTTAAAACCAGCGGTAGCCGCGATGCACTGCTAGAGCAGTTGGCGCTGATTAATCCGGACTTGGTCGCGCAGGAAGCACAGAAACCGGCACCGCTGAAAGTATCCGGCACGAAGGCCGATCTGATTCAGGCAGTGAAGTCTGTAAACCCGGATGCTGTATTTGCCGACGAACTGGTGGATGCATGGCGCGATAACCCGGAAGGAAAAGTGCTGGTTACCCGCCCACAGTTGAGCACAGCTCTGGCCATTCAAAAGGCGCTGTTAAACCACCCGACAGCCGGGAAGCTGCTGACGCATCCGAGCCGCGCCGTTGAGGTCAGCTACTTCGGGTTCGACGAAGAAACCGGGCTGGAAGTTCGAGTGCGGCCCGATCTGGAAATCGACATCGACGGCGTTCGCATCGGTGCTGACATCAAAACCATCAGCATGTGGAACGTTAAACAGGAAGGCCTGCGCGCCAGGCTGCACCGGGAAATCATCGACCGTGATTATCACCTGAGCGCAGCTATGTACAGCGAGACCGCAGCGCTCGACCAGTTCTTCTGGATTTTCGTCAACAAGGACGAGAACTATCACTGGATAGCCATCATTGAGGCGTCCGCCGAACTACTGGAGCTGGGCATGCTGGAGTACCGCAAAGCCATGCGTGCCATCGCGAACGGCTTCGATACCGGCGTTTGGCCAGCGCCAATCATCGAAGATTACGCCGAAGAACTAAACGATTTTGACCTGCGCCGCCTCGAAGCGCTGCGCCTGGCATAAGGGGAATGACGATGGAAAATACGAATATCGTAACGACAGAACAGCAGGCGCCGAACACAATCTCCGCCAGCAACTCAATTTTCAACGTGCAGGCGCTGGGTCAACTGCAGGCCTTTGCCGGCTTAATGGCCCAATCAGCTGTAACTGTACCTGCGCACCTGGCGGGCAAACCAGCCGACTGTATGGCAATCGTCATGCAGGCTATGCAATGGGGCATGAACCCCTACGCAGTGGCACAGAAAACGCATCTGGTTAACGGCGTGCTGGGCTATGAAGCCCAACTGGTAAACGCAGTGATTGCCAGCTCAAACGCCATCAAAGGCCGATTCCATTATCGCTACGTCGGAGAGTGGGAGCGCTGCACCCGCACGCAGGAAGTAACGCGGGAGAAGCACGGTAAGAACGGGAAATACAACGTCACCGAGCGTGTGCGTGGATGGAACGATGAGGACGAAATTGGCCTCTATGTCGAGGTTGGCGCAGTCCTTCGCGGTGAGAATGAAATCACTTGGGGAGAGCCGATCTACCTGTCAGGTGTTGTCACTCGCAATTCGCCGCTTTGGGTGTCGAACCCAAAACAACAGATCGCATACCTTGCAGTGAAGTACTGGGCCCGACTCTACTGCCCGGAAGTCATTCTCGGTGTCTATAGCCCGGATGAAGTTGATCAGCGGGAAGAGCGCGAGATTAACCCGGTACCGCAGCATATGAGCCTTGGGGAAATCACCGAGGGTAAAACAAATACCGCGGCGGCCGCGAAAGAGTTGGTGGTAAACATTGACTCCATCGCCGATGGTTTCCGCGCACGGATCGAAACAGCAGAGACTTTGGAATCAGCCTCCGCTGTCGGTAACGACATCAACGAAGCAAAAGCCACGCTCGGCACTGCGTTGTTCACCGAGCTTAAGAATAAGGCGACGCGCCGCTATCACCAGGTGAATGCCAAAAACAAAGTCGACGCGGTGATCAACTCGCTGCCGCAGCCAGGCGAACCTGATGCCGCTGAGCGATTCGCCGAAGCTGAGCGAACGCTGGCCGCAGCAAAACGCCATCTCGGCGACGAGCTGCACGACAAGTACAGCATCACCCTGATGGATATGAAACCGGAATACGTGGGCTAACAGTACCGGGAGGGGCTCCCTCCTGGCAAGGAGATCTCATGCGATTGATTAACCGAGGAAGCAAACAGTCACCGCTGGCCCGCCGGGCGTGCGATGCCGCGCTGGCGGAGCACCACTCAAGATATGGTGAGTACGGCAGGCATAAGCACCGGACCAATTACACCGTCGTTGTAGACGGCATAAAGTTCACTGTTGAGGTAGTCAACCGAACCACCAGCTATGTCGCGACCGCCATGATCGGCGCTCGCAAACTTCGCAACTTGCCAGCCCAGGCGCACTAAATATTAACGATGGCCCTGCGGGGCCAATGGAGACAATGATGAGCACAAAAACCGATAACTTCGAACTGATGAGCACTCGTGATATCTGCTGCCAGTTGAGCATTTCACCCAGAACGCTGGAGCGTTACCGTAAGCGCCCTGGCGACAGCAATCCATTCCCGGAGCCAGACTGCTCATACATGGGCGGATCCAATAAATGGCTCAAGACCAAAGTCCAAGCGTGGCAGAAGCGGGAAATGTCACGGCCAGTGCGCCGGCCAATGGCGCACCTTAACCTTCCACGCGACAGCAAGGGGCGCCTTATCCGGTCTGACGTGGCGTGAACTCCAAAACATCGGGCTCGATGATGCTCATCAGTCGGGCCCACCACTTCCCATAAGCCTCTCTCATCTCATCGATATAGGTGTACTTGTCATACACCGACCACACGCCTGGCAGTTTATGGCCCAGCATCATCTCGGCGATGTGTGGCTCTGTCAGTTCAGAGAAGTTCGTTCGCGCGGTTCTGCGCAGATCATGAATCGTGAAGTGCGGCACCTGCTCATTATAGGCCTTGAGCATGAACTTCACCAGGTTGCTGCTGATGCTCATGTGGAAGCATTCGCTCATCGGCTTGTCTTCGTATTTTGAGAAAACAAAGCGGCCCGGCGCCAGCTCAATAACCCGCCTGAGCATCGGGAGCATTTCAGGGATAATAGGACGGATGATCGGTTTTTTGCTCTTCCTGCCTGTCTTGTGGTTTTCCCACGGCACAGTCCAGACGCCTTCCTCAAAATCGAAATGCGTGCTTTCAGCCTGCCGGAGTTCGCCGACCCTGCACGCCCACAGCAGCGACAATTTATAGAGGATCTTGTTTCGCTCGATAAGGCGGGAGTCTTCAATCGCGCGCCAGACAATCGCCAGCTCTTTCCGGTCCAGCGTTCGCTCCCCCATCTGCTTCTGGATGCCAAAGTCACGGCCTGACATCTCAGCCAGTGGATTGACCTCCAACAACTGGCGTTTCACAGCCCAGGAATAACACTGCCGGCCATTGCTGATTACGCGCCGGGTAATCTCGGTGTACCCCTGCGCCAGACGATCCAGAACAGTAAGCCAGTTGTGAAGCGTCAGCTGATGCGCCGGGTACTTCCCGAGCTTAGGGAAAACGTGCAGTTCGAACGTGCGGAGGATCTGCCCGGCCGTTTCTTTTTGAATGCAGACCATGGCGTGCCATTCGCGGAAAAGTTCTTCGAAGGTGTACTGGCTGTTAATTTTGGCTTTGTCGAGGCTTTGTCTAATGCGCGGGTTTTCGCCACGGGCGAGAATCGCGGCCCACTTCACCACTTCATCACGTGCAGCCTTCAGCCCGAACTCTGGGTAGCTGCCGATCGTCATCTTGTCCTGTTTGCCCAGGAAACGAAATCGGTAGAAAAAGGTGACGGCGCCCTTTTTGGAAATGCGCACCCACAAACCGTCCCGGTCCGCCTTCTCTTCAACTTTTTCACGTTCGCGCCCAAGGCACGACTTTAGATAACTATCTGAAATAGCCATGATTTGTCCCTACATGTGTCCATCAGAACGGGAGGTTCCGTGTCCATCATAGAATATGGACGCACTGGTGGACACAAAAACCATGACTTATGATGTCGTAGGTTGACTGTACATGCAAACAGTATTGTTTTTGAGAAGGCTGATTTGATGGGGGTCTTGATAGTGTTTTGTCGGAGGTTTGCGGAGGCTGGCGAGGTATCAATTATCGATGTGGGCAATAATAGAAAAGTTACGTATGTTCTTCATAGTTAGAGGTTTTATGCCTTACAAATGGCCTGTGAGCTCGGCGCTTCGCGCTGTACGGAGCAGGATGTCAGAGACTGTCTTCTGCCTGAAACGCCGCATTCTACACTACAACCAGAAAGTGAGGAAACTGCTCATCCTGCAAGCTTAGGTAAGCCATAAGCAGGATGTGCAAAGAGATGTCATTTGAAGGGAATTTATTGATTTTCAGCCGGCGGCGCGGACGTATCGACGCGCACTGCATCCGGGCTAAGCGCAACGCTTAGAATCACCGGCTGCCAGCTCTCACGACGGCTGAAATGCTGGGAAAAACCGCGAGCAAGCAGGAAGCCCCCTACGCCACCAAGCAAAGCTCCGCACATAGCGGCCAGGTTGGTACCAAACAGCGTCTGGAAAAGACCTGAACACAAAAATAGTCCGACCAACGGCGACATGTACACCAGCAGCGCGGACCCTAACAGGCTACCTTCCGCAATGCCCAGCTCCACTTTTTGCCCGGCGACCAGCGGCTGTTCGCTTGGCACAGACAGCAGATGGCTGGTTTGTGGCCCCAATTTGTTTAGGACACGAGTCCCACATCCCGAGCGCGAAGCGCAGCTGCTGCAAGAGGCCTTAACATCACAGTGCAGCAACGCTTCACCATTTTGCCAGGAGACGACCGTCGCCCATTCTTTAATCATTGCGTCGCTCCGTTAAACTTCACGCTATCGCCAATGCGTTTCGCCGTTTGTGGAGGCAACTCACCTACAACGGTAATTTCGGTTTTATCACGAATTTCTGTGCTAATAGTCCGGCGACCGGTCCGCACAAGCTGTTCGCCATTACTTGCCTGAGACGGGGCCTGGCTGATGTTCACCGAGAAACTAAATAACCCGTCAGAATAAAGTCGGGATTCGATAGGCACGCCCACGGTTGGCAGTGGCCGGCGGCTGCTCGACACTTCGCTAAAGCCTTGCGGCAGCCATGTCGGTGCCCATGTAAAACTGGCCTTTTCCGCCCCCGGTACGGACAGCAGAGGTGGCAACGTCGCTTTTGCTAAATTCTGCAGAAGCCCGCTCGCCTGATTTTCAACAGAGAATGACACAACCCGGAACTGTTCGAGCGTTTCGCCGTCGCGATCCAGTAAATCAACGCGAAGCGGCAGCTTGGTTTCGGTATCGAGCCAAACAATGTAGTTATAGCGAGTGCCGTCCCGAGCAACGACGCGAATAACTTCGCATAATCTGTCGGCAATACGCGTACGCCCGACAGAAATAAAGTCGTAGTACGGCGTCAGGCGCTTAAAGTCGGTATAGACGATGGAAGGCAGAGAATCGACGATGTAGTCCCCGGTGAGCGTGAATGGCTCGAGCCCAGGCTCAAAATAGCTGATTTCATTGCCGCGCTGAACGACTTCGCGGCGCGGGCCGTCCATTTGCAGGAATTGCGCAAGCGGGCGATTATCAAGACGTGCATGGCGATAACTAAGGGACTCAATCCCTTGTTTGCTGATATTGATAAACGCCAGCTCATAATTGAGTGACTGACTAGCCTGGTTCATCTGCTGCAACAACGCCCCGGACGAAACAGTGTCCGCCGAGGCGCTGGAGGTGAACAACAGGCTGCCTGCCACGAGAGACAGGGCACACCAAAGTTGCTTCATTACTGCGATTGCGTTCCTAAAGTTTGGTTTCCTGGCACTTGCACAGCGGCCTGCTGGGTTTGCGCCTGTTCAAACTGGAGCTGCTCGGAGTGTAAACGACGCTGCAATTCGTAATCCTGCAGCATAGCGTTAATACGACGACGCTGTTCCTGTACTTGCTGACTGCTGTTGCTGGCGGTCGTGTCAGACGGTACACCCAGACTTACCGGACTGGCTTTTCCCATCATCGGCAAAGTGTTAAAGACCGGCGTTTCCGGCTGTGCGGTGCTGTCAGACTGGCCATTATAGTGCTGTACGCCCACGATAACCGCAAGCGATACGCACGCGGCAACGCCCATTTGGGTAAGCTGGCTTGCCCACGGACGCACCTTATGCCAGAACGGCATTTTCTGCCACTGCTGAGGCTGCGGCTGAGATTCGGTAATGAGCGGCGCGACGTTACGCACAGGCTCATTTGCGATAGCCGCCATCACGTTGGCAGAAATATCAAAGTGGAGCACTTCGCTGGTATCTCCGCGCATTGTGTCGCGGATAAGGTGGTAACTCTCCCAGCTTTGCTGCAATTCACTGTCGTTTGACAGGCGATTGAGCAACTCGCTGTCGAGAGATTCGCCATCCATTAAAGCGGAAAGTTGTTCTTTCTGCATGCCTAAATACCCTTCCAGTAATCCGCTATCGTCAACGCCTGATAAGCGGTTGAACTTTATTATCAATAGCTTCCCTTGCGCGGAAAATACGAGAACGCACAGTACCTACCGGGCAATCCATGATGTCGGCTATCTCTTCATAGCTCAGGCCATCCAACTCCCGCAACGTAATTGCCATGCGTAAATCTTCCGGGAGCGACTCAATAGTACGGAAAACTATTTGTCTCAGTTCTTCAGACAACATTAAGTTCTCAGGGTTCGAAATTTCTTTCAATGCGCTGCCACTTTCGTAGTTTTCAGCGTCAATGGCGTCCACATCACTTGATGGCGGACGCCGCCCCTGAGCAACCAGATAATTTTTAGCCGTGTTGACCGCGATGCGGTACAACCACGTATAAAACGCACTATCGCCACGGAATGAATCCAGCGCGCGATAAGCTTTAATAAAAGATTCCTGCACCACATCGGGTACATCTCCCGAAGGTACATAGCGGGAAACCAGGCTCGCAACCTTATGCTGGTAGCGTATCACCAGTAGGTTAAATGATTTCTGATCTCCCTTTTGGACCCGTTCGACGAGGACCTGATCCGTTAACTGCTCGCTCATCCGAGGTAATGTCTCCCCAAACCCAATTTCCACGCGTAATCGAAATGCCACTCGAACCCTGCATTTTTGAGCAAGCTTTGAGTTTGAGTGCCCGAGGCCAGCAAAGTTCCGTTACGCCTTTGTTTTTCTGTCATGTTTAGCGGATTGCATCTTTTCATTATAAATTCCGCTTCGCAAAACGGTAACGCCGATTCTTCTGAATCAATGCTCAAAAAGTTAGCGAGAAGAGTATCTCATGAATCAGGGTATTTCATCATCTAATCTGCCATTTATCCTTCCGTAGTGAGATTTATTTACGCAGTTTGCTCGAGCCCTCCCAATGACTTTACCGATGACTCTGTTTAGTCTGCACAACGCTAAAACAAAAAAAGCGTGTTCAGCGTCCCACCCGGTGCTATGCTCGGGCCACTATTGTTTAGTAAATTAAACACCATGAACAAAAATAGCGATCTGATCTGTGACGTATTAATTGTCGGTAGCGGTGCTGCTGGCCTTTCTCTCGCGCTGCGTCTGGCTCAAACCAGCAAGGTCATTGTGCTAAGCAAAGGCCCAGTTAACGAAGGCTCAACTTTTTATGCACAGGGGGGAATTGCCGCCGTTTTCGATGAAACCGACAGCATAGCTTCCCATATTGACGATACGCTGATAGCCGGGGCAGGAATTTGCGATCGTGAGGCCGTAGAATTTGTGGCAAGCAATGCAAAGCACTGCGTCCAGTGGCTGATTGATCAGGGCGTCATGTTCGATACCCACACGCTGGCGAATGGTGAGGAAAGCTACCATTTGACGCGTGAAGGCGGCCACAGCCATCGCCGAATTCTTCATTCGGCGGATGCCACCGGGAAGGAAGTTGAAACCACGCTAGTCGGCAAAGCCCTCAATCACCCCAATATCCGGGTGATCGAGCGCAGCAACGCCGTAGACCTAATTATTTCGGACAAAATTGGCCTGCCGGGCACAAGGCGCGTCGTCGGTGCCTGGGTCTGGAACCGGAACCTTGAAAAGGTCGAAACCTGCCGTGCGAAATCTGTCGTTCTAGCCACCGGTGGCGCTTCAAAAGTCTACCAGTACACGACAAACCCGGATATCGCCTCCGGTGACGGTATCGCTATGGCATGGCGTGCAGGCTGCCGGGTCGCCAATCTTGAATTCAACCAGTTTCACCCTACGGCGCTGTTCCATCCTCAGGCCCGAAACTTCCTGCTTACCGAAGCATTGCGCGGCGAAGGTGCATACCTGAAGCGTCCGGATGGTTCACGCTTCATGCCGGAGTTTGATGAACGTGCCGAGCTTGCGCCACGTGATATCGTCGCCAGGGCTATCGATCACGAAATGAAACGCCTGGGCGCAGACTGCATGTATCTGGATATCAGCCATAAGCCAGAGGCGTTTGTTCGCCAGCACTTCCCCACTATTTATGAGAAGCTGCTTGGGCTAGGCATTGATTTAACCAAAGATCCGGTTCCCGTAGTCCCTGCCGCGCATTATACCTGCGGTGGCGTAATGGTAGATGAACATGGGCGCACCGACGTTGACGGGCTGTATGCCATTGGCGAAGTGACGTATACCGGCCTGCACGGCGCTAACCGAATGGCCTCAAACTCTCTGCTCGAATGCCTGGTTTATGGCTGGTCTGCCGCAGAAGATATTCTGAAGCGACTGCCGTATGCGCGCGAAAGTAAAAATCTGCCCGACTGGGATGACAGCCGTGTGGATAATCCAGACGAACAGGTTGTTATCCAGCATAACTGGCATGAGCTGCGGCTCTTTATGTGGGACTACGTTGGGATCGTTCGCACCACTCGTCGGCTGGAGCGGGCGCTGCGAAGAATTACCATGCTGCAGCAAGAGATTGATGAGTACTATGCCAACTTCCGCGTTTCAAACAATTTGCTTGAGCTGAGAAACCTGGTGCAGGTTGCCGAACTCATTGTGCGCTGCGCCATGCAGCGTAAAGAGAGCCGGGGCCTGCACTACACACTCGATTATCCGGATCAGCTCGCTGAATCCGGCCCAAGCGTGCTTTCCCCGCTCTACATAAACAGGTAGAAGTCCTGGGTCAGGCTGCAATAGCCTTCAGAGTAGGTTTGGTCTGGCCCACGGATCACCAGGCGGTCGTTGTAGTATTCTCCGCCCGTAGGAGAAAGCGCGAGCATCACCCGATGCGGCAGGCGAGTTTCATTGTCGGCCACATCGGTACGGTAACGAACGTGCCAACCCTGTGATTTCGCCAGCTCGCTGAATGCCGTCCCGGCAGTTTCCGGCATAATCACGCAGAAGAAACCGTCTTCGGTGATCAGTTGTTCAGCGCTGCTGAGCAAGGCCTGGTGATCCAGCGTCGTGGTATAACGTGCCTGAGCTCGTTCTGGTGATGCGCAGTTACTGCCCTGCTCAAAGAAAGGCGGATTACTGACAATTAAGGAGTAGCGCTGAGTAGCCTGCTGCGCCCACTCGCGGATGTCCGCGCAGTGAACGTGAATACGCGAAGCCCAGCGGCAGCCTTTGGCGTTTTCTGCCGCCTGTTCTGCAGCAACCGGATCCAGCTCCACGGCTTCAATCGTGACGTCATCAGCGGTTCTCTGGGCGAGCATCAACGCCAGCAAACCGCTGCCGGTGCCAATATCCAGGACGCTTTTTACATTAACTACCGGCACCCATGCACCGAGCAGCGTCCCATCTGTTCCCACCTTCATGGCGCAGCGATCGTGCGCCACAAAGAACTGTTTGAAGGTGAAACCATCCCGACGTAATACCGCTTTTTGATCCGACATCTTATCTACCTTGCAAAGAAACCGCCGTAGCATAAGTGAAACGGACATCTACGGAAAGACACAAACAGATGAAGATCGCGGTCATTATGTCTATAATCGGCGTCCCAAACAGAGGTAGACCATGACTGTAAGCACTTTTTCCGAACTCGAACTTGATGAAAGCCTTTTGGACGCGCTCCAGGAGAAAGGCTTTACTCGCCCGACTGCCATCCAGGCTGCGGCCATTCCTCCTGCACTTGAAGGACGCGACGTGCTGGGTTCAGCACCGACGGGTACCGGTAAAACCGCAGCTTACCTGCTGCCAGCGCTACAGCATCTGGTCGACTTTCCTCGTAAGAAATCTGGCCCGCCGCGTATTCTGATCGTCACGCCAACCCGTGAACTCGCTATGCAGGTCGCCGACCACGCGCGTGAACTGGCAAAACATACCCATCTGGATATCGCCACCATCACCGGCGGCGTAGCGTATATGAACCACGCTGAAGTTTTCAGCGAGAATCAGGATATTGTCGTCGCTACCACCGGCCGACTGCTGCAATACATAAAGGAAGAGAACTTCGACTGCCGAGCGGTTGAAACGCTGATCCTCGATGAAGCAGATCGCATGCTGGACATGGGCTTCGCGCAAGATATTGAAACCATTGCCGCGGAAACCCGCTGGCGCAAGCAAACCATGCTGTTCTCCGCTACCCTGGAAGGCAACGCGGTTAAAGATTTTGCTGAACGCCTGCTGGAAGATCCGGTTGAAGTTTCCGCCACGCCATCCACGCGTGAGCGCAAGAAGATCCATCAGTGGTACTATCGCGCCGATGACGTTGAGCACAAAACGAAGTTACTCGTTCATTTGCTGAACCAGCCAGATACCACCCGCTCTATCGTCTTTGTGCGTAAGCGCGAGCGTGTGCATGAGCTGGTTGCCTGGCTGCGTGAAGCGGGCATCAACACCTGCTATCTCGAAGGCGAAATGGTACAGGCCAAGCGTAACGAGGCCATCAAGCGCCTGACCGATGGTCGCGTAAACGTTCTGGTTGCTACCGACGTTGCTGCCCGTGGGATCGATATCCCTGACGTTAGCCACGTATTCAACTTTGACCTGCCACGTACCGCGGATATCTATCTGCACCGTATTGGTCGTACCGGTCGCGCAGGCATGAAAGGAACCGCGATTTCGCTGGTTGAGGCGCACGATCATCTGCTGCTGGGTAAAATTACCCGCTACATGAAAGAGCCTCTGAAATCCCGCGTTATCGACGAGCTGCGCCCAACGACGCGTGCGCCAAGCGAAAAGCTGACCGGTAAGCCATCCAAGAAAGTGCTGGCTAAGCGCGAAGAGAAGAAGAAAGAGAAAGACAAAGAGAAGCCGCGCGTTAAAGTGCGCCATCGCGATCAGAAAAACATCGGTAAGCGCCGTAAACCAACGGCAGCTACCACGACAGAGTCGCCAAAAGTCGACGAATAACATGAACGCCGGGATAATCCCGGCGTTTTTTATTGCCCGGGTTCTGCGTTTTCCTGCAAACAATCATTCTTTACGGCATTCCTGCCCTGTCGTATACGGCGAAGATAGTGACATCGAAGAAATGAGCGTAGTGCTGGCAGCCCCAGGAAATTTAGGGAACCTGTACCGGATGCTGATGCGGGTTTACTATGTATTCTATTAACGTGAAAGAGCGCCAGAAGGCGCTCTTTATTCTCAACGGCAGGAACTGAATTACAGGCTTTCAGTGAAAGTACGGGTAATCACGTCGCGCTGCTGTTCCGGAGTCAGGGAGTTAAAGCGCACCGCGTAGCCGGAAACACGGATGGTCAGCTGCGGATATTTTTCCGGATGCTTAACCGCATCTTCCAGCGTTTCACGACGCAGAACGTTAACGTTCAGGTGCTGCCCACCTTCAACGCGAACTTCCGGTTTCACTTCCATTGGAATTTCACGGTATTCAAACTGGCCCAGTTTACTGACCGCAACCACTTCATCTTCCGCAAAACCTGCTTTCGCGCACACGCAGCGAGCTTCTCCTTTTTCACTGTCGAGCAGCCAGAAAGAGTTCAGAAGTTCGTCGTTTGCCGCTTTTGTAATTTGGATACCAGTAATCATTTTATTTCTCCCTCAGGGTAATGTGCTGATTCTTTGGGCCAGCGCGCTGGCTCATTGGTAAAACCTTTGTTGCTTTGTTGTTCTTATATCAGTCCACCAGGCGTGATTCTTTGACTTAAATCAATTAAATCCACACACTAAAAATGGCTTTAGCTGGTTTTATTTGTTTTACATCAACTTAGACGGTCAGCGCCATGCTAAAACTTTTGTAAATTTTCAACTTTATTTATCACTGTAGCTCATTGATGCCACGCACTATTTTGCTCAGAAGGAAGAAGCAGTTAAGCTATCGGGCAATACAGATTCGCGGGAGAGCGAGATGACGACCCACCTCACCTGGCACGACGTGCTGGCAGAAGAGAAACAGCAGCCCTACTTTATCAATACGCTCAGCGCCGTCGCGGCAGAGCGCGCAGCAGGCGTGACCGTTTACCCTCCGCAAAAGGATGTTTTCAACGCTTTTCGCTTTACCGAGCTGGGCGATGTCAAAGTCGTGATTCTGGGGCAGGATCCTTATCATGGACCAGGCCAGGCACACGGGCTCTCTTTCTCCGTCCGTCCAGGAATCGCTCCCCCGCCTTCGCTGGTCAATATGTATAAAGAGCTTGAGGCTTCTGTCCCAGGCTTTACCCGCCCTACGCACGGCTACCTTGAAAGCTGGGCTCGGCAGGGCGTGTTGCTGCTCAATACGGTACTTACCGTCGAAGCGAGTAAAGCGCATTCCCACGCCAATTTTGGTTGGGAGACGTTTACCGACAAGGTTATCGCCCTCATTAATGAACACCGTGAAGGGGTGGTGTTCCTGCTGTGGGGTGCTCATGCCCAACGCAAAGGCAGCATTATCGATCGCCAGCGCCACCATGTCCTGACCGCACCGCACCCTTCTCCGCTTTCTGCGCATCGTGGTTTTCTGGGCTGCGGGCATTTTGTGAAGGCGAATGAGTATCTGGCCGGGCGCGGAGAACAGCCCATTGATTGGGTGCCGCAGCTGCCACAGGACAATGGCTAAAATCGGGGCGAAAAAAAACCAGCAATTACGCTGGTTTTTTTATAGCTGGAGAAGGCCTTAGGCCTTGTTCTGGCGCCACCATTCGCCCAGCAGCACGCCGGTCGCTACCGATACGTTGAGGCTTTCAACATTACCTGTACCTTCAATGGCTACGCTCATATCTGCGTTTTCAAAAGTCGTGTCGGAAACGCCATCGCGCTCCTGGCCCAGCACCAGCACCATTTTCTTAGGCAGCTCAGCTTTATACAGCGGGGTGCCCTGGTGGCTTGAGGTTGTCACGATGGTGTAGCCCGCTTTACGGAAAGCTTCCAGCCCATCGCCAAACGTCTCGCCGCTGATCGCCACCACGTGCTCGGCCCCGCCTTCTGCGGTACGAATCGCCGCACCGGATTCCAGCAGAGAAGCATCCTGAATCAGCAAACCTTTCACGCCGAAGTGTGCGCAGCTGCGCATGATCCCGCCCAAGTTATGTGGGTTGCCCACATCCTCCAGTGCCAGCACGCAGTCTTCTTCCCCGGCTTTGTTCAGCCAGGTCTGCACGCTGATGCCGCTGCGTTTTTTAATAATGAAGCAAACGCCGCCGTGGTGTTCCGTGCCTGAGGCTTTTGTCAGCTCAGCGTCATCCACCACGTGGTAAGCCTTGCGATTTGCCGCCATCCAGCGCAGCGCTTCTTTAAAACGAGGCGTAACGCTCTGGATAAACCAGGCGCGCACGATGCTTTCCGGGCGACTCTGGAACAGCGCCTGACAAGCATTCTCACCGTACACACGGGCTTCTTCGGCGCGCTGGCGACGAATCACTTCCGGATCAACGATATGTTTAGTTGTACCTTCATTGTCTGATGCCGACAGTGAAGAGTCTACCGGGGCACGGGAAACCGTACGCCATGGCGAGGCCGCTTCACCGCGATCGCCTCTGTCACTACGTTCATTACGATCGCGCCCGCCGCGAGGTTTATCATCGTGACGAGACTGACGGCGACCGCCGCCTTCACCACGTGACGCACCGGCAGGACGCCCACCGCCTTTCCCGGTACGCGGGTTTTGGCTGCGCTGTTCGCTTTCGTCGTCACTGCGGGCATACATCACTTTGACCTTGCCGCTTTTACCTTTAAATTCGTCGTTCATTGTTCCTCCACCTGGCTGAGCGCGAAGCGCGCAGATTACCTGATGTGCCATGGGTTAGCCATTAACTTTGCTTAAAAGCTAAAAACTATTGTACTCATCGAATAAATCACTTTGTTGGCCTCCCAATCTTCGCCGATAATATGTAACATATTTGAAACATCCGTGGTGCATGGCACCGATTTCAATCATTCTCTTTGAGGTTAGTTATGAATACCGTTTGTGCCGACTGCCAGGCCATTAACCGCATTCCTGACGACCGTATCGATGACGGTGCAAAATGCGGTCGCTGCGGCCATGAACTGTTTGACGGTGAAGTCGTTAACGCCACGACGGCGACGCTGGATAAACTCCTGAAAGATGAGCTGCCGGTTGTGGTTGATTTTTGGGCGCCGTGGTGCGGCCCGTGCGTGAACTTCGCCCCTATTTTTGAAGATGTTGCCGAAGAACGCAGCGGTAAAGTTCGCTTTGTGAAGGTGAACACCGAAGCGGAGCAGGAACTGAGCGCACGTTTTCGCATCAGAAGCATCCCGACCATTATGATTTTCAAAAATGGCCAGGTCGTCGATATGCTGAATGGCGCCATGCCTAAAGCCCCGTTTGATAGCTGGCTGGACGAAAATATCTGATTATAAGGGGGCATTTTTTAGGCCTCCTTTCTCTATCTACGGTAGAATGGCGTTTTTAGCCAGACATCCTTCATTAATGACCGAAAACGCCGTTCTTCGCCTTCGTGCAGCCCGCCTTGCTCGCGCAACTCGTCCCTTTCTCGCCCGGGGTAATCGCGTTCGTCGCTGCCAGCGCTGCCTGCTGCCGTTGAAAAATTGCCTGTGTGAGACGCTTAAGCCACAACTTGCCCGCAGTCGCTTTTGCCTGGTGATGTTTGACACCGAACCGATGAAGCCGAGTAACACCGGGCGGCTTATTGCCGATATTTTGCCGGAAACGGAGGCATTTCAATGGTCGCGCACGGAGCCCCCTCAGGCGCTGCTGGATCTTGTCGCTAACCCGGATTACCAGCCAATGGTAGTTTTTCCCGCCTCTTATGCCGATGCAAGTCGCGAGGTACTGACCACGCCAGCAACCACCGGTAAGCCACCGCTATTTATCATGCTTGATGGCACGTGGACTGAAGCACGTAAAATGTTCCGTAAAAGCCCTTATCTCGATGCGCTGCCGATAATTTCCGTAGATTTAAGTATTACCTCAGCTTATCGCCTGCGCGAGGCCCATGCGGACGGCCAGTATTGCACCGCGGAAGTCGCCGCAGCCCTGCTAGAACTGGCGGGAGATGTAGTAGCGTCCAAAGGATTAACCCAGCATTTCACTCTTTTCCGCGAGCGCTATCTGGCGGGGAAACCCCATCATCAGGGCAGCGTCACAGCAGAAGTGGAAGAAAACGTTTAGACTCTCCTGAACATCACTCAGGGGAGAGCGTCGTGAGTCAACGAGGCCTGGAAGCGCTGCTGCGTCCAAAATCCATTGCCGTTATCGGCGCTTCGGCAAAAGCCGACCGCGCCGGTTATTTAATGATGCGCAACTTGCTTGCTGGCGGCTTCAATGGCCCGGTAATGCCGGTGACGCCGACTCACAAAGCCGTGTGCGGAGTGCTTGCCTGGCCGGATATTGCCAGCCTGCCGCTGGCTCCTGACCTCGCTATTGTTTGTACGCATTCCCGGCGAAATCTTACGCTACTGAAAGCCCTGGGTAATAAAGGCTGCAAGGCCTGCATTATTTTATCTGCCCCACCTGAGCAATTACCCGAATTGCTGGCCTGTGCCGCTCGCTGGCAAATTCGCCTGCTTGGCCCGAATAGCCTTGGCCTACTGGCTCCGTGGCAAGGGTTAAACGCCAGCTTCTCCCCTGTTCCGATTCAAAAGGGCAAACTGGCGTTTATTTCTCAGTCTGCCGCAGTGTCCAACACCATTCTGGACTGGGCACAGCAGCGCGAGATGGGCTTTTCCTGGTTTATTGCGCTTGGCGATAGCCTGGATATCGACGTGGATGAACTGCTTGATTATCTGGCCAGGGATACGAAAACCAGCGCCATCCTGCTGTATCTTGAACATCTGAGCGATGCCCGCCGCTTTGTTTCCGCCGCAAGAAGCGCCTCACGTAACAAGCCGATTCTGGTCATCAAAAGCGGGCGCAGCAGCAAAGCACAAACGCTGCTGAAAACCCATCCGGGCCTGGATGCCGCCTGGGACGCGGCGATACAACGAGCAGGCTTACTTCGGGTTCAGGATACGCATGAGCTCTTTTCCGCCGTAGAAACCCTTAGCCACATGCGACCTCTGCGCGGTGAGCGACTGATGATTGTCAGCAACGGCGCGGCACCTGCGGCGCTGGCCCTTGATGAGCTTTGGATACGTAATGGCAAACTAGCGACGTTAAGTGAAGAAACTCTGCAGGCTCTTGCGGGCGTGCTTCCTCCTGGCGTTGAGGCAGGAAACCCGATAGATCTACGGGATGACGCGACGCCTGGCCGGTACCTGCTGGCCATAGAGAAATTGCTGGATAGCCATGATTTTGATGCCTTAATGGTTATCCATTCCCCCAGTGCCGCCGCCCCAGGAACCGCAAGCGCCCTTGCCCTGATCGATCTTCTGCAGCGGCATCCTCGTGGCAAATATCTCACCATTGTCACCAACTGGTGCGGGGAGTATTCCTCCCAGGAAGCGAGACGTCTGTTTAGCGATGCCGGTATTCCGACTTACAGAACGCCAGAGGGTGCGGTCACGGCGTTTATGCACATGGTCGAGTATCGCCGTAACCAGAAGCAATTGCGCGAAACGCCGGCCCTGCCGGCTAACCTGACGGCAAACACCAGCGACGCCCACCATCTGATTCAGCAGGCCTTGCATCAGGGAGCTACGACGCTGGATACCCATGAAGTCAGGCCGGTGCTTGAAGCTTATGGCTTAACGACCCTGTCGACATGGATTGCTGGAGACAGTGCAGAAGCGGTGCATATCGCAGAGCAAATTGGTTATCCCGTCGCATTAAAGCTTCGTTCTCCGGATATTCCCCACAAGTCGGAAGTTCAGGGCGTTATGCTCTATTTGAGAACGGCCAGTGAAGTACAACAGGCCGCCGAAGCCATCATCGACCGTGTAAAAATGGCCTGGCCCCAGGCTCGTATTCACGGCCTGCTGGTGCAAAGCATGGCAAACCGCGCAGGCGCGCAGGAACTAAGAGTCGTCGTTGAGCACGATCCGGTATTTGGTCCATTGATCATGCTGGGCGAAGGCGGCGTAGAGTGGCGACCTGAAAGGCAGGCGGCGGTAGCCCTCCCCCCGCTAAACATGAATCTGGCCCGATACCTTGTCATTCAGGCGATCAAAAGCGGCAAGATCCGTAGCCGGAGCGCATTACGCCCGCTGGATATCGCCGGGATCAGCGAAGTTCTGGTGCAAGTTTCTAACCTGATAGTTGATTGCCCCGAGATTGTCAGACTCGATATTCACCCTCTACTGGCATCCGGCAGTGAATTCACCCTGCTCGACGTCACTCTGGAATTGGCCGAATTTACGGGGGATGCGGATGCCAGGCTGGCCGTGCGTCCTTATCCTCATCAGCTTGAAGAGCTGGTGCAGCTTAAGAACGGTGACCGCTGCCTGTTCCGGCCGATCCTGCCCGAGGACGAACCTCAGCTGCAGCGTTTTATTGCCCAGGTAACAAAAGAGGATCTCTACTATCGCTATTTCAGCGAGATCAATGAATTTACCCACGAAGATTTAGCCAATATGACGCAGATCGACTACGATCGAGAAATGGCGTTCGTTGCAGTCAGAAGAATAAAAGACAACGATGAGATCCTCGGCGTCACACGCGCCATTTCAGACCCTGACAACGTTGATGCCGAGTTCGCCGTGCTGGTTCGCTCCGACTTAAAAGGCCTCGGACTCGGCCGACGCTTACTGACTAAGCTCATCGATTACACCAGAGAGCATGGCCTTCAGCGACTGAATGGCATAACGATGCCGAACAACCAGGGCATGATTACCCTGGCCCGCAAACTGGGTTTCAGCGTCGATATTCAGCTGGAAGACGGTATTGTAAGTCTGACGCTTCCATTGAGCAAAAGCGCAGATTCGTGAGTAAGGTACTGGAAAACATACTCACTTTGCGCAGTAGTAGTGGTATTATCAGCAAGTTCTGACGTCTGGATTTTGCAGAAGGCCATCCAATGAAGAGAGAAGATAAGCACTGTGATGTTGTCTAAATTTAAGCGTAATAAACATCAACAACACCTTGCCCAGTTACCGAAGCTTTCTCAATCAGTTGATGATGTAGAAACCCTGTTCTCCCCTGCGGATTTCCGCGAAACGCTGTTGAAAAAAATCGCCAGCGCAACGCAGCGTATTTGTATTATTGCGTTGTATCTTGAACAGGATGACGGCGGCAAAGGAATTCTGTCCGCGCTTTATCAAGCCAAACAGCAGCGGCCAGATTTAGATGTTTCCGTGCTGGTTGACTGGCACCGTGCCCAGCGCGGACGTATTGGTGTTGCCGCGTCCAACACCAATGCGGACTGGTATCACCGCATGGCCGAGCAGTTCCCCGACGTGAATGTTCCTGTCTATGGCGTTCCCGTCAATACTCGCGAAGCCCTTGGCGTGCTGCATTTCAAAGGCTTTATTATTGATGACAGCGTCATCTATAGCGGCGCCAGCCTCAACGATGTTTACCTGCATCAGCACGATAAATATCGCTATGACCGCTATCAAATCATTCGCAATCGCGCCCTGGCAGATATCATGCATGGCTGGGTTAACCAGAATTTGATAAATGGCCGGGCGGTTCATCGCTTAGATGTCGCTGAGCGCGTAAAAAGTCCAGAAATCAAAAACGATATCCGTCTCTTCCGCCAGGAATTGCGTGACGCTAGCTTTATCTTCCACGGTGATGCAGATAACGATCAGCTCTCGGTTACGCCGCTGGTCGGTCTGGGAAAATCCAGCCTGCTGAATAAAACCATCTTCCATCTTATGCCTTGCGCAGAGCAGAAGCTGACTATCTGCACGCCATACTTCAACCTGCCAGCTGTCCTGGTCCGCAATATCATACAGCTGCTGCGGGACGGTAAACAGGTTGAGATTATCGTTGGCGATAAGACAGCGAATGATTTTTATATTCCGGAAGATCAGCCGTTCAAAATTATTGGCGCGCTACCTTATCTCTATGAAATTAACCTGCGCCGCTTCCTGAGCCGCCTGCAATATTATGTGAATACCGGGCAGTTGATTGTGCGTTTGTGGAAAGATGGGGATAACAGTTACCACCTGAAAGGCATGTGGGTGGACAACGAGTGGATGCTGCTGACCGGGAATAACCTTAATCCGCGCGCGTGGCGCCTGGATCTGGAAAATGCTCTGCTGATTCACGATCCCAAAAGAGAGCTTGAAGGCATTCGCACCAAGGAGCTGGAGCTTATCCGCACCCATACGACGGCTGTTAAGCATTATCGCGATCTGCAAAGCATCGCCGAATATCCGGTGAAAGTTCGCAAGCTGATTCGCCGCCTGCGCCGTATCCGTATCGACCGACTAATAAGCCGTATTCTCTAAACGTTTAAGCCCTGCACCTGCACTGCAGGGCTTTTTCTTTCTAGAGCTTGATCCCTTTGCCTTTACGGTGCAGCAACAGAGAAACAGCAAATGCCAGCGCCCCCATCGCAGAGACATACCAGAAGAAGGTCGTTTCGCTGCCCATCGATTTCAGCGATAAGGCGACATATTCTGCCGAGCCACCAAACAAGGCATTTGCAACTGCATAAGACAGACCTACACCTAGCGCACGGACTTCCGGCGGGAACATTTCTGCCTTAAGGATGCCGCTGATTGAAGTGTAAAAACTGACAATTAGCATCGCCGCCATCACCAGAGCAAAGGCCGCATAAGGTGAGCTAACATTCTGCAGTGTCGTCAAAATAGGCACAGTCAGCACCGCTGCCAGTCCGCCAAAGCAAAGCATAGAACTTCGACGACCAATTTTATCCGACAGCGCACCGAAAAACGGCTGAAGTACCATGAAGATAAACAGCGCACAGGTCATCAACGCGCTGGCCGTGTTCGCATGCATCCCCGCAGTATTCACCAGATATTTCTGCATATAGGTGGTGAAGGTATAGAAAGCCAGGGAGCCGCCGGCGGTGAAACCAAGCACCATAATGAAGGCTTTTTTATTTTTCCACAGCCCGGAAAGCGTACCGGCATCCTTGTGCGCGCGGCTTGCTTTATCCGATGTTTCATCCAGAGAACGGCGAAGATAGAGAGCAACTATCGCCAGTACGGCTCCAATCGCGAAGGGAATTCTCCATCCCCAACTACGCAAATCTTCATCACTTAGCACTTGCTGGAGAACAACCACAACAAGCAACGCGGCCAGCTGCCCGCCAATGAGCGTCACGTACTGGAATGAGGCATAGAACCCTTTACGACCTTCGACCGCCACCTCACTCATGTAAGTTGCGCTGGTGCCGTACTCCCCTCCAACAGATAACCCCTGGAACAGGCGTGCTAAAAGCAATAATGCAGGGGCCCATGTGCCAATGGTGGCGTATCCTGGCAGGCAGGCAATGACCAGCGAGCCAAAACACATCATACACACTGAGATAAGCATGGAGTTTTTACGTCCATGTTTATCGGCAATATACCCGAATAACCAGCCTCCAATGGGTCGCATCAAAAAACCTGCGGCAAAGACACCGGCGGTTTGCAGAAGCTGAGTCGTGGTGTTTCCCGTTGGGAAAAAGATATGAGCAAAATAGAGTGAGCAGAACGAGTAAACATAAAAATCAAACCACTCAACCAGATTCCCTGATGAAGCACCCACAATGGCCCAGACGCGACGACGGGTATCAGCCGCCGACGGCACAATATTTGATTCACTTGTTGTTTCAATCATTTTATTTTCTTCTCCTGTCTTCCTGAATGGGTCTAATAACCCAGGATCCAGTAAAGCAGGAGAAAGAAATTTTGTGAGGTGAAGTATCTTGTTGCGGAGTTGTTACATTAACTTTTGTGAGCGGACGGATATTTTTGCGAAAAAGTATGCTTTAAAAAGCAAAAAACCCCGGCCTTTCGGTCGGGGTTAATGCTGATTTGATGCCTGGCCGTTCCCTACAATACGCGCATCATCCTGATACTCGCCCCTCCGGGGCCGCCGCACGCGGCGTTCAAACGTGTTCCCGACACGTTTGTCGCATGCCCATGCTCGTGCAGGGAATGGCCTGATACCATATAAACAAAAAACCCCAGCCATCAGGCTGAGGTTTTCTGTTTTATTTGATGCCTGGCAGTTCCCTACTCTCGCATGGGGAGACCCCACACTACCATCGGCGCTACGGCGTTTCACTTCTGAGTTCGGCATGGGGTCAGGTG
>NZ_JBBCMI010000021.1:0-81641 GCF_037152415.1 Cedecea sp. AS113
GGATACTGATGATCTGTTCGTCGGAAAAACGCTTCTTCATGGGAATGTCCTCATGTGGCTTATGAAGACATTACTAACATCGCGGTGTATTAATCAATGGGGAGCAGGTCATCTGAGCGAAAGCGAGTAAATTACGTCGCGTTGTTTCGAGCTACTGCGAGAAAAACGCAAAGTTATGATCTAATATTTGGTTTTTATAGAGACTGACGAGCAAAGCGAGTTAGGCTCTCTAGAGACTAGATATCAGTAAGACATTTATACTTAAAGTAATGAGTAAGAGTTATATTATATTAAGTTACGGTTATTCGTAAAAATGCATAAATTTGACCTTTATACGCATAAATTGTGCATAAATCAACAATTTTAAGCACTTCTTAAGCATTCATAAACACCATAACCGTAATAGACCACTTTTCATTACGGTTATAGTTACGGTTATTAATACATTTAAAATCAATGACTTAAAACTAATTTCCATAATTGCTATTACGGTTATCATTTCTTCAAACTCACTAGATGATCAATAAGTTCCTGAAGGGTTACTCCCTCATGACTCACTAGCTCTAGATGCTGCTGTGCTTCTTCCGCTGTCAGTACTTGTTTATTCTTACGATACCTGACCATATCATTGATTGGTCTACCATCTTCAATTGCCTTTTCGATAATGTCAGATAGCATAGTACATACACGTTTGTATTTTTCTTTTGTTGATTTACTTTTCGGTGTCGATAGATTCTTAGTAGCTCTGTATAACTCAAGGTAATAAAATACTGATGACTCACTAAGTTCTACACTCTGTTGTACTATGTAGTAAATTTCTGCTGCTTCAACTTTGTTTTTTCCTAAGAAGGTACAATTGTTAATCATATCTTTGATTTCTTGTTTCAGATCGCGATCTAAAAATGAAAACTGTTGCTTTATGATTGCTTCATATACTTTCCTATTGTTTTTGATTTTTTCTGCTCTTGCCATGATAATAAATACTCCGTAAAACGTTAATTAATATTGGCCTGTAGTATCTCCAGCACTACAGGCCATTTTCTTATTTTGATTTATGTAATAGTACCGCACTAAGTTTTGGATATGCTTTATACTTCTGTGATAGTTTATAGATATACGCCTTTCTACCTATCAAATATGCTTCATGAGCTTCTTCAACTGTAGGGAATGTTCCAAACTTGTGCATTATCTTATTGAATCTTGCTTGTGCTTGAAAACCCTTGTGGTTAACTACTACTCCAGTTGATAATGACGTTGGTACTTTACGGAACAATTGGTTCACTTCTCTTGGTACAAAGATACAGTTATCTGGGCTGTACTCCTTTCCTTCTAGTATGTCTTTATCTAAATGCCAATCATCAACAACGTTATCAATATACCAATAGTAAAAACCACTGAAAATATACCAATCATCACATATTGTGATATTACTGTAATTACTATTATTTCTTACTCTTGAGTGGAAGTTATTCCATACTCGTAGTGCTTCTTTCACATGTGGTAGTGCCTGATCTTTTAGATCATTTATTTTTTCCTTTTCCATATTTCTTCCATGAATATAAGTACTTCATCCTGAAGTACTGCCAATACTTTTCTATAGTGAAAGTATCAAACCCTTACTTACCTAAAATCGCATATTGTTGTATCAGATACTGAATGGCTGAACTCATCGTTGTAGCCTTACCACACGCTATAAGTGATTTTAGTATTTCTTCTTGTGCAGGACTTAATCTAACCCCAACACTAATAGTTTTCTTTTCTTTCATAACATTCCATTGTTTAACATTTTCTATTTTTTCTCTACGCAAAAAGATCCCCATATTGGGGATTGCTTTTTGATGGAGAATTATAATTATCCCGTTGAGGTAGCGAACATCATACTAGGATTATACCATATTATTTTTTTATCGTTTCATCTTTGTCATTACATATCTATTTATGGCTGGAATCTTCAACGGTAGTGCTAATACTGTTAGAAACATAAAAAAGATTCCCAGAACTATCCAACATGGGAATAGTACGAACATATAAAATATCGTTGCGAGTACTTCAATGAGTACATTGCTGAACCAAGCCATAATTAATCCTCCTATTCTTGTAGTCTTATTTATAGCGGTTAACAAAAATAGGAGTTCATATAGCTGAGGCACCATATAATGCCTCGCATTCAACTCATTTATACGATACAGTGACTTCTAACTCATATGATGAGATCAACAGCATTACTTCGTTAAACGCATCAAAGTCTAACGGTAGGTCACATTTAAACATGAACTGAAAGAAAGCATCTTCTGAGTTTGGTAATGATAATTGTGTCACTTCGCATGTGTTCACATCACAACTTGTATAGCGGATTTCATCACCATAGAGTGCAAATGTGTAGACAACTGGTTCTGGCAAATCTTGCAACACACGGAATACGCTGAAGTAAGGCCCACTATCTGACTTTCGCCACTTCATGCTTGCAGAGTAGCCTTCTCCCATGCGACTGAACTGCTCTTGTACGGTTTCTTTGGTTGTTTTCGGCACACGTCCACGTTTTATTACGGTCATAAAGACCTCCTTTTGGCTAAATTAAAAGTCATCTCATGGTGTTACCTCCTCTAATCAGTTGTTCTACTCGTGTACTGAAACCATGTCGTGTTGACAGTTGCTATGGTAAGGGCCGAAAACGGCTTAGTCAAAAAGCTACTTAAGTGAAATCAAACAAGATTTTGACAAATTACGTACTAAAGTGGTACTCTGCCTTTCGTAGAGTAAATCAAACCCACCGGGTGCTGAATTGTAATTATAAATCTTGATTTTTTCTCAATAATATGTTAATTACACCTATCAAAAAAATGCTTATTTCTAGCTAAAATCTATCGTTTTTTTTCTTCTGTTTTTTATCCAATTTCGACACTTTATCCTGAAAAGATCATAACCCACTGAAATTAAAGTAATTTTCAATTTTTAATCATCTTAGTTTTGTATCAATTTAGCCCTTTTACAACCAGCAATAGTTATCCAGCAGAAAAGGCCAAAATTATGCAGACACGCTTCTTAAGTAAAACTACTAAATCCTTCCCGTAACGCTCTATACGTCCCCCCAAGCCATGCCCAAGCTCATTTCATTACCACACATAAGAAAACCTTACAGAATTGCTCCTGAGAGGTCGAAATAAACTTTAAAATGTAAAAACATCATTATTCTATCAATCAGCTATTATTTCACATTGTATGTAATGCTTATCAGCTTTGAACATCGCACCTTTAACCGAAGTACGTAATACCTTCCCATCTTCTGTTGTAAAATACATTACATCTTCATCACTATCAATTCGTGCAATGCTATGCTCTATTCTATTAATTACTAATGATTCCATTGTGTCATATACTGTATAATTCCCACACTGGTAATGTGTTTTTATTTCCTCTTTATTCCGGCTGGAACTCCCATGCCAATTACTCCATGCATCGCTTTTACTAACAACTACATTTTTAGCAAGAGCTAATGCTGGGAACAGTATAAGAAGTAATACTTTCATATTAATCCTCTTAATCATCAGATTTTAATCAATCCAGTCTATTTGATCTTCATTCAACAGATACTCAAAACCTTCTGGCTCTCGCCCAATCATCATGTTCATATAATTTAATAAATCGTCAACCGTTTTAGTTCTACTGGCACTCAATGACCATATACTACCATTAGATTCTACCCTGAATACTGTATGTCCATCCTCCTTAACAATATAGACCCTTTCTCCATGCTTTTGAGTAATTGTGATCTCAGCTAACACATTACTTTTTCCATCAGTTAGCAGAACATGTTTTAGTATATCTTTATGATACTCGATTTCATACGTGTAGTAAGATCCTGAATACTGAGAATCTACCCGCAAACATTTTATGGATAAAATAACTTTCGAAAGGTGTTCATTTGTCTTTCGCCTTAACACCGTATTGTCTTGATTCATGATCTCATCAATATCATACTGATATTCGAGTTTAGTGACTTCATTAACTCGATCAAGTGCGTTAATCTTGACCATCAAATTCTCTTTATCCAGCAATCTTTTCCTTTTGAATTCCATTAGAGCAAATAGTTCATCTTCGTCATTTGCACTCTTCACTTTATCATTCAGTAAGGATATCTTATTATTAATTTCTGAAAGGTTATATTTAAGACTGTCTATTGTTTCGTTGTTTTTACTATCGCCATAGATTTCATCAAGATTTAACCCCTGAACATGTTCTAACAATATTCGTTCACTTTCACTATAACGTAACATTTTAGAATTACACTTGGCATCCCTGGTACGTTGTCGATAGCATCTCAAGTACTGTCCGCCATTAGACATACTTTGAACGATCATCGGGCTACCGCACTCATGGCACTTAGTTAAACCATTAAAGAGATTTCTTTGCTTCGTTGTTGTGCTTTTTTGCTTTTTTGAAGATACGTTTCTATCCATCATAGATTGAATTTTTGAAAACAACTCATCATCAATAACTACCGGATAGATACGCATCGCATTATCATTTGCCTCTTTCTTAATCTTTAGATTTCCCAAGATTCGCTTTTCAGCGTCACTAGTACTTTCATTATCTTTCTTTGGCATAATGGGATACTTACCAACTAGGTAACCATTTAAGCGACGATCGCGGAGCTTGTTATATACCGCAACAGTATTCCAGCCCCTGCCATTGTATCGTTCCCCTTCTCCATTAAGCCGATTCACAATTTCTGTCACCCCATAGCCATCACGATACCACTCAAAAATTTTGGTTATCGTTTGTAGCTTCTGTACATCAATATCATATGACTTTTTATCGTGACTAAGAGAAAGCCAGTCTGGGGTGTTGTTGTTAAGTGCAATCCCACTGGCTAATGACTCATCCTTACGGTGTTTCCATGACTTCTTACTGATCCGTGCTTTTCGCTTTGATTCCTGGTAAGCACGTTCAATGCTGGTAGAAAGTGCGGATAGCTTATGATCAAGTTTGTAGCTGTATATCTGCCCTGTCTCAACTTCAACAATATCGATGTTTCTCTTGATCAGAAAAGTGAATTCATCGATAGCATCATAGCCTTGTTTACGAGAGAAACGGTCAACAGACTCAATCAGTAAGCACCCTTCTGTAATCTCCCCTGTCTCTACACGCCGTTTAAACTGCCCTAATGAGCCTTTAGTAAAATTGTGCCCCTTGTAACCAGACAAACCTTTGTCACTTTCCAGTACTTCATGATTACTGGGATCGAGTTGATACCCTAATTCAGCAGGTAATTTAGCGTTTTCGAGGAAGTCCATCACTGTGCTGATCTGCCTGTCTAAGCCAAAGGCATCAACCTGTTGCATACTTGATACCCTGCTATAGACATACGCTTTGACAGTTCTCATCCAGCCACCTATACATTTGATAATCTTACTCGTTATGGAAATCATTATGTCCGATAAAGAATATGTATTCTATAGTACGCTGGAAGAAGCCATTGATGCCGCGCGGGAGCAGTATCTTGCCGACAACCCGAGCGTGGATGAAGAGAGCGCCAGCGTCGAGCAATTCAATTTCCAGAAGTACGTTTTGCAGGATGGTGACATCATGTGGCAGGCCGAGTTCTTTACCGACGACAGCGAGGAAGGCGAATGCCTGCCGATGCTCAGTGGGGAAGCGGCGCAAAGCGTGTTTGACGGTGATTTCGATGAGATTGAACTGCGCCAGGAATGGCTGGAAGAGAATACGCTGCACGAATGGGACGAAGGTGAATTTCAGCTCGAGCCGCCGCTGGACACCGAGGAAGGTCGCACGGCGGCAGACGAGTGGGATGAGCGCTAGCCGTTATTCATACGGCCCGTGGCTGGCGTCAATCGGCAACAGCAAAGTGTCAAAGATCAGCGAAAACGGCAGGTCGAGCACGGTAATATAGCGCCATGCGCCCTCGCGTACATCCCAGCGCACGCCGGGGTAATATTGGTTCCCGTGCCCTTGCCCCGGCACCGTCCGGCTAATAATGCTGCCGCAGCCGCTTAGCAGAAACGCCATCATCAGTACCGCAATTATTTTACCCACACATGCACTCCTGTTCAGAACGCGCTGAGTATAACCATCGCCGAATAAAAGGCAAAAAAATGCCGACCCTGAGGTCGGCATTATCACTTCTTTAAGGCCTTACTTTGCCGTCAGCGCCAACGGGTTTAGCTGCAGCTTTCTGTAGCTCTCCACCCAGGAAGAATAACGCTCCGGGTTCGCCCACACGCGGTAATGCAAGCGCGACATGGTCATCGGGTCGCTCAGCAGAACCAGGCGGCGGTCGCGGTTGAGTTTGTCCGGCGTTTCGTTCAGCGCCTGTTCAACGTGACGGTCGCGGGCAATCTCCAGCACCAGACTCTTACGGTGACGAGCCGTGGCCATTGCCGTGCTCAGGGCGTTAAACGACGGGTTAAATACCGCGTGCATAAAGCCATCGTCCAGCGTACGGCTGCGGTTCAGCTCCAGATAGTTCTCGGTGTCCACCAGCACCTGCGGCGGGGAATACTCTTCCGGGATCAGGAACAGCTTCCAGCGCTTGGTGCGCAGGCCGAGGCTCGCCCGGCTTGAAAGCACGGAGACGAACGGCGACAGGATCAGCGAGAAGACAATCGGTGCCAGCCAGAACAGGAAGCGCAGATCCAGCCAGGCCATGCCCACTGCCCAGACCAGGCCCAGCAGCAGCTGAGAGCCGTGGCGCATAAAGGCTTCACCCCACGGCGTGGAGTCATCGTCACGCTGCGGCGAGTTCCAGACCACTTCCCAGCCCAGGAACGCGCTGACCACAAACACGGTGTGGAACAGCATACGCACCGGTGCCAGCAGCACGGAGAACAGCACTTCAAGCAGCAGTGAACAGCTCACACGCAGGAAACCGCCATACTCTTTAGAGCCTTTGCACCAGATAAGAATGATGCTCAGCAGCTTAGGCAGGAACAGCAGAACCATGGTCGAGGCAAACAGCGCAATCGCCAGCTCAGGACGCCACTGCGGCCAGACCGGGAACAGCTGTCTAGGCTGGAGGAAGTACTGCGGCTCGGTCAGAGCGTGGACAACCTGCAGCGCGGTAGAGAGCGCCAGGAACATAAACCACAATGGGGCAGACAGATAGGACATGACGCCGGTCAGGAACACCGCGCGGTGAACCGGGTGCATACCTTTGACCAGGAACAGACGGAAGTTCATCAGGTTACCCTGGCACCAGCGGCGATCGCGTTTCAGCTCGTCCAGCAGGTTCGGCGGCAGTTCTTCGTATGAGCCAGGCAGGTCGTAAGCAATCCACACGCCCCAGCCGGCACGGCGCATCAGCGCGGCTTCGACGAAGTCATGGGAAAGAATCGACCCGGCAAAGTTACCTTCACCCGGCAGCGGGGCCAGCGCACAGTGTTCAATGAACGGCTTCACGCGAATAATGGCGTTGTGGCCCCAGTAGTGGGATTCCCCCAACTGCCAGAAGTGCAGGCCCGCAGTAAAGAGCGGCCCGTAGACGCGGGTAGCAAACTGCTGGCAGCGCGCATACAGCGTGTCCATGCCGGAGGCTTTGGGCGAAGACTGAATAATACCGGCCTTCGGGTTCGCTTCCATCAGGCGCACGAGGTTGGTCAGGCAATCCCCGCTCATGACGGAGTCGGCGTCCAGCACCACCATGTAGCTGTACTGGTTCCCCCAGCGACGGCAGAAGTCATCGATGTTGCCGCTTTTACGCTTCACGCGGCGACGGCGGCGGCGATAGAAGATCTGCCCTTCACCCTGCACTTCCGCAATCAGCTCCATCCAGGCTTTTTGCTCCGCAACGCAGATATCCGGGTTGTAGCTGTCGCTCAGGATATACACATCGAAGTGCGCCTGCTGCCCGGTGGCTTTGACGGATTCCCACGTCGCACGCAGGCCGGCAAACACGCGATCGACGTCTTCATTACAAATCGGCATGATAAGCGCGGTACGGTGCTCGGGGTTGATGGGCTCGTCCCCCACCGTTGACGCAGAAATACTGTATTTGTCTTTGCCCATCAGCAACTGCAGGAAGCCCATCAGCGCGGTCCAGAAACCGGCAGAGACCCAGCAGAACAGCACGGCAAACAGGATCAGGATGCCGCTTTGCAGAATGTACGGCAGCAGCTGCATAAAGGAGACCCACAGATCCTGGCCCCCCATGTCCGCCGGGTTAATCAGCGCCCAGCCCTGGTACGGAAGGATCGTCTTCATGTACCAGGTTGCGACCACGGTTTGGGCCAGCGTGAGGATCAGCAGAATGTAGCGGCGAATCGTGCCGACGGTACGCCATTTCTGCTCAGAGGCCTCTTCTTCTTTAGACGCGAACTTAGACTTCGTTTCACGCCCAAGCAGGCGATCCCAGAAGCGGCCAATCGGGTTGGTACGCCACGGGTCCGGGAACATAGAAGCACGCGTCGCTTTCGGCATAGCCTGAAGCTGGGTGCGCCCTTCATCATCGGTGATCAGCTGTTCGCCGCCGAGAGAACCCGGCCAGCTCGCCTCGAGACGAGCTTTTACCGAAGCCAGAGGAGAATCATCCGCTCGTTCAAAGTGGTGATGCTGCGCATCAAGCGCCTCATGCACCGCCTGAAGATCGGACGCAGGCAAAGCCGCCTTCTGCTCAGCAGAAAGCGGGAGTGCTTCGATGTAGTCAGGCGAGAATTCAGTAGACTTATTCATTGGCAGGCAGCTGGTAGCTCCAGGTTTCACTCAATGTCTGCTCGCCGTTAACCAGCGCAGCACGCATATCCGTCGTCTTCTTCTCGTCTTTCAGCTTCACGCGCAGCGTTAAACGCCAGCCTTTGTTGACCGGGTTATAGCGCACCTGGCTGTCAACGATCTCACCGTTATCGCCAATGCTGGTCTGTGCGGTGACCGGCGTGTCGGCTGGCAGTTTTTTCATCTCTGCCCCGGTAAAGTCCACCACAAACGCAATGGTGCCGTCCGGCTGGCGGATCAGGTTAGACTGCTTCACATCCCCGGTAGAACGGCGAGTTTGCAACACATACGCGTTATCCGGCGCATGCATTTTGTCTTCGTCGCGGCTAAAGGTGATGGTGTACTTAAAGTTCATCTCTTTGCCTGGGTCCGGCAACTGATCCGGCGTCCAGTAAGCAACGATGTTGTCATTCGTTTCATCGTTGGTTGGGATTTCAACCAGCTCTACGCGGCCTTTACCCCAATCCCCGACCGGTGCAACCCACGCGCTAGGGCGCTGGTCGTAACGATCGTCTAAATCTTCAAAGCGGGAGAACTGACGACCACGCTGCAGCAGGCCAAAGCCGACCGGGTTTTCCGTAGCGTAAGAGCTAACGGCCAGGTGTTTCGGGTTATTCAGCGGACGCCAGATCCATTCCCCGTTGCCGGCGTGAATAGACAGGCCGTTGGAGTCATGCAGTTCCGGGCGGAAATTGGTGGTTGGTGAAGGCTGATTTGGCCCGAACAGGAACATACTGGTCAGCGGCGCAACGCCCAGCTTGCCTACTTTGTCACGCAGGTAAACTTTCGACTGCACGTTCACCACGGTATCGCGTCCAGGGGTGATAACGAAACGATAAGCCCCGGTCGCTCGTGGGGAATCAAGCAGTGCATACAGGGTTAACGTTTTATCCATTGGCTTTGGACGTTCAATCCAGTATTCGCGGAAGCGAGGGAACTCTTCACCAGACGGTAAAGCAGTATCAATCGCCAGTCCTCGGGCAGACAGGCCATACACCTGGCCGGCGCCAATTACGCGGAAGTAACTCGCTCCGAGCATGCTGACAATTTCGTCGTTCTTATCTTTGCTGTTGATCGGATAGAGCACTTTGAACCCGGCAAAACCGAGATCTTTTACGGTATCTTTATCGTGCTTTACATCACCGAAGTTAAAATAGTCCGGATTGTATTTGATCTGGTGCACCGCGGTGGCGGTCACTTCGTTGATGGTTACCGGCGTGTCGAAGTACATACCCTGATGGTAGAACTCGAGCTTGAATGGGGTCTTGATGTTGCTCCAGTAAGCTTTGTCGTGATTAAACTGGATCTGCTGGTAGTCCGCGTATTTCATCTCGCGGAATTGCGAAGGCAGGTTGCTTTTCGGTGCTTCGTAGCTCTTGCCCGCTAAGGTTTTCGCCTGTTTTGCGACATCGTCGATAGTGAACGCCCAAACCGAGGTGGTATAAAGGGACAACATTACCGCAGCGCCAAGCCAGGACACTTTCATCATATTTGCTTTATGTTTCATATTAACCAGCACATCCCCCTTTGTGTGCTTAAATCAATCTATCCATTTTAATGGAAAGTTTTGCTTTCCGACAACCAAATCACCGCTTTGTTCAGCGTACTGGCTCAGGGTTTAAGCAAAATAAAGACAACTGCTTACGCTTTAAGAGTTCATCCTGGCGACAGGATGACATGCTTAGTGTAGGGTTGCCACGAATATGTAGACTGAACTGGACTTTTAGCCTGATGGGATAGGGTCTTAAGGATAAGACGAATAGTCTGAAAATGTCTGGAGTATTATGAGTAACGCACCGCAACAACGTGAGTTTTTCCTGGATTCTATTCGTGCATGGTTGATGCTGTTGGGCATTCCATTCCACATTTCGCTCATCTATTCGAGCCATCACTGGCACGTCAATAGCGCAGAACCCTCCGCGAGCCTGACGCTGTTTAATGATTTTATTCACGCGTTTCGTATGCAGGTGTTCTTCGTTATTTCTGGCTATTTTTCCTACATGTTATTTCTGCGCTACCCGCTGAAACGCTGGTGGACAGTGCGCGTAGAGCGCGTCGGCATCCCGATGCTCACCGCAATACCGCTGCTGACGCTGCCTCAGTTCATGATGCTGCAGTACATCAACGACAAAACTGGCCTGTGGCATACGCTCACCGGCTATCAAAAATACAATACGCTGGTGTGGGAGCTTGTGTCTCACCTGTGGTTTTTACTGGTCCTGGTGATATTAACGACCCTGGGCATGGTTTTGTTTCAAAAAATTAATAATTTTATAATTAGAAACGAACAGAATAATAATTCACCAATTACCCTGGGAAAACTCTCACTTTTATTTCTCGGCTTCGGCATTTTATACGCCGCTATTCGCCGGACTATTTTTATTATCCACGCGCCGTTATTAAGCGACGGGCTGTTTAATTTCGTGGTGATGCAAACGCTGTTTTATCTGCCGTTCTTTATGCTTGGCGCGCTGACATTCAAACGCGAGTCGCTGAAAATCCTGTTCACCACGCCTTCACGCTGGAGTCAGGTGGGCGCGGTCTTTGCGTTTGCCGCCTATTTATTAAACCAGCGCTACGGCAGCGGCGATGCCTGGATGTACGAAACGGAAAGCGTGATCACCATGCTGATGGGGCTATGGATGGTCAACGTCGTGTTTTCGCTGGGCTATAAAATGCTGAATTTTAAATCCGCGCGAGTGACCTATTTCGTTAATGCATCGCTGTTTATCTATCTGGTACACCATCCGCTCACGCTGTTCTTCGGCGCGTTTATCACGCCGCACATCACGTCCAATATTTTAGGTTTCTTCAGCGGGCTGGTCTTTGTAGTCGGCATCGCGCTGCTGCTTTACGAGCTGCACCTGCGCATTCCCCTGCTTCGTTTCCTGTTTTCAGGCAAGCCGAAGGAGAAGGCGGCGACGCCACAATCCTTTGCGGGATAACACACTAAAGGCCGGGTATGAACACCGGCCTTTTTTATCTCTGCGACAGAAATCATAGCGGCCACAGATTGAAGTTTTATGAAGCAGTCGTGATTTATTTATGACACTCAGCCGCAATCTGCTGATAAATCTGCGTGTTCTCATCATCAAAGCAAACAAATACCACGCGCTCCGGCAGCGGGCGCAGACCAATGTATTTGTAAGCAACATCCCACGCTATGCGTGCGGCCTGCGCTTTTGGGAAGCCATACACGCCGGTGCTGATGGCCGGAAAAGCAATTGAGCGGTAGCCGTTAGCGGCGGCTAAATCCAGGCTGTTACGGTAGGCCAGTTCCAAAAGCTCGGCTTCGTTCTGCTCGCCGCCGTGCCAGACTGGCCCCACGGCGTGAATCACCGCTTTTACCGGAATGTTCCCGGCCTCGGTAATCACCGCCTGACCCGGGGGACATTCGCCCTGCAGCTGGCGTACCGCTTTACAGGCTTCCAGCAGCGCAGGTCCGGCGGCGCGATGTATCGCCCCATCCACTCCCCCACCGCCCATCAGCGAAGGGTTTGCCGCGTTGACGATCACATCGACCTCAATCTGCGTGATGTCTCCCTGGACGACCTGTATGCGTTCACTCATTAACCATTCTCCAACTGTACTTTGCCGTAGTCTATTCTCGTCAGACGGGGCGCGTACATGACTATTATCGTTTCCGGACATTTCAACTTTTGAAAATCTCCGGATATCAGCCACAAAAAACCCCGCCTTCACGGGGCCTTTGTTATTGGATTAGAAATCAACAGTCATGGAAAGTTTCAGGGTGCGTGGGTCACTTTGCGTAATATACGCCCCGCTGTCGTCGACAGAAGCCCAGTATTTTTCGTTAGTCACGTTTTCGACGTTGGCGCGCCAGGTCAGCGTCTGTTCGTTAACCTTCGTGCTGTAGCGCACGCCGAGATCGAGGCGAGTCCAGCCGTTCAGCTTAATGCTGTTGTCGGCGTTGGCGTATTGTGACCCGGTGCGAATTAGCGTCCCCGTCGCAGTCAGGTTCTGCACCCAAGGCAGATCCCACTCGCCGCCCACGGACCAGGAGTAACGCGGAACGCCGATCGCATCCTTACCGTCGTTTGTCCCGCCGTTAGTCTTCACCATTTCTGGCTGAAGCCAAAGGACACTTCCCAACAGGCGCACGCCGTACAGTGGCTCACCAAATACGTTCAGTTCCATACCGCGGCTGCGCTGTTCGCCATACAGGCCGTAAAGATTGTTGCTGTCGAGCATCCCCACCGGCTTTTCGATCTCAAACAGCGCCAGGCTGCCGCCCACGCGGCCGAAGTCCATCTTCATGCCCACTTCGTTCTGCTTCGACTGCACAACCCCGACCACGTTTCCGGCATTGGTTGCTTTAGAGGTTGCTGTCGGCCCAGGCTGCAGCGCTTCAATGTGGTTCGCATAAAAAGAAACCGGCTCCCACGGCTTCACTACCAGGCCATAAACTGGCGTAACCTTGAAAGCATCAAAGCGTGTTTTAGGGTCTTCCACACCGGTATAGCTGTAGTTACGAACCCGCACGTCCTGGCGGCGAGCGCCCACGGTCAATAGCACCTTATCGTCCAGCGCGGAGAGCGTATCGGACAGCGAAACCCCGCTTGTTATCGTGCGGCTCCGCTGGGTCGGATCGTCCATATTGCTACCGGAAGCGACCGTCGGGAAACGGCTCAGGTCGAGATAAGACGGATCGTAGATATTATTCCCAACGGCGGTTTTACTGGATGACATGGTGTAGGCCGCGCGGGTTTTACGGTAAACACCGGAATAGCCGAGGTTCACGCTGTGGCCGATAAAGCCGGTATCAAATTTCCCCCGCACGCCGCCCATGCCGGAGAAAGCGTCGGCGATGTATCGCGTAGACAAACGAGTCTGGCTGGTGTGGCCCTTGTTATCAACAAACTTAGGCACGCTGTAATTGCCTCTTTCGTCGGTTTCGCTGGTGCCCAGCGCGCCATAAAGCGTCCAGCTGTTCGCCACATCATACTCGCTGTGCAGCGCGGCAAAGCGAGAGCTCATGTCTGAATAAACCCACGGCTGCCCGTAGTTTGTGAGGTTATCCGGCACATCAGGCATCTGCGTAATAGCGCCAACCCCCACCCCGATACGGCCATTGTGTACCGTCATCTTCTGGTAGCCGCCGTCGAACGACGTCCGCAGCCTGTCGCCTTTGTAATCCAGCCCAACGCTTGCCAACGATGTTCTGTTCTTCTGCTCGCGAATCTCACTCTCGCCTTCACGGTGCAGCAGGTTCACGCGGGCGCCAAACTGGTCGTTATCCCCAAACCTGCGGCCAGTATCCAAAGAGCCCCCAACCTGCGAACGCCCGGTGTAATCCACGCCAAGTTGGGTATGTGGTTCACTACCTGCCCGCTTGGGCTCAATATTAATGGCCCCGCCCACGCCAGACCCGCCCGGAGGAACACCGTTCAGGAAGGCCGTGGAGCCCTTAATCACCTCGACGCGTTCCGCAAGAGCCGTGCTGGTGATCTGCCGCGGCAATACGCCATACAGACCGCCGTAAGAAATATCATCCCCGTCTAACAGGAAACCGCGCACGCGGTACGACTCGCCAAAGTTACCGTAGCTGCGCACGGGCTGAATAGTCGCGTCATTACGGACAATGTCGCTGAGGGTATTGGCCTGCTTATCCTCGATCATTTTAGAGGTATAGCCGATGACGTTAAACGGCACGTTGCGCGCATCCTGCTCACCGAGCATGCCCAGGCGACCGCCATTGGCCACCTGCCCGTCCAGGTAAGCAGGCACCAGCTCGTTACCGCCTTCGCGGAACTGCGTATCCGGGGTCGCCGTGACGGTAATGGTCTCTTCTTTAACTAAAGCTTTTTGCTGAGGATTTTCCTGTGGCGCAGCGGCAACAGGCATGCAGGCGGCAGCGATCAACGCTGCGATCAGGCGCGGTTTAAACCCGGCCTGGCGAGGTGGTTGGTGAGGCATTGAAATTTCCTGGTAAAATAAAAACAATTAATGAGAACGATTATGATTTTGATCGTGATTATCGTTTCATCATTAGAAATTGCAAGAAAAATGCCCAGAGGGAGATTGACCAGTAAAAACGCCTGGCCACGGAAATAGAGAGGAACTCAAACAGCAGGCACGCCCGGAACGAGCCTGCTTTTAAGGCCTGTCACGCTTTGCGTAACAGCCAGATAAAGTACGGTGCCCCGCAGAGCGTGGCTAACAATCCTGCCGGGATCTGGAATGGGAAGATAAGGCTTCGGCCCAGCCAGTCGGCCAGCAGCATCAGCCCGGCCCCGATAGCAATAGCCACGATAAGCTGGGGCATTGCGCGGCGGAAGCCGAGCATTCTTGCCATGTGCGGTGCCATCAACCCAACAAAACTTAGTGGCCCCACGCAGAGCGTTGCGGCAGCAACTAGTCCGGCTGCCAGCACCAGAATGCTGATGCGCGATTGACTCAGGGCAATGCCCAGGGCCTGAGCCGTCTCACCGCCCAGCGGGAGTATAGCGAGCCAGCGGCGCACCAGGGGCGTAAGCCCAATCAGCGCCAGCGCCATGCCCCCGCTCACCAGCGCCTGCTGCCCGGTTACTTTCCAGGTGGAGCCGGACAGCCACGTCAGCACCGACCCGCTGCGCGGATCTCCGCTGGCCAGATAAAGCGTGAGCAGCGTGGCGAAAACGGTACTCAGCGCCACACCGGTCAGTAAAAGCCTTCCCGGAGCCAGCCCGGAGCGGGCTAAAACGAGCATCGCCAGCAGCGTGAGCGCCGCGCCGGCAAAGCCCGCCGGCAGTTGCCAGGCGCTGACGTCGCCGGGGACGAGAAATATCAATAACACGATGGCGCAGGCCGCGCCGGAGCTCACGCCCAGCACTTCGGGGCTGGCCATCGGATTGCCGGTCATTTTTTGTACCAGCGTACCGGCCGCCGCCAGCATTGCGCCCGCGGCAAGCGCCGACAGCACCCTCGGCCAGCGCCACTGCCACATTTCTTGTATGCCGATAAACCAGCCTGCGCTTTCCCGCCCAACGCCCAGCGCGAGCAAGGCAACCAGCGCCAAAACAGCAATAATCAGCAATACCGTAGCGGGGGAAAGTTGGCGTTCCGCAATCGCGCTGGCATCATCAGAAGCCGCCAACCGCTGATGGCGCAGGCGTGGCAATAACCACAGCATTAAAGGTGCCCCCACCAGCGCCGTCACGGCGCCGGTGGGCAGTTCTTGCCAATAGCGTCCAACCCACAGAACCAGTTGATCGCTCAGTAACAGCAGCAATGCCCCCGTCGCCATCGAAGCCAGGAGTTTAGGCAGCAGACGTCTCACGCCAAACATGCCGGCCAGGACCGGAGCAAACAGACCAATAAATCCGATCACGCCCACCACGCTGACCAGCATCGAACTCAGCAGCAGGGCCAAAAATAGCCCGCCCACGCGCACTAAAGCCAGCTTCATCCCCAGTCCACGTAATACGGTGTCATCCAGGGCCAGCATACCCAGCGGGCGAATCATCAGTACGATGAGTACCAGCACGGCCAGAAGCCTCGGCCAAAGAAACTCCACGCCAGCCCAGTCGTACTGGTTCAACATCCCGCTGCTCCAGATAAACAGATTTTGCAGGCGTTCATGGTTGAACAATACGAGGAAGCTTTTTACGGCCCCGCAATAAAGTCCCAATACCAGGCCGGCAAGGATTAGCGTAACCGGCGACATTCGTTTACCCCAGGCAGCCCCGAGCACAATACTGCCTACGGCCATTGCGCCAGCCAGCGCCGCAAGCTGTTTGCCGGTTTCCCCTGCCCCCGCCAAAAACAGCGTCGCAAGGGTCAGCCCCAGCTGTGCCCCAGCCGCAACGCCAAGGGTGGCCGGTTCGGCCAATGGGTTGCGCAAAATATGCTGGAACAGGCAACCGGCCAGAGCCAGCCCGGCGCCGGTAAGCAGCGCAAGCACGGTTCGCGGCAGCAGGCTGTAGTGAAACAGCATCTGCGAAACATCGGTCACCTGAGGCAGCGTTATCGCTTGCCACCAGAGCCCGGCAGGCAGCATTTGCTGAAAGTTGTAGCCGGTCAAAAACAGCGTGAAGGCACAGAGTATAAGCAGGATTATGCGCACAGTGCCTCCGGCAGGAGCTGGCAAAAACGCAGCGCCGAGAAGCTGCCGCCGTAAAACCATACCGCTGGCAGCAGGTGTAACTGGCCCTCGCGCACGAAAGGCATAACCTGCCATAGCGCAGATTTCGCCACCGTTTTGACCGGATCGTCATCGCCGTGCATAAAGCAAATTGCCGTGACGTTTTCCAGCCTGACCAGGGTTTCAATGCCCACAATGGCGCTTCCCCAGGCATTGGTTTTCCCGTCCCAGGCGTTACGCATCCCCAGCCGTTCCAGCAGGTCGTTAAACAGGCTGTTGCGGCCAAAGATCATCACCCGGCGGCTATCAAGAAATGAAAACATCACCAGCGGGTTGGGATTACCCGGCAGCTTTGCGCGGGTGGCGGCCATCTGCTGGTGAAAATGGGCCAGATGTTCGGTAGCCTGCTGCTCCCGCCCTAAAAACTGCCCGAGCCTCAGAAGATCTTTTTCCAACAGCGCCAGCGGGCGGCCAGAGGCATCATTAAAGGCCGTCGACCAGCAGGGAGCGATAGGTGTTAAATCTGACTCAGCCGGCCCGAAGCCTTTGGAGATGAGAAAAAGAGAAGGGGTGAGACGCTGCATCAGCTCGCGATTAGGCTCGTTTCTCAGCCCAACGTCAACGACGGTTTCAGGCAACGTTGGCTCCCCTACCCAGCGGTGATAATTACGCTTATCGGCAATCGCCATCGGCATAATCCCGAGCGCCAGCAACATTTCAACCGGTCGCCATTCCAGGGCAATAATACGTGCGACATCAAAGCGGTGGGCATCAGCCTGGCAGGGAAGAATGGCCGCCAGAGGCAGCAGGGAGGCTAGCGCCAGCAGGCGTCGGCGGCTTAAAGAAACGTCCATATAAATAGCAATAGTTATCGTTCTAATTAAGTTTTACACATTATGCCGCCAGCCGCCGCCAACGCAATCAAAAACTCAGCTAGCGGCCGGGCATTATTTAGAAGACAAGGCGTTTGCGCTCTTCCTGACTAAGTCTGCGGGGTTCAAACTGATGGTGCGTAAACGTTATTTCCGTGGCGTCATCCTCCACGTCATTCAGCTCAATTCGGTCCAGCGACTTCTCACCATAAAGCGTAATCGAGCGGAACAGCCCGCTGAGCGTTTTCTCAAAGGGAATTAATACCAGCCGCCATCTTCCCTCCCCCAGGTCGGAAAACTCGCTGATAAAGTCTTTCTCAAGCGCTTTTCGATCGAGATAAAACAGCGTACGCAGCAGTTGGTTGAACTGAAACATTGGCGGATTGTTCTCCGCGGTGATTGCCTGCGGCGGCTGGTTACCCATCACCTGAACCATCCGATTCTCCCCAACAACCAGTCCCATCGGGAAAGGCTGACGCTGCTGCCACCACAGCCCTTTATGCTTTGTCACCACAATCCGCCCGCTGGAATGCAGCGGCTGCGCCATGCCTTTTATCTGGCGCTCCTGCTCAAACTGCGCCCGCATTACCGGCACGGCGGCAAATCGCTTTTGGATGTCATCCAGCGTTACCGCCCCGGTCACCTGCGCCACCAGCAGAAGAGAAAGGAGCAAACTTTTTTTCACAGCAATAACCCTATGCGTTCAACTGAAATCGATCCGCGTTAGTTTACTCTGCTATGTGGTCTGAAACCAAAAATACACAGCCCGCGTTAAACGGGCCGTGGCGTTATTGATAGGTAACGTACAGCACTGCTGTTTTGTGCTGTGGGTCGAGGTATTTCACACGGGTTTGCATCGTACTGTCATTATGAAGGGTAATACCATCCAGGGAGCTAAGGGCAACGGTCTGAGTGACGGGTTTGCCTTTTTCGGTGCAGGTCATGGCGACATTGGAGCTGGCCGATGTCCACTGACAGCCACCTTCTACTATTTCACCTCGAAAATGAATGATGCCAGAGGATGCAGCCTGAGACAGCGGTGAAACCGCGATGCCCAGCGCCAGACAAAGCAAATACTGCTGAAAACTTGCTTTCACGTTTATTACTCCTCGATTGCTGTCGTCCCTGAAGGTTATCGGCAGAAAATCAAAGATAATTAAACAGTGATCCATGTTTTTTGTTCTTGCAATACTTCCGTCACATATATTTGTTTGCGGTCAAGACTTCCCCGGCTTTTGCCACTGTTGCTCAAGGTGAAAGGCTTTTCCGTCGCTCAGGGTAACAGTGACCGTGACGCTGTCTCCGGGGTCAATATTCAAACTTAGCTGCGACAGATCGACGGCCTGATGCGCTTTTATAAACAGTTCGCTGCTTTGGTGGCTGGAGCTTTTCCCCGACGGGCCGGTTTTGGTTGCCACCAGCGTCAAGGTGCACTGGCAATCCGCCGCCAGCGTCGCGACAGGCGTTATTGTGTAGATGTTTTCCTGCTGCCGGGTATTAAACGTCAGCTGACTTGAGAGTGCGGCAAGCAATACCAGGGTATGCATACAACCTCCAAAGAAAAACAGGGCCGTCGGCCCTGTTCACGCGATAGCCAGGTCGCTTTAGTACTGAGACGCAGTGGCGTGGTTACCGTTGCCGAACTGGGTGACCGACACCAGAGAGCTGGATGCCGTCTGATTAACCACTGCTCCGTTGTTGGTCCCGAACTGCTGAACATCAATCTGCGCGTTTTTCCCGTTCCACTGGCTGATGGTGGCATTGTTACCGTAGCCATCCTGCAGCAGTTTAATATCGCTGCTGTCAGAGCCCTGGCCAACTTTTGCCCCATTCACCGTGCCCAGCTGTTTAATTTCAGTCTTCGAATAGAACGCATTCGACTGCAGCGCTGTGGCATTATTTCCGTTACCCTGCTGATATATTTTCAAGGTCGAGTGCTGAGCCTGCTGCGGATAGGTCGCCATTGCACCTGCGGAAACAACCAGTGCTGCTAATGCTGCCACTTTGAAAAGATTCATACTAAAACCCCCATCGGATTGATAGTTTCAGCCCAAATATTTTGCTTATCGCTGAATAATGCGAATCGCCATTTGTGACTGGTTTTGCACAACAACTGCTGACTTCTGGGTACCGTACTGGGTAATGTTTGCTTTATTACCAGAACCTCGTTGGATAATAAGCGCCGCATTACCAAATGAATCCTGCTTAATACCCGCCTCGTTGGCGTTACCTTCTTGCGAGATATAAGCCAGGTTATAACTACTTGATTGTTCGATGTTTGCCCGGTTGCCTGCTCCGCTTTGCGTAACCTCAGAAAGTTGCTTCTGACCCCGCTGAACTACTGCAGCATTATTATTGCTACCAGATTGGCCAATAATGGCCGTTTGATTAAATTGAGGATTGCTCAATTCATTGACAGCAAAATTATACTCAGCAGTGGCGAGATCGTTACTCGCCGCAAAACAATGACTCGCCAGGCCAGCGAACATTATAGAAATAAAATATTTTTTCATTCTGTCACCCTGAACCAGATAATGCCGGAACAATATGACGCGTAACATTCAGGTCAAGCATAACGGACCAACAATAATGTGTTATTGCATCGTTACGCAAATGAGTATGTTACGGCAACAATTAAAAATATCTCATGCTGGGGTGGTATTTTGCATTATAAAATTCACACCAAAGTATTAATAAGAAATAAAAACAGACAATCATCACTATTACAATCCCCTGTTCCAGGGATCGGATAATCATTAGCACACTTATTTAAAGTCACCTTAACTCTCACTGACTTAGCACAACTTAAGCGATGCTTAGTCAGTTTATGAAAAAACCTTGTCATCATGATCAGTTTTCTTAAGCGAAGCGGTTGAATGCTGGGAACGCAGTTTTTAAAATTATGAACAGAGTGAGAAAAAACAAAAAAATAAAAAATAAAACACATAAAATACAATTATTTAAAATTAAAAATCAAAATTAATTTTCTATACAGAAAGCAAAAAACGTACAACTTTCTGCTTAAAATTAAATAGCGAACACTCTCAATTGAAACATTTTAATATCCAAAGAAACATTTAGTTACATAGTTAACACTTGCGTTAAAATATCCAATCGCTAAATTGGAAACAGTTACCACTTCTTTAGTTAATTTTCTTTTGCTGACCGAAATAAAATCATTTCGGCGATTAAAAATATTTAACATACAGCACCGTCGCGGCACTCGTCACGTTATAGAGAATTAATTCTTATTAATTCAAAAGGTAGCGACATAAACCAGGTGGAGTTTCATCATGTATAATGAAGTCCATGCCCTTCAGGGCCCTACGTTATTGTTAATGACAAAACCCTCTCTCCAGGCTTCAGCCTTATTACAGCACCTGCGCGCCTCGTTAGAAATAAATGGCCGTATTCATAATATTCAGCGGCCACTGGATGAGTTTCCCGGTAATGTTCTGATTTTATTTGATATGGCGGAAACAGATAAAAAGACCATTCTGTTCTGGCAGGATAAACTAAGTCGTAAAAACTGTCAGATAAAATTGTTGTTACTCAATACGCCGGAGGAGTATCCCTTCCGCGAGATTGAAAGCTGGCCGCACATCAATGGCGTTTTTTATCTTGCTGTAGAAGAGCCCAAAGTCATCGAGGGACTGCGCGGGGTACTGGCTGGCGAATGTTACTTCCCGCAGAAACTGGCCAGTTATCTGATCAGCCAATCCGGCAACTACCGGTTTAACAACGCCGAGTCATCCCGCCTGACACAGCGCGAAAAGGAAATACTGAATAAGCTGCGCGTTGGTTCTTCCAATGTTGAAATCGCGCGTTCGCTGTTTATCAGCGAGAACACGGTCAAAACGCACCTGTATAACCTGTTCAGAAAGATAGCCGTCAAGAATCGAACTCAGGCGGTTTCCTGGGCCAACGATAATCTTCGGCGATAGCCCCATGAAACGTTCAGCTGCATTTACGCTGGCAGCTTGCTGCTGCCTGATAAGCAGTGTCCTGGCCGAAGAAGTCGAGATCCCTGGACTGCTGACAGACCATACCGTCACCTCCGTTGGCCACAGCTTTTATCGCGCCTTCAGCGATAAATGGGAAAGCAACTATACCGGTAATTTAACCATCAACGAGCGCCCCAGCGCCCGCTGGGGGAGCTGGATAACGATTACCGCAGGCCAGGATGTTGTTTATCAGGCTTTTCTTTTCCCCACAAAGCGCGACTTTGACAAAAACGTTGACGTTGCACTGCTCCATACCGATGAGGCGCTTAAACGCAGGCTGATCGATAAGCAACTCTTGAGCACCAGCGATTTAACCCACGATGAATTCTAGGAGACGATGATGCGTATTTATCATGCCGTACTGCCCGTGCTGTTATTTACGCCGCTGGCCTGGGGCGGGAATATGGTTTTCCAGTTTGTGAACCCCAATTTTGGCGGTAACCCCAATAACGGCGCCTATTTGTTAAATTCGGCCCAGGCGCAAAACTCTTATAAAGATCCCAGCTACAGCAGCGATCTCGGCATTCAAATGCCCAGCGCGCTGGATAACTTCACCCAGGCGCTGCAGTCGCAGGTGCTGGGCGGGCTGCTGACCAATATTAATACCGGTAAACCAGGGCGCATGGTCACCAATGATTTTATCGTCGATATTGCCAACACTGACGGCCAGCTTCGGCTCAACGTCACCGACCGCAAAACCGGCAAAACGTCAACCATTCAGGTATCCGGCCTGCAGGCGAATTCTACGAATTTTTAGTGGCTTAAAATCATAATACCTCTGAAAGGATCACTATCATGCAGCGCATACTTCTGATTATGGCGGTGTTTTTATTAAGTGGTTGTTTAACGGCTCCGCCAAAAGAGGCCGCCAAACCAACGTTATTACCGCGCGCGCAAAGCTACCTCGACCTGACGCATTTGCCGGAAGCAAAAGGGAAGCTTTATGTCTCGGTGTATAACATTCAGGACGAAACGGGCCAGTTCAAGCCCTATCCTGCCAGCAACTTTTCTACCGCCGTACCGCAGAGCGCGACGTCTATGCTGGTCACGGCATTGAAGGATTCCCGCTGGTTTATCCCCCTTGAACGCCAGGGGCTGCAAAACCTGCTGAACGAACGCAAAATTATTCGTGCCGCCCAGGAAAATGGCACCGTGGCCGATAATAACCGCGCCCCGCTGCACTCTCTGATGGCGGCCAATGTGATGATTGAAGGCTCGATCATTGGCTACGAGAGTAACGTCAAGTCGGGTGGTGCGGGCGCTCGCTACTTTGGCATTGGGGCCGACACGCAGTACCAGCTTGATCAAATTGCCGTTAATTTAAGGGTGGTGGACGTCAGTACCGGCGAAGTTATGTCGTCCGTCAACACCAGCAAAACGATCCTGTCATACGAGGTGCAAGCCGGCGTCTTCCGGTTTATTGATTATCAGCGTCTGCTGGAAGGTGAAGTGGGCTATACCAGCAACGAGCCGGTCATGCTGTGCCTGATGTCCGCCATTGAAACGGGGGTCATCTATCTGGTCAACGACGGTATCGACCGGGGACTCTGGGATCTACAGAACCCGGCCGATATTAACAATCCGGTGCTGGTGAAATACAAACAGCTCTCAACGCCGCCCGCTTCATGAGGCTCTGTGCATCGATAAAAAACCAGCTTTCGCTGGTTTTTTTTATTCGCTTAGCAATGAGCTGGCTTTCGGTTTTGGCTTGTCCCGCCGGGCAGCGAGCCACAACCCGCTGTTTTTCATGGCAAAGCCAAACACCAGGCCTAAAAGCAATGAAGGTACAACGTTGTGCCACTCCCCCTGATTGGCAAAGGTTGCACAGGCGCCGATAAACGTCCCGGGGACAAACGAGAGCAAAATATGGCGCGCCTGAATACACATCAGGAAGGCGACTACGCCGGTCATGATGTAGCCCAGGATTTCCGCCTGCGGCGCCAGCGCGCTGCCGTGAATAATCACCAGCGCCCACAGCACGCCGCTGCACAGCGTACACAGGGAAATAAAAAGCCCCTTCATACCGCCCTGCGGACAGGCAAAATAAGCGGTACAGCCGAGGAAACCGGCCCAGCCCAGCAGGCCGAGGCTCACCGCCACCCAGCCCCAAAGGCCGGAGAGAATACCGGTGGTGATTGCTAATGGAATAAGTGTCTTCATAGCGCCGTATCATAGCAGAGGCCGGACCAACCACTACGATCTGGCGCACGTTTTTTGCAAATAAGAAATCAGCGTTACATTTTAATTGTGATTAACATCACAATTACTCATCCTCTGATTCCTGCAGCTCATCGCGCATGGCCTGCAGCGCCTCACGGCTGATCGCCGCCAGCGTACGGTAGAATGCCGTTGTGGCATGGGCTTCAACTTTGCCCAGGAAAGTCCCGCACCACGGCATCAGGTAGTCATCAAACAGCGTCACCTGCGCTTCAAACTCATCTTCCTGAGACTGGTCTTCAAGCCACGAGGCCGCCAGCAATAGCGTCCCAAAATGATCGGCCGGGGACTCACCTAGCGGCATGCCACGCTGCTTCAGGAACTGGCGCACTTCGCCTTCATCGCTGCCCTCTTCCCAGGCGGAACGGAATGGCGGCACGCTGCATTTTTCGCCAACAAACAAAGCGTTAAAGTCGCCCGCCAGCAGCTGCGGATCGCAGCTATTTTGCAGCCGGCCCAACAGCTCATCCTGCTCCAGTGGCCAGCTTGCCGCCAGCTTCCCTTCACGGATCAGCGTAAAAAGAGGCACCAACAGGGGATCCTGCGGCTGGCGATAAAAAAGCGATCCGAGTACGCGGCAAATAATTGAAAATTCATTCATGACTGGCTCTATCCATTACGGGTGTTAATTACAGTGTGGCAAATTCAGCAATTGGCGCCATACCACGGGCTTCCAGGAAGCCCAGCAGGCGCTGCGGAGAGACGTTAAGGATCCGCTCTTCCGGGAAATTGATTTCGTCGAGGATTTTACGGCATTCGGTGAAATCCCCCAGCGTAAAGGCAGTGTGAGAGTCGGATCCTAACGCCAGCCAGCCACCTGCATCGCGCACGGCTTCGGCAATAGCGCGGCAGTTTGGGCCGCTGCCAATACGCGAATGGGTAAACGAAGAATTATTCAGCTCCAGCGCGACGTTATACTTCGCCGCCGCCGCCGCAACAGCTGGGATATCAATCTCAAACTTAGGATTCCCCGGATGGCTGATGATATGTACGTCGCCGTTCGCCATCGTCGCGATCATCGCTTCGGTGTGGGTGGCTTTATCTTTGGGCGGGAACACCGGCTCATGGAAGCCCGCGATAATTAAATCCAGCGCGTCCAGCATCGGGCCGGTGCAGTCTATTTCCCCGGCGGTATTTTTAATGTTCGACTCAATACCGCGCAAAATGCCGACGCCATCGACCAGTCGTGGCCAGATACGCATATTAATAAAGTGCCAGTAATGCGGCGCATCCGCCATATCCGGGCCGTGGTCGGTAATGGCAAACAGCTTGATACCTTTGGCTTTCGCAACGGCAATATAATCGTGGAGGGTACTGTAGGCGTGGGTGCTGGCAACGGTATGCATATGCAGGTCAACGGGATACATGGCTTTCTCCTTTTCTATTTTGAAGTAAGGATACCAGCAATCTATGACAATTTTTAGCCTGCTTCTGGAACGTTATCAGCCCGGCCAGGGCCGGGCTTGATGCTTAATAGCCGTGCTGAAGTGAGACCTCACCTGAAACGGCTTCACCGTTTTCCAGTTGAGTAATCGTTTTTGCTATATAGGCAATCGCCTCATCAGGACGAGTTACCGCTGCAACATGCGGCGTAATTGCCACGCGAGGATGTGCCCATAGCGGATTATTTTCCGGCAGCGGCTCTTTAGAGAAGACGTCCAGCATTGCCCCCTTGAGCTGCCCGGCATCCAGCGCCGCAAGCAGATCGGCTTCGACAAGGTGAACCCCGCGCGCGAGATTTATCACGTAGGACTCTTTAGCCAATTGACTCAACAATTCACGATTGATGATGCCGACGGTTTGCGGCGTATTAGGCAGCAAGTTGATCAACACGCGGGTGCCGCTTAAAAAGGCAGGCAGCGCTTCGCCACCGGCAAAACTTTCTACGCCAGGGAAATCTTTCTTACTGCGGCTCCAGCAGCGAACCGGGAAGCCCCAGGCCACAAGACTTTCAGCGACTTTACCACCCAACACGCCTGCACCGAGGATCCCAATGGTGAAATCCTCGCGACGATAATCGTCCAGCGGCTGCCATTGCCCCTGCTGTTTTTGCCTTTGGTAATCGTCAAAACGACGGAACCAGTGCAGCACCTGACTGACCGCATACTCCTGCATCTGCAGCCCCATGCCGGTGTCTTCGAGGCGGAACAGCGGCACGCCGTCAGGCAGCATGTCAGGATGAGCCTGAAGTTTACTGAGGATAGCGTCAACGCCCGCTCCCAGCGCAAATACGCCTTTTAGCCCTTTACGGCCGCTAAGCATTTCCACCGGAGGATGCCAGACAAGGGCATAGTCTGCGGGTTGCTGGTCGCCCTGCTTCCACTGGCGAACGCGAGCGCCAGGCAAAGCCAGCTGAAGGCGATTCAGCCAGTACTCGGTGTCAAAAGTGGGGTGATGAAAAATAATGTCCATACTGCCTCCTTTTTTTCTTAGGCTTGCGCGAATCGACTCGCCATGCAAGCCCCAAAGTAATAAAAAGCAGCATCTTGTGGTGGTTTAAGAATCAAGTTGGACGAAGTTTGGCTAAACGCACCAAAAACATGAAATTAGCATTGACGGCGAAGCCCATTTTCCCTAAATTAGCGCCCGTTCCAGCAGCGCTGGAGCGACAATATGGTGAGGTGTCCGAGTGGCTGAAGGAGCACGCCTGGAAAGTGTGTATACGGCAACGTATCGAGGGTTCGAATCCCTCCCTCACCGCCATATTTAAAGAAGAGCTCGCATGCAAATGCGGGCTTTTTTTTCGCATGTTGCACCACGAGGGACGGATGAGAACCCTCGACCGGGTTCGACAAAACGGCAGGATGACCGTTTTGCATTGCCTTCGGCAAACCGCAGGGCGAGCGCCACGGACGGCGCGAGAATCATCCCTCCCTCACCGCCATATACCCTTCACAATTCACCCAATATTTGTACGTCGACCTTGATTTGATTCCGACAAGAAAACCTTATCAGGTTAAAAACCAGCAGCCTTGAGCTGGCACAGCAGACGATGTCCAGTGCGGAAGCCTCACTGAAGATAGTGCAAAAACAGCAGCAGATTGGCATCAGCGATTATCTGACAGCCTTAACGGCGCAGCGCACGCTATGGAGCGCTCGCCACTCGCTTATTTCACTGCAGCAAACGGCGCTGGAGAACCGCATTACGCTCTGGCAGTCGCTGGGAGGTAATGCCAGCTAGCGCGATGATTAACCCTCTCCCGCCCACAGGAATTACCCGGGCGGGAGCTTTTTTCGACGAATTTGCCTTAAAACCGCCTCAACCGCTCACACCTTAACCGAACGCGGCATAATCCATAAATTAGGCTTGACCGAAGAGGGCTGACTCCCTATAGTAGCGCCCCGTTGCCCACCTAAGGTGTGCAGCAAAACAATATGGTGAGGTGTCCGAGTGGCTGAAGGAGCACGCCTGGAAAGTGTGTATACGGCAACGTATCGAGGGTTCGAATCCCTCCCTCACCGCCATATTTAAAGAAGAGCTCGCATGCAAATGCGGGCTTTTTTTTCGCATGTTTCACTATGAGGGATGGGTTCGAATATAACCTGCAGTTACTTTTTAGCAACTCTTTGCGCCAGGTAGTAGTTTATATAACCCCTGTATTCATCCTTTGTTTCTGCCGGGATCTCGCTTTCCGCAAAGAAGGTGAGCGCCAGACCTTCTGTAGGGTCATTAATGATACGGCCTGACCAGCTTGTCACTTCGAACAGTGAAGTAATGACGTTAATCCTGTCTTTATTCTCGAGCGTAAACGTATAGTCCGAACCCGAAAAAGTGCCGAGTAAAGTCAGATCGTGAACATCAAGATTCGTCTCTTCTTTCACTTCACGGATAGCCGTTTCTTCAAAACTTTCACCGGGCTCAAGCAAACCGCCGGGCAATCCCCAGCCGCCATCACGCCTCAGCTGCAACAAAATGCGCTGCTGATCATCGGTGATGATGACATTCGCCCCGGCCAGTAATAAAAGCCGGTGGCCTACCAGCGCCCTCATTTCTTCCACGTATCCCATCGCCTACCCTCCGGGCATAACGCCGCGTTATTGTCAGCGTTTATACACGATTAAGATGAAACCGGCATGACTGACTCCGTCACTCTTTCTTACGCTGGTATTTCTCCGGCAGCGGCGGAACCGGACGGCGATCGTCCATCAAATGAAGCACGGTCAGAATCGGGTGGTGAAACAGCATTCGGGGACCACTCCAGCGCATCACCCGCTTCATTTCTTCACGTTTTGAGGGCTGATAGCAGTGGATAGGACATTGCTTGCAGGCGGGCTTTTCTTCGCCAAAAGCGCAGCGATCCAACCTTTTGGCAGCGTAGTCGTATAGCCGTGAGTAGTGGTCTGGATCGGGGCTGGCAGCTGGGTTTTTGCGCTCGTACAGGGCGAGCATTTTAGCGATGGTTTGCTTTTCGCGTTGGATGCGTTTTCCGGACATAGCTGCACCTCGTTAACCGGTACAAACGTCCGGTCAATGATTGTCGATAAGATGCAGCAATAATACACCTTATCGACAGCAGGCCGAAGTACGAATAGGGGTTAGAGATCGCGGAACGTGCCCAGACGGTAGCCTCGCTCGGCAATCGCGTACTTCAACGCCGCGGAGGTAAGCACTTCCAGCTCCGCAAGGCGCGGATAGCAGTAGTTGCTTTTCAGCAGCGTGTTATCCACAAATGACGGGTGGCACATCACTTCCAGCGAGGCTTCCTCTCGCTTAGCCGAAGCATCCACGCACTCCAGAAGCAGGCTTTCAGAAATAGAATCGCCGTAAAACTCGCTGCTAAACCCTTGCGTAGTCCGCACGCCATCCAGGGAAATGTTGTCCCGGGCTGCGACATCACGATCGACACGCAGCGGGATCCCTTTCGCGCTGGCAAACGCCGCAACGATGGGGAAAATTTCCGGAATCATATGCACGTGATGGTGGCTATCAAGATGGGTTGGTTCAATACCAAAAATCTCGATAAAGCGCTGATACTGGCTTTCCAGTTCGCGTTTGATCTCGTCCCGATCCAACTGCCCCTGCTCGGCCATCTCCCAAATCCATTTACCCAGTAAGCCCGTTTCGCGGGTTAGCACCGGCATGTTGGTCAGCGGCTGTCCCAGCGTCAGCACGAAGTGCATGCCGATCCCCAACCCCGGATAGCGTGCGCACAGCCCGGCAGCGTGTTTAATGGCTTCAGCGTTAACCATCGCGGTGGTTGACGTCACCACACCGTGGTGAAAGGCTTCGATGATGCCGTAGTTTTGCGCCTTACTCAGGCCAAAGTCATCGGCGTTGATAATCAGTAAGCGGTCCATAGCATCCCTCTTGAGTGGCCCTCCCCGTCCGGGGAGGGCAAGACATTACGCCAGTTTTTCGATAGTTTTCGCAAAGTTTGGCAGATGGGCTTTATGGGCAAGCAGCATCTCTTTGGCAATCACTTCCGCATCCTTGTCAGAGTGGATAAGCGGGCTCAGGTTCAGCGCCAGCAGCACATCGTTGAATTCACCGCTCAGCGCCGCCTGGCTCGCCGCCACTTCGAAGCCTTTGATGGTATGAATCAGGCCCATCACTTTCTCGTCGAAGTGAGTCACGCGCGGGTGCGGTCTTGCGCCATCACGGCCAATGATGCTGGTCGTTTCGATAGCCCAGTCCGCCGGGATATTGTCCACGTGCCCATGGTGCGGGATGTTCACGTAGTGCTCGGTCTGCTTATCATTGTAGATAGCGCTGATCACTTCGCATGCGGCGTCAGAGTAGTAAGCCCCGCCGCGCAGCTCCAGCTCTTTCGGCTTCACGTCCAGGTTAGGATCTTTATACAGTTCGAACAGCTGTTTTTCGACCTTCTGCACCACGGAAGCGCGCGCGCCACCTTTGTAGAACTCGCCCATTTCGATGGCCAGCATCTCTTTCTGCTTGAAGTAGTACAGCAGGTAAGAGCACGGCAGCAGGTTCAGAGAACGAATCAGCCCTTCGCTAAACGGCATATCGAAGATGTTTTTCACCGAGTTAGCGCTCAGTTTACCGCTGGCTACGCCATCCAGCAGTTCGGCAAAGCGGGATTCGCCGTTCACCAGCACATCTTTGATGAACACCATGTGGTTCAGGCCGAAGAGATCGATGCCCAGATCATCTTCCGGGGTCAGCTTCAGCACGTCGGTAATAAACATCTTCATGCCAACAGGAATGTTGCACACGCCGATGAATTTTTTGAAGTTGGTGTGGCGGAATACCGCCTCAGTCACCATCCCGGCCGGGTTAGTGAAGTTGATAACCCACGCATCCGGGCAGATTTCCTGCACGTCTTTGATGATGTCGAAAATCACTGGAATGGTGCGCAGCCCTTTGAACAGGCCACCCGCGCCGTTGGTTTCCTGGCCAAGATAACCGTGGCTCAGCGGAATACGCTCATCCAGCTCGCGCGCTTTCAGCTGGCCCACGCGCAGCTGGGTGGTCACGAAGTCCGCGTCTTTCAGCGCTTCACGGCGGTCGAGGCTCTTGTGTACCGTCATCGGCACACCGGCGTGCTCAATCATGCGCTGGCAAAGATTGAAAATTATATCCTGCTTTTCTTTACCGGCTTCGACATCCACCAGCCAAAGTTCGGTAATCGGTAGTTCATGATAGCGCTTAATAAAACCTTCAAGTAATTCTGGGGTATAGCTGCTGCCGCCACCGATAGTAACAACTTTTAATTTCTTAGTCATACAGGCTCCCGTACAGCGCCACGCGCCGTATTTAGAAAATTGAATAAGTTAATAAAAACGCAATATTGACCGTGGTAATTAACCAGCACCTTAATTAATGCTGTACAATTTCTTCCGATAACTATTTGGCGTAAAAGAGGTGACCTTTTTAAAGTTCTTAATAAACATGCTGGGGCTGCTGTAGCCGGACTCAAAGGCAATATCGGTCACCGATGAGTTAGTAATCTCCAGCTGCTTCTTGGCAAAATTAATGCGGATTTCGTTAATAATCTGCATCGGCGTTTTGCCATAATAGCGCTGAGTGGCGCGCGTTAAATATTCCTGCGACTTACCCGAAAGCGCGACCATGTTTAATAAGGCTTTGTCACCAAAACGCATTTTGTCGTGCATCCCTTCAACGGTGGATTTTAACCACAATGGAATATCATCCTGATTTTCCGACTCCCGATAATGGCGCAGTCGATTGACGACATAAAAACTCACCATTTCGAGGAACTCGTTAAATTCCCCTTCGCGGAAATTAAACGAGGCAATCACCGATTCCATAAACGCCAGGAATTCATCCTTAATCTGGTAAACCTGTGAGGCCACCAAATGGGACGGCAGCAGCGGCATATAATGCTGTTCAAAGAACTGCTGACTGATCCCCACGTTAAATAACCGGGTCGCACCAAACTCGTAGAAACTCTGATGATGGGAACCGACCGGAATAAAGACAAAATCGCCTCGCTCCATCAGTACGCGCTTACCGTTAATTTCCTGGTAGTAGCGCCCGGTCAACACGATTGTGAATTCGTAGTAGTCATGCTGGTGCAGCCCGCTCACGCTCTCTTCTTTGGTGTAGATAAACGCATGGAAACACTTGCCGTTAAACAGCTGGCTTTCACGAACAATGTTAATTTCCATATTGTCTATCTCTGGCTGCATATGCTGACCTGCTACTTGTCCATTTTCTCGTGCAATTCAATCAACTCGGTGACCAGCTCACGCGCCAGCATCGAAGTCATCAGGTGGTCCTGCGCGTGTACCAGCACCAGGCTCACTTTGGTTTTGCCTTCGCCCTGGTCGCCTTCAATCAGCTTAGTCTGCACCAGATGCGCTTCGTTCAGCGCCGTGCGGGACTGGTCCATCATCTCTTTAGCCCCGGCGAAGTCACCCTGCTTGGCCTTTTTGAGCGCGCCGTAGGCTAGGCTGCGGGCCTGGCCTGAATTGATGATTAAGCCCATCACCACTTCTTCGAGATCGTCCACTTCTACTTCAGTTTCAACAACATTATCTAAATCAAACATAAGCGTGCTCCCCGGATTCTGAAAACGGGGGAGGCATTCCCTCCCCCGGCTGAACTTAGAATTTCAGTGCGTTAGCGATATCTTCTTCGCTTTCTTCTTCTTCAATAACCGCCTGTGCCTTGTTGGACAGGATAACGAACGGCATGTACACCAGCGTTGCAACACCCAGGTTGAACAGCGCCACCAGCAGTGCAGCGACGCTGCCGTTACTGTTGAAGAAGGCGCCCAGGCCGGTAGGCATGGTCCACGGTGCCAGGTTGGTGACCGGCGGGATAATGCCCATGGAGTACGCAATCAGGGTGATCGCGGCCAGAATCGGCTGTACCGCCACAAACGGGATGAACATGACCGGGTTCATGATGATCGGCAGACCAAACAGAATCGGTTCGTTAATCTGGAAGATGCCTGACGGCAGCGCCAGCTTAGCCACCTGACGGTGATCGGCGCGGCGAGAGGCGATGAAGATAGCGATAATCAGACCCAGCGTCGCACCGGAACCCCCCAGCAGGATGTAGGAGTCGAGCATTGGTTTCGCCCAGAAGTGGAACTGTTTGCCCGCTTCGATAGCGGCTTCAACAGAACCGTACTGCTGGTACAGCGCCACGTTTTCCAGCGCCCATGGGGTCATGATGCCGTTATCCAGAGCGGTAAGCGCCAGGGAACCGTGAACACCGAAGAACCACAGCAGGGAGTTGAAAATCACGTATGCCCAGCCAACCACGCTCCCCATTGACGCCAGCGGAGTCGAAATGGAGTCCATGATGATCTGGTGGAAGTTGCTGCCGTAGTGAGACAGCGCCCAGGAGATGATCCCGAAGATAGACAGAATCAGGAAGCCTGGGATTAACGCCGAGAACGAGCGGGATACTGAGGCCGGTACGCTGTCCGGCAGGGTAATTACCCAGTTCCGGCGCACAACAAAGGTAAACAGCTCCGCGACAACCAGACCGATAATCATACCGGAAATAATATTCTGGCCGCCTAACCAGTTAGCGCCCACGGCATAGGCTTCGCCTACGCTATATGGCGTAACGGTCATAAAGGCTGCGACGGATAATAAGCCCGCGGCCAAAGGATCGACCTTTCTTTCTTCAGCTAATGCCATGCCAATGAAAAAAGGCGCCATCAGCGACATTATGCCCAACGTACCGTTGTACACATTGCCGCCGATAGCTTTAAACCCATTCAGGGTTTCAATGGTCTCGGGGTCTAAACGGATGCCTAACGAGTAGAAGAATGACCCTGCGCCGAAGCTCAGGAATACGTTGTTGATCAGAACAAACATTGCCCCCGTTAGGGTTAATGGCATTAATTTAATAAAACCGTTTTTAATGGCATTAACGTGAGGCTGCTTTCCTATTTTTACAGCAAAAGGCAGGAGAACCTTCTCAAGTGAATCAATGACTTTACTCATATTATAAATATCCTTGAAAGCCGTAATTACTTACGGCTGTAGGTGTAAGTCGCTCTTTGACGGAAAATTAAACAAAACAAGAATAAAAAATTAACTCTCGGCCGCTGCTTTCTTAATTGCTGCCACAGCCGCTTTCAACACACCCAGCCCATCGACTTTACCGTACAGAGCAGAATCGATAACTTCTACAGGCTTGGTGGGCAACAATTTCTTGATATCTGCCTGCATGTAGGCAATTTGTGGCCCGAGCAATACCAGGTCCGCATGTTTCCCTTTCTCGCTGGCCAAAGACTCAGAGAAAGCTTCAATTTCTACCGGCACTTCATACTTTTCGGCCTGCGCTCGCATTTTGGTCACTAACAGCGAGGTTGACATCCCAGCGGAGCAGAACAGGTAAATTTTTTTCTTTTGCATAAGTTGTTCCTCAAGTCTCAATACGCTGTAACGGACTTCCGTGGCATATTGTTGCTGTTCCAAAGCGGGTTTGTGGAGAGAGACTATTGTCTCTGCTTGAGGAAAGTATACGGCATGCATTCTGAAGAGAGATAATTCTCATGCCTCATAAATTGTCTCTCCTTGACCTGGCGTTATGACCCCCTTCACAGTTTGGCCAAATAATTCGCGCAAATAAAAAAGCCCAAACCGAAGTTTGGGCTTTTGTCTAAATCGTTGAAGACCGTCAGTCGTAGGCGTTCAGCGTGCGCTGGCAGAGGGCCGAGCGCACACAATCCTGCTTACCAAAGCGAACAACGCCGACCATGTCATCCTCTTCAAAACGGTTCAGCGCATCGCTTAAACCGGACGGTACGCCCGCAGGTAAATCGCACTGCGTGATATCGCCATTGACGATAACCGTCACGTTTTCCCCGAGGCGGGTGAGGAACATCTTCATTTGCGCTGCGGTGACATTCTGCGCCTCATCCAGAATAACCACGGCATTTTCAAAAGTGCGTCCGCGCATATAGGCGAACGGCGCAATCTCAACCTTACCAATTTCAGGCCGCAGGCAATACTGCATAAAAGACGACCCTAAACGTCGCACCAGGATGTCATACACCGGGCGGAAATACGGGGCGAACTTTTCTGAGATATCACCGGGGAGGAAGCCGAGATCTTCATCGGCCTGCAGCACCGGACGGGTAACAATAATCCTGTCGACATCCTTATGTATCAGGGCCTCAGCGGCTTTTGCCGCGCTGATGAACGTCTTGCCACAGCCGGCTTCGCCGGTAGCAAATATCAGCTGCTTTTTCTCGATGGCATTAAGATAGTGCGCCTGAGCTTCATTCCGCGCTTCGATAGGTGAATGGTCGCGGCTGTCGCGCGCCATGCCTATAGATTCTACGCCGCTCATCTGCACAAGCGTGGTGACCGATTCCTCTTCACGCTGCCGGTGGCTACGCGAATCCCGTCTCAGCACACGTTTTGCTTCGCGACGAGCTTTGATCACAGCTTTCTGTCTTCCCATGGATGGCACCTTACAGTTGGTTTCATTTCCCGCGCCGTCTGGACAGGCGCGATTATGGCCACTAACGGATGAGGTTTGGCTTCCTTGTAAGCCATTAACTGCCGGTTGAGAGGGTGCGTTAAGCGAACGCGAAACGTTGCCTGACGCACCGTTAGGACGCTGATTTGACTCTGAATGGGGAAATTTAGCGGTGAAGATAGCGAAGCCGGAGGAGAGGCCTCCGCGCTGGGTAGTGCGGGTAAAGTGTTTAAGTAACCGTCCAGTACAGGACCCAACCATTCGCGATCTCCGTAGTGATTAAACGTCACAGCAGGGAACTACCGCTCATGCTTTAAGTACACCAAACATCACCCAAAATGCAACATAAATTTCACTTTTAAGTAACGTTTAATCGCAATCCGCTGCTGTGTACCGTTTTCGCACATCAATATTACAGAAATATATCAGCGGGATAGTCATAGGGAATTGTCATGAATAATTGGGGGAGCGAATTGTTAGCAAATGAAAATCTACATAAACCACTCTCAATAAGAACGGCTAAGGTTTCCCTCAGTCACAATGTCGCTTCTGGATTTACCCTCTCCCTGGCAGGGAGAGGGAATAAATAATGCTCCCGTCGACTGTTTTCTCCCTCGCCCCTGTGGGGAGAGGGCCGGGGTGAGGGGAAGATTCGTTCCCGGCTCTCATCACCGGTACGGCAATAATTACGCCTCAATCATCCCCTGCCCCAGATAATGCTGTTTATCCGGCACGCCCGGCAGCGCGAAGAAATACCCACCGCCGATCGGCTTGATGTACTCTTCCAGCGCCTCGCCGTTCAGCCTGCTCTGCACCGTCAGGAAGCCTTTTTCAAGGTCATGCTGGTAGCAGACGAACAGCAGCCCCATGTCGAGCTGGCCGGATTTGGTGGCGCCCAGTGAATAGCTGTAGCCCCGCCGCATCATTAGCCCCGACTGCGTCTCTTTGGTCCTTGGATTTGCAAGGCGGATATGGGCATCCAGCGCAATCACATCGCCGTCCGGATCGGCAGCGTAGTCCGGCACATCATGCTCATTTGTCATACCCAGCGGCGCACCGCTGTGTTTCTCTCGCCCGAAGATAGTCTGCTGCTCTTTCAGCGGCGTACGGTCCCAGGACTCAACGTGGAACTGAATAATGCGCACGGCCTGATAGCTACCGCCGGTAGCCCAGGCTGGCTCCTGCTGTTGCTTCGTTACCCAAACCACGTCGTCCATCAGTGGTTTATCATGGCTGTCAGGGTTGGCCGTGCCGTCTTTGAAGCCTAACAGGTTGATGGGCGTCTCTTTCCCTCGGCTGCGCGCCGCATGGTTGGAGATGAACCCTTCCCGCTTCCAGCGCACGCTGAGGAGATCTGGCGTGTGCTTGATAATATCGCGCAACGCGTGGATCACAGTGTCGTTGGTGTTGGCACAAATCTGCAGCAGCAAATCGCCGTGACACAGGCTGGCATCCAGCGAATCATTCGGGAAACTGGTCATTGGCTGTAGCTTTTTCGGCATCTGCTTTTGCAGGCCAAAACGCTCGTCAAACAGCGAGCTGCCGGCAGACACCGTGATCGTCAGGTTATCCGGGTATATTTCCGCCCCAAGAATGCCAGAGTCCATCGGCGGTAACCGTGGATTTGGCGTTTCCGGTGCCGGGCCGCCGCGGGTCAGGAAGTCAAAGCGGGCGGTCAGCAAGCGGAACAGACGTTCGAGGTCGGCTTTGTCACTGGCCAGCACGTCAAACGCCACGAGCATCATGGCGGCCTGCTGGGGTGTCAGAATCCCGGCCTGGTGTTCACCATACAGCGGTTGGCTTTCAAGGCGACCATCCGGCGGCAGCGTGCCCGGCGAAGAGGCCGGATTCGCCGCATGGGCCGCCATCGGGCACCCGCCGCCCACGGCAAAAGCGCCCCCAAGGGCGCCCAGTGTTTTCAGCAGCTGGCGGCGCGCCGGTTGGTGCGCGCCGGTGTTGTCTTTATTGCTCATGATGCTTAGTCCAGGCCCATCACGCCGCGCAGCTGAGACAGGTCTTCCGCAAGCGTCGTGATCGGCCCTTTCAGTGCCTTGCGATCGTTATCCGTCAGCTTGTCGTAGGTTTCAAACCCGTCTTTGGTGCGGTACTTCGCCAGAATGGCGTCAACTTTCTTGAAGTTGGCATCCACTTTCGCCAGCAGCGCCGGGTTCTCTTTGGTCAGTTGAGGACGCAGCAGGTTAACGATTTTCTGCGCGCCGTCGACGTTCGCCTGGAAATCCCACAGGTCAGTGTGGCTGTAGCGGTCTTCTTCCCCGCTGATTTTGGTCGCAGCGACTTCTTCAATCAAGCCAGCTGCACCGCCAACTACTTTGCTCGGCGGGAAGGCCAGCTCGGAAACACGAGTCTGCAGATCCAGCACGTCGGCGTTCAGCTTGTCGGCAAACTGCGCGGCGTCTTTGGTGGTGTTGTCGCCAAACAGGATCTTCTCCAGACGGTGGAAACCGGTGAATTTCGGGTCATCCGCTTTTTTCTCGAAGTCGTCTTCACGGGCATCAATGCTGCTGTCGAGGTCTGAGAACAGCTCAGCAATCGGCTCAATACGCTCGTAATGCTGACGAGTTGGCGCATACAGGGCTTTGGCTTTCTCTAAATCGCCGGCTTTCACCGCGTCGGTAAAGGCTTTGGTGCCTTTCACCAGCTCAGCCACTTCAGCGGTCACGTAGGCTTTGTATTCGGTGATTGGGCCGGTCAGCGCCAGCAGATCGGATTTAGGCGCTTCCTGTTTGCCGGTCGCTTTCACCACCAGCTTGCCTTTCGGGTTGGTCAGCAGACCGCAGGTCATGTCGTATTCACCCGGCTGCAGGTTAGCGGTCAGCTTCTGGGAGAAGCCCGGCGCGATGTTTTCACGCTCTTCCACTACCATCACCCCTTTCAGGATCTCCCACTCCAGCGCTTTCTGGCTGTTATTCTGGATAATGAACTGGGTCTTCCCGGCGTTCACGGTCACATTCATCGGCTCACATTGTTTATCCGTGACGGTGACTTTTACCTGGGGAATGTCCGCCGCCTGCGCGGCAAAGGTGGAAGAGACAAGCGCGAGCAGCGCAACGTGCAGTGCCTTCAGACGAAAATGTTTGGTCATGACCTATCCCTATTAAACAATGAGTAGTTATCACTGAACGGCGGGTCACCCCGCCGGAAATCAATTAACGAGCCGTATTGGTCGCCTGGTTGTTCACGCGCGGCGGCATAAAGAACAGCACCAGCGCCGGAATCAGATAGATGAAGTACATCGCTACTTCGCTCACGGTTGGGGTTTCCTGATAACCAAAAATCCCCTCCAGCAAGGTGCCGGTCAGCGAATGGGTGGAGAGCGTGTTGCTCATATCAAACGCGATGTCCTGGAAGTGGTTCCACAGCCCGGCTTCGTGGAATGCGCGCACGGCACCGGCTGCAAGGCCTGCGGCCACCAGCAGAATAAACAGACTGGTCCATTTAAAGAACGCGCCTAAATTGAGACGAATCCCGCCCCAGTAAATAAGGAAGCCTAAAACGATGGCGGTGGCCAGGCCCAGCATCGCCCCCAGCGGTGGCCAAATGCCCACGTCCTGTTGGAAAGCCGCCAGCAGGAAGAACACCGACTCCAGACCTTCACGCGCGACGGCGAAAAAGACCATCATGATCAGCGCCCAGCCGTGGTTGCCTTTGCTGTGCAGCGCGTTATCCACCGCCTGCTCCAGCTGCACCTTGACGTTACGGGACACTTTACGCATCCAGAACACCATCCAGGTCAGAATAAACACGGCAATAACCGCCACGATCCCCTCAAACAGCTCCTGCTCTTTTTGCGGGAACTCGCCGGTGGTTTCATTGATGAAGATACCGAGGCCCAGGCAAAGTGCAGCGGCGGCAAAAACGCCAATCCACATCACGGCTATCCACTGGCCGCGCTGGGTACGCTTCAGATAGCTGGCAATCAGGCTAACGATGAGCGCTGCCTCCAGCCCTTCGCGTAACATGATGAGAAACGGAACAAACATGCCAGACACCTCAGATGTGAATACAAGTCAATTGACGTAAAGAAAAGTAAACCATAACGATTGTGATTATCATTAGCGCTGAAAAGAAAAACAAGAGACGGGGATTACATATTTATGACCAGATGTAAAAAGGGCCGGATTAACCGGCCCTTCAGACTGATGACAACCCTCTGACGAAAGAAGAAATATCAGACAGCTCGTTAAAAAACAGGAAAATCAATTCATTGATTTTCGGCTACTCACCACAAAGAGGGAAAAACCACGCTTTTTTCCTCTTTGTCAGCAACCTATAAAGGGCCGGATTAATCGGCCCTGTAAAAGATCACCTGTTACTCAGGCTGCAGCTTGCTCGGCGGCGCGGTGTGATAAACCGCATCAGCTTCGGCGAAACGCTTCTGCATGGACGTTGAAGGTGCTTTCCCCAGCAGGCTCACCGCCACAATCGCCAGACTGGCGAAAGCGAAACCAGGGATAATTTCGTACAGCCCCAGCCAGCCAAACTGCTTCCAGACCAGCACGGTTGCCGCCCCGACAATCATCCCTACCAGCGCCCCGTTGCGGGTCATGCGTGACCACATCACCGAGAACAGCACCACCGGGCCAAACGCCGCGCCAAAACCGGCCCAGGCGTAGCTGACCAGGCCCAGCACGCGGTTTTCCGGGTTAGCGGCCAGGGCAATCGCCACCAGCGCCACCACCAGCACCATCATGCGCCCTACCCACACCAGCTCTTTCTGGCTCGCGCCTTTACGCAGGAATGCTTTGTACAGATCTTCGGTAATCGCGCTGGAGCACACCAACAGCTGGCAGCTCAGCGTGGACATCACCGCCGCCAGAATCGCGGAGAGCAACACCCCGGCAATCCACGGGTTGAACAGGATTTGCGCCAGCTCGATAAACACCCGTTCGCCGTTTTGCGTCACCGCCCCGGCCTGCTCTGGGTTGTTGTTAAAGTAGGCAATCCCGAAGAAGCCCACCGCGCAGGCACCCGCCAGGCAGAGGATCATCCAGGTCATACTGATGCGCCGTGCGTTCACGATGGTGTGGTGTGAATCCGCCGCCATAAAGCGCGCCAGAATATGCGGCTGGCCAAAGTAGCCCAGGCCCCAGCCCATCAGCGAAACGATAGCGACAAAGTTCAGCCCTTTCAGCATATCGACGTTTTCGATGCTCTTTTGCTTAATCACCATCAGGGAATCATCGAGGCCGCCAACGGCAATGATCACCATCACCGGCGTCAGAATCAGCGCAAAGATCATCAGGCTGGCCTGCACGGTATCCGTCCAGCTCACCGCCAGGAACCCGCCCACAAAGGTATAGAGGATGGTAGCGGCCGCCCCGGCCCACAGCGCCGTTTCGTAGCTCATGCCAAAGGTGCTTTCAAACAGGCGCGCCCCGGCCACGATGCCGGAAGCACAATAAATGGTGAAGAACAGCAGGATCACCAGCGCCGAGATAATCCGCAGCAGGCGACTGGAGTCTTCAAAACGCCCGGTAAAGTAATCCGGCAACGTCAGCGCATTGTTGTTTAATTCCGTGTGAACGCGCAGGCGCCCCGCCACTAATTTCCAGTTGATCCACGCCCCTAAGGTCAGGCCGATGGCGATCCAGCTTTCTGAAATCCCGGAGATAAAGATCGCGCCCGGCAACCCCATTAACAGCCAGCCGCTCATATCCGAGGCGCCCGCCGACAGCGCGGTCACCACGCTCCCGAGGCTACGGCCGCCAAGAATATAGTCGTCAAAGCTGCGGGTTGAACGCCAGGCGATAAAGCCGATGAGAATCATGCCAAAGATATAAACGAGGAAGGTCACCAGCATCGGTGTGCTAATTGTCATTCAGACTTCTCCATAGCTATTACGCCTGCTCTCTCTGACCAGGCTGCTTCGCGCCGGAACGAGGCGCTGTGTTGTTATCGTGATGTAATGGGGAATGCATCCTGCCGGAACCCTTTATTTTTCACAAACGATTTAACACGGCATTTACATCGTTTGCATCTGCCTTAGGTAAGCATTTTTCGCCAGGTTGCACTTACTCACACTTTTAGCGGTTGCACCGTTAAAAAGTGTTAACTTCATCAATAAATCTAGCGTTCCGCTTCCCGCTACGTCAGACGATTTTCTTATCTTACTGGTAACAATTCCTCTTTTTTGCGGGCCCTTTATCGGCTTCGATTTAACAAGGTTGCACAAAGTTGCAACTTAATAGATATTGCTGGCTAACAAAGCACAACCCCGAATCATCATTAACCTGGAGACTGTCGTATGGGCACCACCACGATGGGCGTAAAACTGGATGAAGCGACGCGCGACCGCATTAAAGAAGCCGCCTCACGCATTGACCGCACCCCACACTGGCTGATTAAGCAGGCGATTTTTAATTATCTCGAGCGCCTGGAAAGCAGCGATGAGCTGCCTGAGCTACCAGCCCTGCTGGCCGGGGCGGCCAATGAGAGCGAAGAATCTCCGGTGCAGCCTGAAGAAGTGGCGCAGCCGTTCCTCGATTTTGCCGAGCAGATCCTGCCGCAGTCCGTCAGCCGGGCCGCGATTACCGCCGCGTGGCGTCGCCCTGAAACCGACGCAGTCCCGATGATCCTTGAGCAGGCTCGCCTGGCGCCGGCCATCGCCGAACAAACGCAAAAGCTGGCTTACCAGCTGGCCGACAAGCTGCGCAACCAGAAAACGGCGTCCGGCCGCGCGGGCATGGTTCAGAGCCTGCTGCAGGAGTTCTCCCTGTCTTCCCAGGAAGGCGTGGCGCTGATGTGCCTCGCGGAAGCGCTGCTGCGTATCCCGGATAAAGCCACCCGAGACGCGCTGATCCGCGACAAAATCAGCAACGGGAACTGGCACTCGCACATTGGCCGCAGCCCGTCGCTGTTCGTGAACGCGGCAACCTGGGGCCTGCTGTTTACCGGCCGCCTGGTGTCCACCCATAACGAAGCCAGCCTTTCCCGCTCCCTGAACCGCATCATCAGCAAAAGCGGTGAACCACTGGTGCGTAAAGGCGTGGACATGGCGATGCGCCTGATGGGCGAGCAGTTCGTGACCGGCGAAACCATCGCCGAAGCGCTGGCTAACGCCCGCAAGCTGGAAGAGAAAGGTTTCCGCTACTCCTACGACATGCTGGGCGAAGCTGCGCTCACCGCCGCCGACGCGCAGGCCTATATGGTTTCCTACCAGCAGGCGATTCACGCCATCGGTAAAGCCTCCAACGGCCGCGGGATTTATGAAGGCCCGGGTATCTCCATCAAGCTTTCCGCTCTGCACCCTCGCTACAGCCGTGCGCAGTACGACCGCGTGATGGAAGAGCTGTACCCGCGCCTGAAATCCCTCACGCTGCTGGCTCGCCAGTATGACGTTGGCATTAACATTGACGCCGAAGAGGCAGATCGCCTGGAGATCTCCCTCGATCTGCTGGAAAAACTCTGCTTTGAACCTGAGCTGGCGGGCTGGAACGGCATCGGCTTTGTTATCCAGGCCTACCAAAAGCGCTGCCCGTTTGTGATTGATTACCTGGTTGATCTGGCCACCCGCAGCCGTCGCCGCCTGATGATTCGCCTGGTCAAAGGCGCCTACTGGGACAGCGAAATCAAACGCGCCCAGGTCGACGGTCTGGAAGGTTACCCGGTCTATACCCGCAAGGTGTACACCGACATCTCCTACCTCGCCTGCGCCAAGAAACTGCTGGCCGTGCCGAACCTGATCTATCCGCAGTTTGCGACCCATAACGCCCACACGCTGGCTGCTATCTATAATCTGGCCGGGCAGAACTACTACCCAGGCCAGTACGAGTTCCAGTGCCTGCACGGCATGGGTGAGCCGCTGTATGAGCAGGTGGTGGGGAAAGTCGCAGACGGCAAACTGAACCGCCCTTGCCGCATTTACGCCCCGGTGGGTACGCACGAAACTCTGCTGGCTTACCTGGTGCGTCGCCTGCTGGAAAACGGCGCCAACACCTCTTTCGTCAACCGCATTGCCGACGCCACCCTGCCGCTGGACGAGCTGGTTGCGGACCCGGTGAGCGCGGTGGAAGCCATGGCCGCCAAAGAGGGCCAGCCAGGGTTGCCGCATCCTAAAATCGCCCTGCCGAAAGCGCTTTACGGGGCGGAACGCGCCAACTCCAGCGGCCTTGATTTAGCCAATGAACACCGTCTGGCGTCGCTTTCTTCCGCCCTGCTGAACAGCGCTGCACAGAAATGGCACGCCACACCGGTGCTGGAACAGCCGGTTATTGAAGGTGAATTAACGCCGGTGAAAAACCCGGCCGAGCCAACCGACATTGTGGGCTACACCCGTGAAGCCACGAGCGAAGAGGTTTCCCTCGCCCTTGAGAATGCCGTCAACCACGCGCCAATCTGGTTTGCCACCCCTCCGCAGGAGCGTGCCGCTATTCTCGAACGCGCCGCCGTGATGATGGAAAGCCGCATGCAGCAGCTGATCGGCATCCTTGTGCGTGAAGCGGGTAAAACCTTCAGCAACGCCATTGCCGAAGTGCGTGAGGCCGTGGACTTCCTGCACTATTACGCAGGCCAGGTGCGTGACGATTTCGACAATGAAACGCATCGTCCTCTTGGCCCGGTGGTCTGTATCAGCCCGTGGAACTTCCCGTTGGCTATCTTTACCGGCCAGATTGCCGCCGCGCTTGCCGCCGGGAACAGCGTGCTGGCCAAGCCTGCGGAACAAACTCCACTGATCGCGGCCCAGGGCGTGGCGATCCTGCTTGAAGCAGGCGTACCTGCGGGCGTACTCCAGTTGTTGCCCGGCCGCGGTGAAACCGTCGGGGCGCAGCTCACAGGCGACTCCCGCGTACGCGGAGTGATGTTCACCGGCTCAACTGAAGTCGCGTCTCTGCTGCAGCGCAATATCGCCGACCGCCTCGATCCTCAGGGCCGCCCAACGCCGCTGATTGCGGAAACCGGCGGCCTTAACGCGATGATCGTGGACTCCTCCGCGCTAACCGAACAGGTTGTGGTGGACGTGGTTTCCTCCGCCTTCGACAGCGCCGGGCAGCGCTGCTCCGCCCTGCGCGTACTCTGCCTGCAGGAAGACGTGGCTGACCACACGCTGCAAATGCTTCGTGGTGCCATGGCGGAATGCCGCATGGGTAACCCAGGCCGCCTGACCACCGACATTGGGCCAGTGATTGACGCCGAAGCGCAGCAGAATATTGAGAAGCATATCCAGGCGATGCGCGCCAAAGGCCGCACCGTGTTCCAGGCCGTGCGTGAAAACAGCGTGGACGCGCGCGAATGGCAGTCCGGCACCTTTGTAGCGCCAACCCTTATCGAGCTGGAAAGCTTCGACGAGATGAAGAAAGAAGTGTTCGGCCCGGTGCTGCACGTGGTGCGCTACAGCCGCAACAATCTTGAATCGCTGATTAAGCAGATCAATGCCGCTGGCTATGGTCTGACGCTCGGCGTGCATACCCGAATCGACGAGACGATTGCCCAGGTCACCGGCTCCGCCCACGTCGGCAACATGTACGTTAACCGCAACATGGTCGGCGCCGTGGTTGGCGTTCAGCCCTTCGGCGGCGAAGGCCTGTCCGGTACCGGCCCTAAAGCCGGTGGTCCGCTGTACCTGTACCGCCTGCTGGCGAATCGCCCTGAAAATGCGCTGCAAACCACTTTCAACCGCCACGATGCGGAAACCCCGGTGGATGCCTCCCTGAAGAGCGATCTGCAGGTTGCCCATCAGGCACTGAGCGAGTGGGCGACCAACCGCGAGGAACTGAAAGCCGTTTGCCAGCAGTTTGGTGAACTGGCGCAAAGCGGAACGCTGCGCGTGCTGCCTGGCCCAACCGGAGAGCGCAATACATATGCTCTGCTGCCGCGTGAACGCATTCTTTGCGTCGCCGACGATGAGCGCGATGCGCTAGTACAGTTGGCGGCGGTAACCAGCGTGGGCAGCCGCGTGCTGTGGGCGGATGACAGCCTGCATCGCGACCTGGCGAAGCAGTTGCCTAAAGCCGTGCAGCAGCAGGTTGATTTTGCCAAGCCGGAAGATCTGCTGAAGCAGCCGTTTGAGGCGGTGATTTACCACGGCGACTCCGACCAGCTGCGCAAACTTTGCGAAGCCGTCGCGGCTCGCACCGGGGCGATTGTTTCCGTTCAGGGCTTCGCGCGCGGGGAAAGTAACATCCTGCTTGAGCGTCTCTACGTGGAGCGTTCTCTGAGCGTGAACACCGCTGCCGCGGGCGGCAACGCCAGCCTGATGACAATCGGTTAACAGTCTGTCAGGATACAAAGGCTCTCGTCATGAGAGCCTTTTTTTTGATGAGGACACCAGAATGAAACGCTTGTGTTTACTTGTTGGCGGGCTGCTGCTGAGCGGGGCCGCCCTGGCCGATGGCTGTGATTCCGCCGCCACCCAGGCCGATATGAACCAGTGCTATGCCGCAGAGTATAAAAAGCAGGACGAGCGGCTGAATAAAACCTATAAAGAAGTGATGTCCCGGGCAACCGACAAGCAAAAAGAACTGCTTAAAAAGGCGCAGAACGCGTGGATTGCCTTCCGCGATGCGGACTGTGATTTTATGAGTTCTGGCGCGGAACAAGGTTCGGTCTACCCGATGGTACGTGCCAACTGCCTGGCGGATAAAACGCTGGAACGTACCGAGCTGCTGAAGGGCACGCTGGAGTGCGAAGAGGGCGACGTAAGCTGCGTCCTGCCCCCTAAGTAAGCGCGATTAGCGCACCCGAATGCCCTCAATAATCATCCGCTGCACGTTTTCCACCGTGCGGCGGAAAAAGTCTTCATCCTGCAGCGTATTGCCGGTAACGGCCTCAACCTGGCTGGCAAAATCCGCGTAGTGCTGGGTCGTGGCCCAAAGCATAAAAATAAGGTGATGCGGGTCAACGGCAGCAAGTTTACCGCTGGCTACCCAACCCGCAACGATCGCCGATTTGTCATCCACCAGGGCCTTCAGGTCGCCCGTCAGCTCGCCTTTCAGCAAAGGCGCCCCCTGCAGCATCTCCAGGCAAAACAGCTTCGACGCCTGCGGATAATCCCTTGAAACTTCAAGCTTGAGGCGAATGTATTCCCCAATCGCCACCAGCGGCTGCAAATCTTCCCGAAAGGCACGCAGCGGCGCCAGCCAGATATCCAGGATCTGCTTCAGCACTGCGATGTAGAGCGCTTCTTTGGAAGGGTAGTAATAAAGCAGGTTAGTTTTTGACACTTCGGCCCGCTCGGCAACCTGCTCAAGGCTGGTGCCGTGGATGCCATATTGCGAAAAAAACGCCAGCGCAGCGTCAAGAATGGCCTGTTTTTTGGCGGCGACGGCTTTCGATCGGCGTCCAGGGGTTTTGATGTCGGTGGCGGCCATGCGAGTTCTCCTTTTTTTCGCTGGCCTGAAGTATAGCTCAGACGCCCTCGCCTTCGGTATCTTCCTGCCAGTCGCGCTTCGCGTTTGCCGCTTTCTTGCGCTTGAGCTTCAGTTCGCTAACCAGCACCCCGAGGACGATCAACGCCCCGCCAACCAGCGCAAGCAGCGGGAGGCGCTCGCCCGCCATGCGGCCAAAGATCCCCGCCCAAACCGGCTCGCCGGTATAAATTACCGTGGCTCGTGTCGGCGACACGCTGCGCTGCGCCCAGTTCATCGTCACCTGAATGATGGCGCTGAAAATCCCAAGCCCCAGGGCAATCATCACCAGCCCAGGGCTGAAATGCGGCACGCTTTCCCCGGCAGGGACCATCGCTGCAAACGACACCAGCGAAGCCGTGGCCAGCTGTACTACAGTCACACGTTTGATATCCACTTTCCCCGCCCAGGCGCTGATCAGGATTATCTCAGCGGCAATCGCCACGGCACCGATAAGCGTAATGATTTCCCCGGCCCCCAGCGAAAGGCTGGTGCCTTCCGGCCCGGCAAGAAAAATCAGGCCAACAAAGGCCAGCACGACGCCAATCCAGGACATCAGCCCCGGCATACGGCCAAGGCAAATCCACTGCAGGAGCGGCACAACGGGCACGTACATCGCGGTAATAAAGGCGGATTTGCTGCTGGGAATCGTCTGGAGTCCCCAGGTCTGCATGCTGTAGCCGATGGCAATCGCCACACCGATCAGCCCCCCCGCTTTGATTTCCAGCCAGGTTAACCCGCGCAGAGATTTCAGCGACAGCAGCCCGACGGCAATGGCAGCGGTGGCGAAGCGCAGACCAACAAAGAAAAACGGGTCGCTCATCGTCATGGCGTACTGCACCGCCAGGAATGTGCCGCCCCAGAACATGGTGATGAGGATAAGCAGCGCTTCCTGCGGCTTAACGGAGAATTTATAACGGCTTAATGGCGCAGACATGAGGGAGACCGGAAAAATCAGGGTGAAAGTCGATGTGCTATAGTGCTTCCAGTCACATTTTGTTGCAATGGGAAAATAGAAAACCGCCGGCTAACCGGCGGTCGGGGTATTTCGGCGCAAGCGTTAATTCGCCCTGCGCTTCACAAAGTCACGGCTATTTATTTTTGCTGCCGTGGCTGTTTTTACCCCCTTTTTGACCAGCTTCTGAGGCGCGCTGCGGATCGTTTTTAAAGTTACCGCCGCTGTGCTGGCCACCTTTACGACCTGCTTCTGATGCTCTTTCACGGTCTTCAGCGAAATTACCTGAACCACCACGATGGTTTGCCATTTCTAACCTCCGGATTTAGGACATCATATTGCATTCAATAAAAGAGAACGCTTTTGCCACGCGGCCAGGCGGGCCTGCCGCCAACGTTTCCGCGTGGCTCTAAGCTTAGTGCACCGGCGCGGTCGGGCTTCTGTTCAGACATATCCAGAAACATGCCGGTGAGCTTATCTTTTTATCCTTCCACTGCGGCGCGATAAGCCCCTCTTCTACATGGTCAAAAAACAGCCAGTAAAATGTTAGCTAATGCTACAGGGTCAAAATTTCATCTGCGCTTGTGATGTATCAAGGAAAGGCCATTCAGGTTTGCACTCTGCGCCACAGGTCATATCTTTAAAGGAGTGCAGTAAAACTGCAGTTCAACTGAGGAGTGAAGCAAGATGGCTAAAGTACTGGTGCTTTATTATTCAATGTATGGACACATCGAAACTATGGCTAAAGCCGTGGCGGAAGGTGCACAGAAAGTCGATGGGGCGGAAGTGACGATAAAGCGCGTGCCCGAAACCATGTCCCCGGAAGTCTTTGCTAAAGCCGGGGGCAAAACCCACACCGCGCCGGTCGCTACGCCGCAGGAGCTGGCCGACTACGACGCTATCATCTTCGGTACCCCTACCCGCTTCGGCAATATGGCCGGCCAGATGCGCACCTTCCTCGATCAAACGGGCGGCCTTTGGGCTTCCGGCGCGCTTTACGGCAAACTGGGCAGCGTATTCAGCTCTACCGGCACCGGCGGCGGCCAGGAGCAGACCATCACCTCCACCTGGACCACGCTCGCCCACCACGGGATGGTGATTGTGCCTATCGGCTATGCGGCACAGGAGCTGTTTGATGTTTCTCAGGTTCGCGGCGGCACGCCTTACGGCGCAACAACCATTGCCGGCGGCGACGGCTCACGCCAGCCAAGTCAGGAAGAACTGGCGATCGCCCGCTATCAGGGAGAGCACGTCGCAGGCCTGGCGGTTAAACTGAAAGGTTAACGGAGGAGTGATGACCACATCTCAGGCAAAAGCCCACCACGTTGGCGAGTGGGCGAGTCTTCGCAACACCTCACCAGAAATTGCAGAAGCCATTTTTGAGCTGGCGAAGTATGACGAAAAGCTGGCCGAAAAAATTTGGGAAGAAGGGAGCGATGAAGTCCTGCCGCTCGCCTTTGCTAAAACCGATAAGGACTCGCTCTTCTGGGGCGAACAGACCATCGAGCGCAAAAACGTTTAATCCTTCTGCTGCCCCCTTTCGGGGGCAGCCTCTTCTTACTTCACGGCTTCATTCAGCACTTCGCTAAACTTATCCCATGAGCAGTAGCCGTTGGTGTCCGTCGGGCAGCCTTCCAGCTCCAGCGTCACACGTTTTGGCGGCTGCTTCAGGGTTAACACATCGCCATTGCGCAGCTGCTCGGCGCTCTGGTAAACGTATTCCACTTTCAGCAGGTCGCGGTTGTTGGTCTTATCATGCCAGCGCTGGAACAGAATATTGCCGCCAATCGGGGTACGCTCATACTGCCCCGGCAGCTGATAAGGCTTGAACTGCAGCGCGGTCAGCAGCGACGCAATGTTCGAATCATGCCCCACCATCAGCGTCACTTTCGGCCCTGAAGCGGCTGCTTTGGACGTTAACGCGTTCTGAATGTATTTCACCAGCAGAGCCGCGACGTTGCGGGCCACTTCCGGGGAAGTAAACAGCGTGTCCTGATAGCTATTTTTGAGCTGGGAAAGCACGCGCCACTGTTCCGCCGTTTTGATTTTTCCCCACGCGACCTGGTCCAACGGGAAACCTTCGTAATATTGCAGCGTGAACGCATCGACCAGGGCATTGCCCACCTTCAGGGAACCGTTAACGCCCGGCTCCTGAGTCGCATTGGCGCTAAAGACGTCTTTTGGCCCGTTCAGCTCACATAGCTGCTTCTCTTTGCAGGTTGGCGAGTTTTTATAGCCGACAATGTGCTCCAGCAGTTTATAGCTGTCGGCCAGCTTGTATTCAGTGCGCTGTTTTTCCATCGCCTGAACGGCTTTGGCTTTAAACTCCGGCGAGTCGTTGGTGATCACCGGGTTGAACACCGGGTCCATGGTGCCCATTTTTTCCTGGTGATGTACCGGCACATCGCAGCCAGGGAAAGCCCCGGTAATGAAGAATTGCGCGGTAGCGACGGTGCGCTGAAGGCTGTTGGCATAGGCATAAACGCTTTCCGGCGCCGGGCATTCGCCGCTGGTTACCAGATTCTGGCTCGCCAGCCATTCACGCATGTAATGCCCCATATAGACTTCCAGCACCCCGCCTTTGGTGGTGAGCTGCCCGCCCGGCACATCCCACTCCGGCCATGCCTGCGCGGTAGACTGCTCAAGCACGCTGCCGTTGTTGGCCAGCGGCGCGCGCAGGTTATGACGGCTCATCAGCAAAACCTGCTGCAGCTGGTAGCCGTCCGGCACGGTGTCCGCTTTCGCCAGGCCTGGGGCAAGACAGGCGGCGGCCAGCAATGAGGCAACAATTTTTTTCTTCATTACTTATTCCTCAGGGAGTGATTAATAAAATGTGAAGAATATATTGTGACAGAAAAATGACAGCCGACCTGCCTGGCGGATCGCAAAAAGCCCTATTATTCCGTTTGTTGTTTCAGCTGCGCTTCAAAGCGCTGGCGAGAGAGATCCACATAGCGTTGTAACCCGTCTCTGTCGATAAAGGCGTTGCTATCTCCGGCGGCAAGCCGGGCCTGTTTCTCCGCCAGACCAAAGCGTTCCCCTTTGTTCGCCACAAAAATGTCCGCTTTTTGTGCCGCGAGCGTGGCAAAACTGTGGCGGATGTCGTTCACCAGCGTCGGGTAATTCTTGTTCGCCACCAGATAATAGTCCGGCGTGGCGAGACTGTCGGCGTAAATAAGCGTGTACCCACCTGGCAGCGCAAACAGCCATGACGTGCTGCCCGGCAGATGCCCCGGTGTCAGCAGCGCTGTCGCGGTTACGCCGCCCAGCTTTAGCGTCTCGTGGTCATGAATGATTTTATCCGTGGTGACCGGTGGAAAGGGCAGCGCGTCTCCCAGCGCAAAATCCTCTTTGCCTCCCCGCGCCATTTGGTCAGCATTCTCCCTGCTGGCAACCAGCTTTGCCCCGCTCCACTTTTTCAGTTTGGCAATGCCCCCGGCCTGATCGAGCCGGGCATGGCTGTTGAGGATGAACCGCACGTCGCGAATGTCGAATCCCAAAGAAGCAATATTCTCTTTGATGCCCCTGGCGCTTGCGTCCAGCGCACCGTCGACGAGAATATGCCCCTCAGGCGTGGTAATCAGAATGGACGAGAGATTTTCGGTGCCGACATACCAGACGTCCGCTGCCATACGGAACGGTTTGACCGGTTTGGCCCAGCCTTCAAAAAGCGAATAAGGCGGCGCGGCAGACAGCGGTTGGGTTGGATTTAATGCCGCAGAACTGCCGGCAGAGAAGACTGAAATCATGCAGGTAAATAACAGACTATAACGGTTCACAGGTGGCTCCTTTTGGTCAGGAGGCGCAGTATACTGCCGGGCAATTTAGTCCGATGCAATTGAGAAATGATGGCGTGAATATCCTGCAATTAGACATGAATCTGCTGAAGGTGCTGTACGTGATGTTAACCACCGGCTCGACCAGCCGAACGGCGCAAAAGCTGGCGCTTAGCCCGTCCGCCGTCAGCCATGCTCTCGCCCGCCTGCGTGATGCCCTGGGCGATCCGCTTTTTCGTCGGGAAGGCAATGCCCAGGTGCCCACATCTTTCGCACTCGGTATTAAAGAACGCCTGATCCCGCTCTTCGTGTCCCTGAATGAAGAATTATTTGGCGAAGAGCATGCGGAGGAGCGCCGATTTCGTCTGGTTCTGCCCCCGGCGCTGAATGTGTTGCTCACGCCGGAACTCGCCCGCAAAGGGCATCAGGCTGGGGCCATTATTGAATGCCTGACGTTTGAACGGCGTGCGTGGCGTGATGAGCTGCTGGAGGGACGAATAGATTTGTTGATTGCGATTGGCGATCATCAAAAACGCGTCAGTGCCCTGCATTATGAGCGCGTAGGCAGCACGCGCCTGATTGCTGTTTTCGGCGAACCACTGTCCTCCAGACTTAACGGGCGTGAAACTCTGACCTTTGACGAACTGCCGCAGTTTGATCATTTCTATTGTCACCCCTGGCCACAGGGCATTAACGAGCTCGATCGCCAGCAGGCACGTGCCGGGCTCGAACGCCGCCTGGCCTTTACCTGTAGCGACTACGGACAGCTCGCTCCCGCCCTGCGCAATGCCCCGCTGATGGCTATCGTGCCGGCCCCATGGTTTGATACCCTGAATAACAAAGCCCAGCTTTTTACGCTGCCGCTGTCCGGCGACCAGGCTATTGGTAGCCTGTTTTTGCAGTACCGGACCTCCACCGTGGAATGGAAACAGCGTCTGATAGACAGCCTGCGCCGTACGCTGGCCGCCTGGTATCATTGAAATTACCGCTCAGCCTCTCATACAAAAAGTTTTATAATAGAACCCGGCAAACCCATCGGAGGAATGATGAAACGTAAGAGCCTTGAAGACAGCGTCTGTTCGGTTGCCCGCACGCTGGACGTGATCGGCGACTGGTGGTCGTTGCTGATCGTGCGCGATGCGCTGAACGGCCTGTCTCGCTTCGGTGAGTTCCAAAAAAACCTCGGCATCGCCAAAAATATGCTGACCGTTCGCCTGAAACAGCTCGTCGATAACGGTATTTTTGAGCTTCGCCCGGCGTCGGACGGCAGCGCCTGGCACGAGTACGTGCTGACGGAAAAAGGCCGGGCGCTGCAGACCGTTTTAGCAGCCCTCTCACAGTGGGGCTGCGAAAACCTCTACGCCAAAGATGAGACACGCAGCGTCCTCGTCGACAGCCAGCAGCATCGTCCTATCCGCAAGCTAACCTTACAGGCCGAAGATGGTCGTGAGCTAAAACCGGACGAAATAATCACTCAGGCACGTTCCTCCTCCTGACCAATAAGCATCTGTTATTCAGGTGCTTATTAATATTCCCTTTAGCAATTCCTGCGCATAACGAAAAAACAGCCCTCATATTGGTTGCATAATAAAACCAACAAATCTACACTCACCTAACAGTTTCATTATGAAACCACATTAACGTTACTCTCCTTCATGTGAGGTGTTTTATGGCTAACTCTCGTTCTATTGCGGTCATTACCGGCGCATCTTCCGGTATTGGTGCGGTTTATGCCGATCGTTTTGCGGCCCGAGGTTTTGATCTGCTGCTGGTTGCCCGGCGCGAAGATCGCCTGCGCGATCTGGCCGCGAAGCTTGAAGCCCGCCACGGCATAACCGTGACCACGCTAAAAGCCGATCTGGTTAACGACCAGGACATTGCCGCCGTTGAGGAGGCCCTGAAAGATCCGCGCATCAGCGTGCTGGTTAACAACGCGGGCACCGCCCACAGCGCAGCGTTTACCGCCGCCAGCGTGGAACAACATCAGGCGCTTATCACGCTGAACATCACGGCGTTAACTCGCCTGAGCCATGCCGCCCTGCTTAATTTCCAGCAAAAGAACAGCGGCACGCTGATCAATATCTCGTCGATTCTGGCAGTACAGAGCTGGGTGGGCAGCGCGGTATACAGCGGCACAAAGGGCTATGTATTGAACCTGACGAAAGTTCTGCAGGCCGAAGCTGCCGGCACCGGCATTCGTATTCAGGCGGTGCTGCCCGCGGCTACAGCAACCGAAATTTGGGATCGTGCGGGCGTGTCGGTGGACTCATTGCCTGAAGGTGCGGTCATGAAAGTGCATGATTTGGTGGATTCCGCCCTGGCCGGACTGGACAGCGGGGAAGCTGTCACCATCCCGCCATTGCACGATCTCAGCCTGTGGGAAACCTACGCCACTACGGCGCAGGCGATGTTTGATGCGGCAGGCGTAGGGCAGCCAGCGCCTCGCTACGCCCGCTAATTTTCCCGGGCAGATGTCGCCGGCATCTGCCCATCATTTACTGACAGGCCGCCATGTCTCGCTATAATGAGGCAAATTCCTGCCAATATGATGCTGTGATGAAACTGTTTTACTATTCAGCCGCAGGCATGGTTGCTGCGCTGATTGTCCTCTGGGGAGCGCTGATTGTGGACAGCGCCAATATCCTGCAACAAATGTCCGAGCTGATGCACTACATCGAAGATTTGTTCAAACCTCGCGAACGCTAGCGGTTAAACGCCAGCGCCTGGCCGTAAATCCCCTCGGCAACTGACTCGCCGTCCCAGACGAGGTGCCCGTTCACCAGCGTGCTTTCAACCACGCCGCCCTGCAAGGTGTGCCCTTCGAAGGGTGACCAGCCGCATTTGTAGGCAACATTACTGCCCTCAATGCTGGCGCGTTTCCAGGGGTTGATCACCGCCAGATCGGCCCAGTAACCTTCCCGGATATAGCCGCGATCCTTAATCTGAAAACGTTCGGCTACCGCGTGGCTGGTTTTTCTGACGATAAGTTCAGGCGTGAAAATCCCTCTGGCACACATATCCAGCAGCGCGGGCAGCGCGTGCTGCACCAGCGGCAATCCCGACGGAGCCGAGAAATAATCATGCTGCTTTTCCGCCAGCAAGTGCGGCGCATGGTCGGTCGCAATAATATCAATCACACCAGTCTTAACTGCCTGCCATAGCGCCCGCTGGTGTTCCTGGCCCTTCACCGACGGGTTGCACTTCAGCCTGTGCCCCAGCGCCGCGTAATCATCCTGATTAAAATAGAGGTGATGGATACAGGCTTCCGCCGTGATTGTTTTTCTGCGTAAGGCTTCAAGCGTGGGCGCGGGCTCAAACAACGCCAGCTCATCGGCCGTGGTGATATGCAGCACATGCAGCCGCGTGCCGTGCTTTTTCGCCAGCGCGACCGCCCGGGAAGATGAAAGCAGGCAGGCCTCAACCGAGCGAATAGCTGCGTGTTCTGCGGCCGGGATCTGCTCCCCATATCGCTCTCGCCACAGCGCCTCATTACGTTTGATAGTCGGCGTATCTTCGCAATGCGTGGCCACCAGCCCCGGCGCATGCTGGAAAATAGCCTCCAGAATGCGTTCGTCATCCACCAGCATGTTGCCGGTGGAGGCACCCATAAACACTTTTACGCCGCAGGCGGCATCGTCTGGCAGCGCCTTAAGTTCTTCCAGATTGTCGTTGGTGGCACCGAAATAGAAACTGTAATTGGCCAGCGAACACTCGGCGGCTCGTTGAAATTTACCTTCCAGCGCCAGTCTGGTGGTGGTTGGCGGCGAAACGTTGGGCATTTCCATATAGCTGGTGATCCCGCCCATCACCGCCGCGCGTGACTCGCTGGCAATCGTGCCCTTATGCATCAACCCCGGTTCACGAAAATGTACCTGATCGTCTATCATGCCCGGCAGCAGCCACTTCCCGGCAAGATCGCGCACATTCCACGTGGCGCGAGCCGGGATCGCAGCGGCTATTTTTTCAATTCGCCCGTCCACGATGAGCAGATCGCCCTGGTAACGCCGATCCTCATTCATCATCAGCGCGTTGGTCAGTAACAGAGGTTTCATTAGTCGTTTTCTCCGGCTTAAAAAGGCTGCGCTAGCGTCGGGCAACCATCACAACAATAAACAGCCCGCCAATTCCGGCGGTAATAATGCCGATGGGCAGCTCCTGCGGCGCAACCAGCACCCGGCTGACCAAATCGCCGCCGCACAACAAACAGGCCCCGACAAGGGCACACAAAGGCAGCAGCCTGGCGTGCTTAATGGCGGAAAAATGGCGGCAAAGATGCGGCACCATCAGCCCGACAAAGCCAATCACGCCGGTCAGCGATACAAAAATGGCGGTCGAAAAAGCGCAGCAAAGAAAAATTTCGGTGCGCAGGCGGGTCACGTTAATGCCCAGCGAAAATGCGGTGCGATCCCCCGCGAGCAATCCATCCAGCGATCGCCATCTCAACAGGCAAAATGTGGCCAGCAGCAGCAAACCGCCCAGCGCAAATCCCAGGTTATCCCATCGCGCCAACCCCAGGCCGCCGAGCGACCAGAATAAAACCGAGCTGGCCGTACGCTGGTCACCGGCGAATATCAGGTAGCTGGTTAACGCCCCGAACAAGAAAGAGATCGCCAGCCCGCAAATAATCAGCGTTTCGGCACCCCGTTCGCGTTTGAGCTGGAATAAAGACAGCACCGCAACCGAAGAAAGCAGCCCGCCGCCAAAAGCGGCCGCCGGTAGCGTCCAGACGCCGAAGAAGTCGCCGAAGCGGGTAAAAACCAGCACCGCTCCGGCAGACGCGCCCGAAGAAAGCCCGAACAAAAAAGGGTCCGCCAGCTCATTGCGCGTGGCCGTTTGCAGCAGCGTGCCCACCACCGCCAGCCCCGCGCCGGTCATCAGGGCGAGAAGCGTTCTGGGCAGCCGGATGTCCAGCACGATCCCACGAATCATCGGTGAAATGTCCGTTGCCGTCGGTTGCAGCGCGTTTACCACCTGATTCAGGCTGAGCCGGACCGAGCCTTCCGCTAAGCTAAGCACCGCAAACAATATGACGAGAAACCCCGCCAGGCATGCGGCCCGGCGGTAACGCCAGGCTAAAACCATCACTGTGCCGCGAACAGAACGCGAGCGAGCTTCTCAACCGCGGCGATATTTGCCGGGCCGGGCGTCAACTCGGCGTACTGCAGCTTAAGATATCGATGCTGTTTCACCGCCGGGGTGAGCTTCATCAGCGGGTGGCGCTCAAGGAACTGGCGGAGCGAATCAGCGCCCCCGCCGGTCTGGTAATCCAGCAGAATGATGACATCCGGCTCGGCCGACGCAACATTTTCCCAGGAGGTTGTCCCCCAGCTGGTGTCCAGCCCTTCCATGGCGTTTTTACCGCCAGCGGCCTCGATAATGGCCTGCGGCATGGCGTATTTTCCGCTGGTAAACGGTTTGTCTTCCCCGGAGTCATACACAAAGACTTTCAGTGGCCTTGCGCCCGGTAGTGCTTTGGGGAGGGCCGCCAGCCGCGCTCTCCAGCCGTCAACCAGCTTCTGAGCAACCTCCGCCTTACCAAAAATTTTGCCAAGCGTAAGCTCATCGTTATAAAGCAGATCCAGGGTCGCCTTGGTTTTGCTTTCCCCGGAAATCGCGCAGCTTTCGCTGAGCACAAAGGTTTTGATGCCGTATTTGGCAAGACTTTGAGGTGTAACGTCGCCCCCCACTTTCATGCCGTAATTCCAGCCCGCGAAAAAGAAATCTGGCTCGGCGGCCAGCAGCGTTTCAAGCGAGGGGTATTTGGGCGCAAGCTCAGGGATCGTCCCCATTTGTCGCTTAAATTCGGGCGTCATTTTGTACCAGCCGGAGATGCCGGTCAGACCCACAATCTGCGGCTGTAAATCCAGAGCAAAAGCCATCTCCGACATGTTCAGGTCGTTGATTACCGCCCGCTTTGGTGCTGCGGTAAAGACAATGGGTTTACCGCAGCTCTCAATGGTCACCGGGAAGCCGGAGGCAAAGGCAGTAAAGGAGGTAAAGGCCAGCCAGAAGCCGGTAGCGATTTTTAACATCATAGCGATCCCTGAAAATTTACCGTGGGCGCGAAGGTTCAAAAAAACGGACTCGTCTGCCTTGCTGGCCTGGATGGTCAACGGTAAAGCTGTCGAGGCCGAAAATGGGGCGAAGTGTTTCGGTATTCAGCGCGGCGTCGGGCACGTTAAAAGCCTGCTGTTGCCCCGCCGACAAAATAAGGACCTTGTCAGCAAACCCTTCGATTAAGTTGAGATCGTGCAGGACGGCGATAACCGTTGTGCCGCGAGCTTTCACCAGCGCTAACAGTTCTTCCCGTGCCGCCAGGTCCAGATGATTAGTCGGCTCATCCAGTAACAGCAACCGGGAGGTTTGCGCCAGCGTTCGCGCCAGAATTGCCCGCTGCCTTTCCCCGCCGGACAGACAGGCCAGCGATTTATGCCGCATCCCGAGCACACCAACCTCTTTCATCGCCCCACACACAATGCAGCGATGTTCTGGCTCCGGCATATCACGGGCAAACGGGAGCCGGCCTAACGCGACATAATCCTCAATGGAGAGACGCAAATCGGGGAGATCGTTTTGCGACATGACCGCCACGAGCTTCGCCCGCAGCTGCGGGTTGAGCTTATTTAAGGGGCGGCCCGCCAGCGTTATTTCCCCCTCGGCCTTTAGTTCCTGGCTCAGCGCCCGCAGCAGCGACGTTTTGCCGCTGCCGTTTGGCCCAATCACGCTGAGCCGCTCACCTTTTCTCAGGTGAAAATTAATCGCCACCGGCCAGGCTGCGCCCTGCGGACGGGCAATCGCCCGCAGGGAAACGCTTAACTCGGCTGCTGGTTCTCCGGGGGAAAAAGGCATGCTCAGAACTCGTTGCGCAGCAGTTGGTAACCTTCCACCAGCTTGACGTTGGTGTTGGCCACCTCTTCAGAAAACTGCACCGAAGCGGGGTCAACCCGTGAATAGTGGCTTAAATCAGAGTCAGGCCCCACGCGCTCGGTGGACGGAATATACGTTTGCTTCGGCAGTGTCACCCCATCAACCACCGCGTTGTAGCGAATGACGCAGCCGGTTTGTACGTGGCAGTTAAAAAGTACGCTGTTAAAGCCGATAAACACCCGCTCGTCGACCCGGCAAGGGCCGTGCACAATCGCCCGGTGCGCAATCGACGTACCGCTGCCAATGGTCACCGGCGCCCCGCTTTTCGAGTGAATAACCACGCCATCCTGAATATTCGAATGGGAATGGATCACGATAGGATCCATGTCGCCTTCGGCGTTCAGCTCATCGGCGCGGATCACCGCGTAAGGCCCGACATAAACATAGTCATGAATAATGACCCGGCCACAAATCACCGCCGTGGGATCGATGTACGCTTTGGGAGAGACCTGTGGCAGATGGCCTGAAGGGTTTTTACGCAGCATGGTGATTTCCTGTCCAGTGAATACGGGCCACCGCGTTGTGCGCATGGAGGCTTTCCTGATGCTCAACGCGAAGGCTAAAAGCGGTGCTAAAAGGCGCGTCCTGCATCGCCTTGTTCAGGCGGCGAGCGGCGTCTTCGCAAAACATCAAATTTTGGCCATTGGCCAGGGCGAAGGCCTGCTCGTCGCTACGCTTAACCACCGTTTGCACCGCCGTGCCAAGCGCAGCCTCGCAGCGGTCGATAAGTTCCTCGAAAGGCAACGTAGCAACATCCGGCTTCAGCTGGCAGCTAACCCACGCCCAGCTTCTCTGGCTGTGGGGCGTGCCCGGCATGCCCTTCTCGCCCAGCCAGGCCAGCATTTCTTCGACGGACACCCCCTCCTTTCGCGAGCCAAAGTCCGGCTGAAACTGCTGCTGCGCGAGATTGCGACTCAGCGCCGCCGAGGCCGGACAGGTAGATGAATACGGGATCCCCACCCGAAGCGTGACGGCAAAACCTTCCCCACGCTCCGCCAGGATGCGGATGGGGTAAGCCTTCCAGCCAAAGTGGTTTGAGGTTAAAGATTTGCGGGACAGCAGCAGTTCGCCGGTGATTTCCACGCTGGCGCGGTCGCTGCTGCGCTGGTGCGAAACCAAAAATTCTCCCAGTAAACGGCGCAGTACCGCCGGCGTAATTTCGCCCTGGGTTAGCTCGTCAAGCAGCAGATAGATCCGGGACATATGAATGCCCTTTTCCGCTTCCGGGGAACGGAGAAGATTGATCCCGGCGTTGACTTTCGCCGTCAGCGGGCGCCCCGCGACCTCCACCGGAAGGTCGATTTGTTCCATGCCAACCCAGGACAGGGCCATGTCGAAATCGTGGCTTCTGAGTGACTGAATATCAGGCAGCATTTTGGGGCATAACATTGGAGTGACCGTCATATTGCACATCGTCTTACTGTGATTTTGTTACGTTATAACATAACAAAACTCATTTGTGCAAAGCGACGTTTTGCCGTAAAGCGAATCCGCCCGATCACAGAAGAAAATTCGGTGTAAAACCGCTGATTGGCTCGATATATCTTATCACCCGGCAAGTGTTGCCAGATTGTTCACACAATGATAGCATCATGTAAACAGCCATTTAGACGGCTAGACAGTTAAACTAAAAAGCATTGAGGAATACCGTATGTGGCAAGAAAGGCTCGCGCAGTTGGTCAGCACCTGTCATTGGATTGGCGCTAAAGGCTGGGCTCCGGCGACCGGCGGCAATATGTCCATTCGCCAGGATGCCGAGTGGTGCTGGCTGAGCGAATCCGGGCGCGACAAAGGCAGCCTGACCAGCGAGGATTTCCTGCAGGTAGACATTGCCACGAATCAGGCGCCGTCGGGGCGTAAACCCTCCGCCGAAACCGGACTGCACACGCTGGTTTATCGCCTTTTCCCGGAAGCAAACGTCGTGCTGCACGTCCACACCGTGAATGCCACCGTGCTGTCGCGGATTGAAAAAGGCCCGGCGTTGAACATCAGCGGCTATGAAATGCAAAAAACCCTGACCGGCCAGCAGACGCACCTCGACACGGTGCCAATTGCTATCTTCGATAACGATCAGGACATCGATGCGCTGGCAAAACGCATTGAACGGCATGCCGAACAGGCTCCCCTGAAATACGGTTTCCTGCTGCGTGGCCACGGCCTGACCTGCTGGGGCAAAGACGTCGCCGAAGCACGTCGTCAGCTTGAAGGGCTTGAATTCCTGTTCGAATGCGAAATGCAGCGCCGCCTGTACGAGCGCGATTAATCGTTATCTTCCTGTGTCTGTTCGCTAGCGTGAGGCTTAAGGTATGGAATATTTCCTGGGTATTGATATCGGCACGTCGCGGGTCAAAGCCGTGCTGTTTGACAGTAATTTCCATGCCGTCGCCAGCGCTGCGGAAAACACTTCTCCCACGCTTTCCCCACAGGGCTACGCCGAACAGGATATGGAGAAGCTCTGGCAGTCCGTCGTGCGCACGCTGCGGCAAGTGGCCGACAGCCCGGCATTACAGCAGGGCAAACTCAAGGCCATCGGCCTGGCGGGCCAGGGGGAAGGCGTCTGGCTGAGCGACAAAAACGGCGATCCCGTGGGCCCGGGTATTCTCTGGAGCGACACCCGCAGCCGGGCGCTGATGGACGAACTGCTGCAGTCGCCTGGCCTCGACAAAGCACTGTTCGATGAAACCGGCTCTCAGCTCCAGCCCTGTAACACCAGCCTGCAGCTCTGCTGGCTCAAGCGAAATCAGCCGGAACGCCTGGCCGCCGCCGACTATATCTTCTTTGCTAAAGACTGGATTCGCTTTCGGCTTACACAGGTTGCCGCCCTTGAATTAACCGACACCAGCGCTTCGCTGCTGAACCAGTTGACCGGGGAGATTTCCGATTTCGCCCTTCAGGCTCTGGGCATCGACGATCTGAAAACACGTTTTCCGCCCCTGCTTCACCCCGACGCCCAGGCTGGTAGCTTGAGTGAAGCCGCAGCCCTGCTTTGCGGCCTGCCGCCAGCGACGCCAGTTGCTGCAGGCGCACTCGATGTGTGCAGCGCGGCGCTAGGCTGCGGGGCTATTCACGACGGGGATATTTATACCATTCTCGGCACCACCTGCTGCACCGGCGTGGTGTGCCACGGGCGCGAGACCGTCAGCAGCGGCACCCGCTTTGTCACCCATACCGAACAAGGCAGTTTTATTAACCTGTTTCCAATGCAGGCCGGGACACCAAATATCGACTGGCTGCAACAGCACATTTCGCTGACGCCGGATCTGGTTGCGCTGGAAAAAGAGATTACCGCTATTCCGCCGGGCAGCGGCGGCGTTTTCTGGCAGCCTTACCTGAACGGCGAGCGGGCACCGTTTTACAGCCCCACCGCCCGGGCTGGATTCTTTGGCGTCGACCAGCACACGTCCCGCGCGGCGCTTCAGCGTGCCGTTTTTGAAGGACTGGCGTATGCGATTGTGGATTCACTCACGGGCTATGCCAGTGAGGGCAGTCTTTACCTCACCGGCGGCGGCGCGGCTTCTGCCACCTGGCTGCAAATTATCGCCGACTGTACCGGACGCACCGTCATTGCCAGCCACTTTAATGAACTCAGCGCCCGAGGCGCGGCGCTGCTGGCCGCCCGCAGCGTAGGCGCGCTGGAACACTATCCGGCTATCGAACAAACCCGCTATCAGCCTCAACCCGAGGCCCATGCCGCCTACCGGGCGCTGTTCCCGGTGTTCCGGCTGCTGCGTGAACAGCTCCAGCCGGTGTGGCAGGCCAGGCACCAGGCTTTACAACGTCTTTCTCAGGATAATGCACAATGAAAATCGTCTTTACCGCCGAGTATGCGGGCAGCCTTGAACCGTTTAGCCAACTGGGCGAGCTGGTTGTCGAAGGCTGGGCCATCGGTAAACCTAAACTTCAGGCCTCACAGATTATCGACCTCGCCCACGATGCCGAGGTGATTGTCACCAGTTATGACGACATCACCGCCGAAGTGATCCACAGCTGCCCTAAGCTGAAAGTGATTGCCTGCACTCGCGCCAATCCGGTGAATATTGATGTTCAGGCGGCTCGGGCCCGCAATATCACCGTGCTTTACACGCCAGGACGCAACGCCGATGCCGCCGCCGAACTCACGCTGGGCCTGATGCTCGGCCTGATGCGCCATATTCCACAGTCCCATGCCGCCCTGAAGCGCGGCGCATTTACCCGCGAAAGCCAAAGCGAGCAGCAAACCCAGTCCGGCCTGCGCAAAGATGTGGTCTGGGACGTCAGCCCGGAAAGCCCTTATGAAGTGTTCAAGGGCGGCGAGCTGCGCAACAAAACGCTGGGTTTGATTGGCTACGGCAATATTGGCCGCCGCGTGGCGCGCATTGCCCGCGCTTTCGGGATGAATATTTTGGTGGTGGATCCGTTTGTCGCCGCCGAGGATATCGACGAGCCGGGGCTGCACAAAACCACGCTCGACGCGCTGTTCCGCGAGTCAGATATTGTTAGCCTGCATTTGAGCAGCGGGCCGCACAGCGATGGTCTGGTCAACGCGTCCCTTCTGCAAAGCATGAAACCGGGCGCGAAGCTGATCAATACGTCCCGCGCCTCCGTGGTGGTGGAAGCCGATCTCATCGAAGCCTTGCGCCACGGGCCGCTCGGTGGCGCGGCACTCGATGTCTACCACCAGGAGCCGCTGTGGAGAGACCATCCGTTTATCAGCGAGCTGGATAACGTCATCATTACGCCGCACATCGCGGGGGCAACCCGAGAAAGCATCCAGAAACACACCGCGATGATTGCCGCCGATCTTCAGCGGTTTGTGGCTGGTGAGCCGCTGCTGTACGCCTGGCGCTAAGAGAAAAAACGGCCCTTCGGGGCCGTTTTTTTATGCCAGCAACGGCGTCGTCGCCATAAAATCCTGCAAGTGCTCCCAGTTCACCACGCCCGCATCAGAGCCTAATCCTGTCGCCACAAGCGCGGCAGTCGCAGACGCGACCCGGCAGGCTTCCTCCTCCGAAAGCCCCCTGGCCAGGGCGGCGATAAACCCGCCGCAATAGCTGTCTCCGCAACCGGTTGTGTCGCTGGCAATCACGTTATAGGCCGGGAAGTGACGGGTTTTCTCGCGGCTGAATAGCCAGGAGCCCCGCACGCTGTCTTTAAAAATGCAGCATTTCGCACCCAGCGCGAGGAAGAAATCGGCAATCTCTGCGGGCGACAGGCGCCCGGAGATAAATGCGGCTTCTTCGAGTGCAGGCATAAAATAGTCCACATGAGGCAACAGCGGACGTAAGAGCGCCAGCGTATTGCTATCAGGTGCGATTAAATCAAAGCTGGTGATGACGCCCCGAGCTTGCGCCGCGGCCAGTAAACGAGCGCTCTGGCCGCCATCCATGGCCGCAAGCAGCCCGGTGCCGCCGTGGTGCAGATAGCGCGTATTCAGTACCCGACCGAAATCAGCCTCAGCGACGAACAACTCATCGGATGCGCCCCGGCAGTGCAGTGCAGGTCTCTCACCGTTTGGGCGAATGGGCAAAATCGTCGCCGATGTCTCTTTTTGCGACGTGCGCTGGATCAGCGAGCAGTCAATCCCCAGCCGACGATAGCTGCCCAGAATAAATTCGGCTTTTTCGTCCTCGCCCAGGCAGGCCACGGTTGACGTGCGAATGCCCAGTTTGGCGGCATTCACTAAAGCCCCGGCGGCAGTTCCCGCCGGGTTGAGGCGAATTTGCTCAATAAACTGCACGCCGCCGCCGGAGGGGATGCCCACTACAGGGCGCCCCGCAATATCCAGGATGGTCAGGCCCACAAAAACAGCGTCAAATTTGCTCATAACGCCCTCACTGGTGCTGCTGGCGCAGTCGCGCCTGCCAGAATGAAACGGCCAGCGCCACCACCAGGATCACGCCCACCAGCGCCTCTTTCACCAGGTAGTTCAGCCCCATCAGGTTAAGCCCGTTATCAATAATCGCGAGGAACAGCACGCCGCCAAGCGTCCCCCCCATGCTCACGCGCCCCTGACGCTGAAAAGCGGTGCCGATAAACACGGCGGCAATGGCATCCATCAGGTAAGACTGCCCGGCGAGCGGCGTAAACTGGCGCAGGTTGGCAGACAGAATAATGCCGCCCACGGCACACATTGCCGAAGCGGCAATCAGCACCCAGAACAGGGTTCGCTTATCGGCTATCCCGGCTATACGCGCCGCTTCACTGTTTTGCCCAATCGCACGCACCCGCTTACCAAACAGCGTCCGTTCGGTCAGCAGCCAGGCGACCAGCCAGACCACGAGCACGATAAGCACCGGCGTGGGGATCCCTCCAACATTGCCCACCGCTAAATCGTGATATTCCGGGGCCATGCGCCGCCAGGAAATCGCCCCGCCGCCGTCGGTGTAAATACGCTCGGCGCTGCTGGCAATAAACCAGGTACCTAGCGTCGCCAAAAACGGTTTAATGCGGCAGGCGAGGATAAGAAAAGCGTTGACCAGGCCTATCACCACGCCGCCCAACAGGGCGCACAGCACAGCCACCTGCCAGGGAAGCTGCCAGGTTTTGAGCGCAATTAAAGCCAGCATGGCGCCAAAGTCGATAGCCACGCCGACGGAGAGATCGATCGCCCCTGCGCTGACAATCAGCGTCATCGCCAGCGCCACAATCAGCAGAATGGCGCTGCCCTGAAGTAAATTGCTCCAGTTATCCAGCGTCAGGAAAACGGGGTTTGACCAGCTAAACAGGACAATGAAAAACAGCGTGACCAGCGCAAAGCCCGCACGTGACAGCCAGGCCCGCGGTTTTCTCCCGGACTCACCGGCCGGACGCGTTGCCGCCAGAGCAGAAAAAACTTTCATTATTTATTGCCCCCTTTCTGCTGCAGGGCAGAAGCCGCCAGCACCACAAGAATCAGTCCGCCTTTAATGGCACCGACCCAGAAGATATTAACCCCCAGTAATCCAAGACCGTTAGACAAGGCGTTGACCAGGATAGCCCCCAGAAGCGCCCCCCAAACGGTAACCACGCGGCGACGGGAGAAGGCTGCGCCCAGGAAGGTCGCCAGCACCGTCTCCATCAGTAAAGGCGTAGCGGTTCCGCTGGAACTGCCCGACCCCTGCGCCAGCAGCGGGAAGACCGCCAGCCCGGCCGCAACGGCGGCAATAAGCCAGGACGCGAGGATAAGACGGCGCACGTTAAGCCCGGACATCTGCGCCATGTCTTTGCTGCCCCCCGTCGCCTGCAAGTGCTGGCCAAAGCGGGTGTGATGCAGCAAAAGCTGGAAGCCTACGAAGACCAGCAGCAGATAAATCAGCACATAAGGAATGCCCAGCATGCTGCCGTCGCGAAACGCCACCATCAGCGGGTCGCTGACGCTAATCCGGCGCTGCCCGGTCAGCAGATCGGTCAGGCCGGTAAAGGCCACCGAGGTTGAGAGCGTTGCCAACAGCGGTGGCAGTCCGGTAACCAGTACCAACAGCGCGTTGATGCCCCCGCACAGCAGACTCAGCGCCGCCACCAGCAGTAAGAGCAGCGGCCACGGCGTCAGCCATTCGCTCATGCCCAGGCTTAACAGCGCCACGCCGAACACGGCGATGGCCGGGAGCGAAAGATCGATCCCGCCGGAAACGACGTCATCTCCCCCGGCAGCAATCACGCAGACAAGGCCAAAGCTCAGGATCGCCAGCGGCACGCTTTGCACCAACATCAGGCTGATGTTCTGCCAGCTAAGGAACCACGGCGATTGAATGCTTAGCCAGACAAACAGGCCAACAAACAGCAGCAGCGGAAATTTTTCAAACAACGCAACGGAGCGACCTGTCCCAAAACGGCGAATTTCAATCATCATGCTGCATGCTCCTGCCCACCGTTAATCGTTGCCAGTAGCGCGTCAAGGGTCAGTCCCTGAGTGGGCAAGTTCGCCACCATTTCCCCGCGCCACATCACCAGAATGCGGTCGCACAGGCCCAGCAGTTCGGTCGCGTCGCTGGAAGAAACCAGCACCGAACGCCCCTGCTCGGCAAGCTGTCGGGTGCGCTGATAGATATCGCTGCGTGCGCCGATATCGACGCCGAGCGTGGGCTCATCAAGAATAAACAAGCGGGCGTCAGTCCCCAGCCAGCGGGCAAGAATCACCTTTTGCTGATTTCCACCACTCATAAAGCGTACTGGCAGCGCCGGGAGTGCAGGACGAATACTCAGCCGCGCAATCCAGTCCAGGGCTTTTTGCAGCGCCCGGGAACGGTGTTCCCAGCCAAACGTTGCCGTGTCCGGCAGCGACGCAAGGTTGATGTTATCGGTGGCCGAAAACGGCAGGATCAGCCCCTGATGACGGCGATCGCGAGGTACAAGCGCCATACCGGCCCGGATAGCCTGCCGCGGGGAGCGAATACGGCGGGAGCGCCCTTCTATGACAATCTCGCCCTTTTTCGCCGTGTTCAGTCCGTAAAGTGTATCCACCAGCACGTCCCTTCCCGCGCCCAGCAGCCCTGCCAGACCGACAATTTCACCTTTACGGATTTCAAAGCTGATGTCCTGTAGCTGCTGCCCGTCAGACAGCGAACGCACGGCAAGCAGCGGTGTTTCTCCAGCCGTGGGATCAGCCTCGTGCTGACGAGGGGTATAAAGTCGGTCAATTTCTCTGCCGACCATCATATGAATGACGGCATCGGTATTCTGCAGCACTTCGCGATCCGGGTAGCCCACCACTTCCCCGTTGCGCAGCACGGTGCCCGCATCGCACAGCGCGGCAATTTCGTTGAGGTAATGGGAGATGTACAGAATCGCGATGCCCTGCTCCTTGAGACGCAGGATAGCGTCAGACACCAGGCTCGCTTCGTGAGCTTCGAGCGGCGCCGTAGGTTCGTCGAAGACCACCAGCTTTGCCGCGCCGTCAATCAGCGCCCTGGCGATTTGCACGAGCTTGCGTTCGGCCAGACTCAGTTGCCGGATCAGGCGGTCGGGGTTGATATCCAGTTTCCAGGTACGGAGGAAAAAATCTCTCGTCGCCTGTCGCATACGCCTGCTGTCCAACAGCCCACCGGCACGGCGATATTCCTGCCCCAGAAACACCGACTCGGCAACGGTAAAATGTGGGATTAGATTAAGTTCCTGATGAATAACGCGTATTCCCTGGGCCTCAATCGCCGCGGGCTTACCCAGCGGAAGCGGGATGCCGTCGAGCGTGGCCGCGCCGCCATCGGCCTGGTAAACCCCGGCAAGAATTTTAATTAAGGTGGATTTGCCCGCGCCGTTTTCACCGATAAGCCCGTGAATTTCACCGGGGCCGATCGTCAGCGTGACCGCGTTTAACGCGGTCACATTGGCAAATCGTTTACTGATGCGGTCCATCACCAGGCCGCGCTGCGTTTTTGCCGCGTCCACTACTTCAGCTCACCGTAACCCAGTTTTTTGTACACGGCTTTAGCTTCATCCGGGCCTTTCACCGGGATAACCGGGATAAAGGTCTGAATTGGTAGCTTCTGGCCTGCGAAGTAGCGAGCCACGTTTTCGGCAGACGTCTGGCCAATCAGGTGAGGCTGCTGAGCAACGTTGGCCACCAGCGGACTGTCTTTTTCCGCCATGATTTCCAGCGTTTCCGGGCCGGCGTCGATGGCGGTGACCTTCACATCTTTATCACGTCCGGTCTCTTCCAGCGCCTGCACGATACCGATAGCCGGCTGGTCCCAGCAGGCTACATGGATAGCATCCAGCTTGCCTTTCGGATACTGGCTAAGTAACTCGAGGGTTTTCTTACGAGCATCCTCCGGCGAGTTAGCAAATTGTTCTGCCAGCTCCGGTTGAATAATTTTAATATCCGGGTAGTCCTTCAGGACATATTTCCATTGGTCATAACGTATGCCGCAAATGCGTAATGAATTAGAGAATGCGTTAAATACCGCAACATTACCTTTGCCGCCAAGCGCATCAGCCATATAACGGCCAATGGTTGAGCCCAAAGTGTAGTTGTCAGACGTCGTGTTATTCACGGAATACTGAGAAACATGGTCAACGGTAAAGACCGGAATACCAGCGTCGCGCAATGCTTTAAATTTAGGCTCAACGGCACTGTCGCCCAAAATACTGATTACGGCATCTACCTTCCGGGACAGCAGAATATCGTGGTTATTGGCATGAACCTGGTTATCCCTGCCACCATCCACGCCGATAACCTTGCCGCCCAGCTTTTCCACTTCTTCGGTAGCGCCCTTATAGGCTTCGCGATCCCAAAAATGCTGGGTTCCCACGACGGCAACCCCGATTGTTTTCCCCTGTAATGAGAGCGTGTCTGTGGCGAAAGCAGCACCTGATGCCAGCGACACCAGGCCTACGGCGGCAGACAGAAGTCTTTTTTTACCCTTCATTGCTATAGTTATCCTGTAGTTATTATTCACACTTACGCCTGATGATCCGGGTTTCAGCCTGGCAGCAAGGGCTTATTCCGCTACACTTATTTGAGACAATAAATGTCGCGAGCGCCCTGGCCTCCGGCAAAAAAAGACCATTAAGCGACAGCATGACAACAAGCATTATCAAGCCAAAATAAAAAATAGATATATCTTATACTTTCCACAGCCATGTCATTAAGTCACTTTAGAATGAGGTAAACAAACATGAAAAAAACACATGTAAAACAGACAACAAGAAAATAATTCAACAACACTAAATACATGGGTTAATTATTTTTAGAGAGAAAACAAAACCCCTTAAAATAAAATTAAACGACGATATATTCTTGCCAGTTAATTATAAATCCTGTCGACTTATTTAAATGAAACAGTATTCGCTAAAGTTCGACCAATTTGCCTTATTTTTCATCGCTGGATGAATTTCCTCTTTGCGCCCACCTCCCCGTATGATGCCGCATTAGCCCTATTGAAAACGCATGGTATAAGCATGAAAGCGGAACATCAGCTGGCGGTAATGCACTGGGGAACCTACCAGGTCACCACCGAGGGCGATCGTATCGCCGCCGTTTCTCCCGTCTCGTGGGACAAAAACCCCTCCCGCATCGGCCAGTCTCTGGCGGATGCCGTCACCGGGAATACCCGGATTCGTCGCCCGGCAGTTCGCCTCGGCTACCTGCAAAACGGCCCGGCCTCACGCGAAGGCAGAGGGAAAGAGCCTTTTGTCGAGGTGAGCTGGGAGCAGGCGTTGGATTTGCTGGCACGCGATCTCCGCTCGGTGCAGGAGCGATGTGGTAACGAAGCGATTTTTGGCGGCTCTTACGGCTGGGCCAGCGCCGGGCGCTTTCACCATGCCCAAAGCCAGCTGCACCGTTTTCTTAAAGGCTTTGGCGGCTACACCGCCAGTACCAATACCTACAGCAGCGCGGCCGGAGAACGGATCCTGCCGCATATTCTTGGCCCGTTAAGCCCGCTGCATAAACAACACACCCATTTCTCCGTGCTGGCAGAACATTGCGAAATGTTTGTGGCCATCGGCGGGCTACCGCTTAGAAATGCTCAGGTTAACGGCGGCGGCGCAAACGACCACATGCTGAAGCACTGGCTTGAGCGTCTGGCGCAAAATGGCGTGCAGTTCGTGAACATCAGCCCGGTACAAAACGATCTCAGCGCCGTAGAAAGCGCCCGCTGGCTGGCAATTCGCCCAGGCACCGACACCGCACTGCTGCTGGCGCTTTGCCATACATTGATTGCAGAGTCTCTGCACGATGCAGCCTTTATCCATAGCCATACCGTTGGCTTCGAACAGCTGCGCCGCTATCTTTTCGGCGAGCACGACGGCGTGCCTAAAACCGCTGACTGGGCGGCAGATATCACCGGCATTGATGCCGAACAAATCTTAACGCTCGCGCGTACCATGGCGGGCAAGCGCACGATGATCAATATTTCCTGGTCCATTCAGCGTGCTCGCCAGGGAGAACAGGCGTACTGGGCAACCGTGGCGCTGACTTCTCTTCTAGGCCAGATAGGCACGCCTGGTGGAGGTTTGGCTTTCGGCTATGCCTGTACCAATCTTGCAGGTGCTGCGCGCGTGCCTTTTTCCGGGCCTCGCCTTCCCGCAGGAGAGAACAAGATAAAAACGGCTATTCCCGTGGCCCGCCTGTCGGACATGTTGTTACATCCCGGCGGTGAATATGAATTTGATGGCAAGCTCTGCCACTACCCCGATATTCGCCTCGTCTATTGGGCTGGCGGCAACGCTTTCCATCATCATCAGGATCTCAACCGCCTGGTTGAAGCCTGGCGTAGACCGGAAACCATCGTTGCACACGAGCAGTACTGGACGGCGCAGGCGAAGTTTTCCGACATTGTGTTGCCGGTGACGACTTCTCTTGAACGTGACGATATCGGCAGCGGCAGCCATGACGGCTTTATGATTGCTATGCGCCAGCAGATCCCGGCCCTCGCGGAAGCGCAGGATGATTACACCATTTTCTGTGCGCTCGCGAAAAAATTGGGCTTTTACGACGCCTTCAGCGAAGGGCGGACCGCCGCCGACTGGTTGCCGCATCTGTATGAATCGTCACGGGAGAGAGCGCAGGAAGACGGCGTAGAGCTTCCCTCTTTTGACACCTTCTGGGAGAAGGGAAAACTGGAGTTCATGCCGCCCGCTAAGCCACAAGTTTTTCTGGCCGATTTCCGCGCAGATCCGCAACAGTCCCCGCTTTCCACCCCGTCGGGAAAAATTGAGCTTTATTCAGACACCGTGGCCGGTTTCGGCTATCGGGAGTGCCCCGGCTTTCCCTTCTGGGATGAAGAAGAGGCCGCTTATCAGCAACAGCAGGCCAGGCAGTGGCCTTTGCACCTGCTTTCCAGCCAGCCACGCACCCGACTGCACAGCCAGTATGACCACGGCAGCGTCAGCCGGGCCACTAAAATTCAGGGGCGCGAGCCGCTGTGGATGCACCCGGCTGATGCCCGTAAACGCGGGATCCAGGAAGGGGAAGTGGTAAAGGTCTTTAATGGCCGGGGTGCCATTCTGGCTGGCGTTCACATCAGTAACCAGATCCTGCCGGGAGTGGTTCAGATCTCGACCGGAGCCTGGTATGACCCGATGGATCCTTCCACGCCGGGCTCTTTAGATAAACACGGCAATCCGAATGTATTGACCGAGGATCGGGGCTCTTCGCGCCTGGGTCAGGGTTGCAGCGCCCAAAGCTGCCGGGTAGAAATTGAGCTTTGGAAAGAAGTACTCCCGCCGATTACCGCGTTTGATCCCCCCGAGTTTGTGGCCTGAGAGGTTACGCGAGAGCCTCCGCGAGCGTGTCTTTCAGGAATGCGACACACGCACTGACCTCGCGGGAGGCTTTATTTATTGGTGGGTAAAGTAAAAAGGCGCTAAATGGCGGCACAGCGTATTCCGGCAGTAGAGCGACAAGCTGGCCGTTTTCCAGCGCCTGGTGACATACCGGATATTGCAACACGCCGAGCGCGGCACCCGCCCTCAGCATTGTGTTGAGCGGCCGCCAGTGATTGGCGCTGAACACCACGTTCAGCCGGGCGCTGATAATCTGGTTATGTTGTGAAATAAGCGGTAGCCGGTTGTCGTTAAACAGGCCAGATACTCGCGCAAAAGCATGGTGAATCAGGTCGTCGGGGGAAGTTGGCGTACCGTTTCGCACCAAATACTCCGGGGAAGCCACCAGCACCCGCCGCACATTACCCAGCTGATACGCCACAAAATCGCCTTCACCCGGATCACCAAGCCTGAACGAAATATCGACGCCCTCCGTCACCGGATCGACTACGCGATCGTTCAGGACCAGCTCAATATTCAGATCGGGATGGTTTGCTCTCAGCTTCAGCAAGGCGGGCATCAGAATTTCTTCACCCGCGCCGAAGGGTGCTGCGATGCGAATCAGCCCTTTTAGCCCCACCCGCTCATCCACGACCGCCAGCGCAAGATCTGCCGCCGAAATCACGACTTTACTGCGTTCATAGAATAGCGCTCCGCTGTCGGTCATGGACATTCGGCGCGTGTTTCGCCGCAGCAGACGGGTGCCAAGGTGAGCTTCCAGCCGCTCAATCCTCTCACTCACCGCCGGCTGTCCGATGCCGATATCGCGCGCGGCGGCGGACATACTGCCCCGCTCCACCACCCGCACATAAATTCGCATTGCCGCCAGAAGATCCATGGACTGAGTATATTGGTTTTTCCGATAGATGAAAGCAGTAACAGATATCTACTGCGCCAGTGCAATTTACATAAAACTGACGGCTTATGCGTTATCAAATGCTCTTACTAATCAGGAATATCATCATGGCAGAGATCAGACTTTATCTTTTCCAGTCCGGCACTCAACGCTGCAAGTATCACGATATCAGGATGAATCAGGGGGAAGGGAGCCACTATGAAATCCCCGTCCCTTGGTTCCTTCTGACTCACCCGAAAGGCCACGCCATTATTGACGGCGGGCTAGCGGCAGAAGGGTTAGCCGATCCTCGGGCATACTGGGGAGATACGGTCAAACATTATCAGCCGTTAATGACCGAAGAACAGGGATGCGTGGCGCAGCTGCGTGCGCTGGGCATTGAGCCGGAAGAGATTCGCTATGTATTACTTTCTCACCTGCACTCTGACCACACCGGCGCCATTGGGCGCTTCCCTAACGCTTTGCATATCGTGCAGCGGCAGGAATACAACTATGCCTTTCAGCCGGACTGGTTCACCGCAGGCGCCTATTGCCGCAAGGATTTTGCCCGCCAGAATCTGAACTGGCAGTTGCTGGATGAGGACGGTTTTGATTTGTACGGCGACGGGACGCTGCGCTGCATTTCGACCCCGGGACATTCGCCGGGGCATCAGTCGTTTCTGGTGACGCTCACTAGCGGCAAGGCATTCACGCTGGCGATTGATGCGGCCTATACGCTGGATCATTTTTATGACCGCGCGCTTCCGGGCTTGATGACCTCAGCCAGCGACGCTGCACGCTCGGTGGCAAAATTGAGAAACCTGACCGAGTGCAACGGGGCAAGGCTGATTCCCGGCCACGATCCCGATGCCTGGCCGCAGTTCACCCTGGCACCAGCCTGGTACGAGTAAGTCAGGTTCCATCTTCACTGAGCGGCACCGGCAGAGTTATCGTCATCAGCAACCCGCCCTCAGCAGGCAGGCTGGCGTGGATATCCCCGTGGTGCGCATGACAGATTTCTCTGGCAATAGAAAGCCCCAGCCCGCTGCCGCCTGAATCTCTTGCCCGCGAACGCTCCCCGCGGGTGAAACGCTCAAAAATATGCGGCAGATAATCCCCGGCGACGCCAGGCCCGGTATCAAGAAACTGGATTTCAATGCCCTGCTTAAGATGGCGAAAGCGAATGGACATGCGATCGCCCTTGCTGCAATAGCGAAGCATGTTCTCAATGATAATGGTGAAGACCTGCCCCAGTCGGGCTTCATCTCCTGAGTAATAGAATTCATCTTCCGCCTCCACCGAGACGGACATCCCGGCCGCTTCCAGCTGGGGTTTTAGCCATGCTACCCGTTCATTCAGGACTTCAGAAAGCGAGAATACGCCGTGCTGGAGCGAGAGTTGCCCCGCGCTCGCCAGGGAAAGGAAGTGCAAATCATCGGTCAGGTGGCTGAGGTTTTTTAGCTGCGTCATCACCATATTCAGCTGTTTTTCATCCGCCGGAAACACATGGTCGATCATGCCCTGCAGCCGCCCCATAGCGGCGGTAAGCGGTGAGCGCAGTTCATGTGCGGCCGCGACGTGCGCGGCCTTAAGCTCGCGTTCGTACAGCGCCAGCTGGCTAATCATTTTATTGAAGTTGCTGGCAAAGCGAGTCACCTCCGCCGGGCATTCATCCACCCGTTTTGCCTGTTGATTGAAATCCCCCTGAGCCACTATCTCCGCGACGTCCGTCAGGCTGCGAAACTGCGCGGCAAGCGGACGCGTGGCGCGTAAACAGCTGACGATCACAAATGGGGTCGCCATGGAAATAAAGATAAACAGCCAGCCCCAGTTGAGAGAGCTGATGGAAGGCGTGCTGTATTCAATTCCCCAGCGGGCATCCACAATTTGATGAAAACGAACAATGTCTAAGTCAGGGTTCGCCCGCAGCGTCAGAAACTCCTGGTAAGCGGCAGGCGACATGTGATGCACAACCCAGTAATACTGAACCGCGTAGATGCTCCACATCGCCAGTACGATGAAAAACAGTACGCTGACGGCCACCACGATGATACGAATCGATATCCACAGCAGGAGCGATTTGCTCTTTTTGTTGTTCATGGTTTGCAGAACCTGTAGCCAATGCCACGTACGTTCAGAATGAGATTATCAACTCCCGCCGCCTCAAGCTTTTTCCTTAAGTTATAGACATGCGTGTCCACCACTCGCTCCAGAGCGTCGCTTTCCGGGAGGCACTCTTCGAGCAAAAACTGGCGGCTGAGCGGCCTCGTCGAGGCACGCATTAGCGTTTTCAAAATAGAAAACTCGGTGAGCGTTAAATCCAGGCGCAGGGGAGGATGTCCCTCATGCAACACCTGCGCCGCCAAATTGGTGACATCAACCTCCAGTGGACCCCAGCGTAAAACATCTTCTGCGGGGAGTTGGCTGGCCTGGCTGCGCCTGAGCACGGCCTGCACCCTGGCCATGACTTCGCCGGGATTGTAGGGCTTAACCACATAATCATCGGCGCCATAGCGTAAAGCGCCGATCTTGTCATAGGGTTCGCCCATGGCGGTGATCATGATGACGGGCGTATTGCCCTTTCGCCTGACGGCCGCAAGAATTTCCGTGCCGTTCATCCCGGGGAGCATGACGTCCAGCAAAATAAGATCGGGCTTCCAGGTAACCACCGTGTTCATGCCCGCCAGGCCATCCCCGGCCACCGAAACGCTATAGCCTTCGCGTTTAAGATAGGCCTCCAACACATTTGCCGCATCAGCGTCGTCTTCAATCACCAGGACCCGTTTATTTTTCATTTAATGTTACCTTGACAGTTTCTTCACAAATCCCTGGTCGTTCATTGATAAGCCCTCAGCATAATCCTTTTACTTACTGAGCTAAGTATGCACAAAAAATATAAACACCTGACGATGAGAATCATTATGTTAACGAAGAAAAGCACAAAATACATAATTGCACCGCTGATAATTTCCAGTATTTCATCATCGTATGCAAGTGAATTTAATTCTGATCAAACCGTGACAACCTTTGGCCTTGGAGCTATATCCTCTCCGCGATACAGCGGAGCTAATGAACAAAACACCAGTGTTATTCCACTGATACACATTCAGATGAGTAATATATTCTTTGATTCCATGAATGGGCTTGGCATTCATCTTCAAAGCGATAATGGTTTATATTTCGAGCCAACATTGGGTTACGATTCAGGCCGCACGGATAAAAATTCAGGCTGGCGAAAAGGCTCGAATAAACTTAAAGGCATGGGGGATATTTCGTCTACGGTCAATTCGGGTATTGCGCTTGGCTGGGCCGTCGCCCCCTGGCTGGTTTTTGAAGGTAAAACAACGCTGCCGTTAAATGACGGCCAGGGCGTATCTTATTCCACAGCAATAAATTATATCCCGATTATGAACGAAGTTAATACGCTTACATTTCAGGCCAGCGCATTATTTGGCGATGCCCGTTATATGAATACCTGGTACGGCGTCAACGAACAGCAGCACAACCGATCAGGTTTCTCGCGCTACAGCAGCGCCGGTGGGTTTTACGGCACGGATACCAGCCTGACGCTGACCCATCAGTTCAGCGAACACTGGGGAGGCTTGTTTAGCCTGAGCTATGCCTGGCTTGATAAGAAAGCCTCCAACAGCCCCATCGTCATGAGAAAAGACGGTACGACCGGTATGCTTGCCATCAATTATACGTTCTGATTTCTTTTGCCATTGTGTATTCATTACAACAACAGGCCGAAGCATCGTTATGAAGATCGCGCTTATTGTGATTTTCACCTTCGTGGCATTTCTCTCCTCCACGGGAGTTCATGATTTTAAAGCATGCCTGTACGAAAAGGGTGATTTTAACGTCTGTAATAATACAGACGTTAAAAGCATACATTCAAAACACCCTCCGAAACCACCCTTATATAAAAACAACGTCAGGCGTTGCCATTCAGATAAAACAAAAAACATCGATCGTTATATTTTATCCTGCCATCTTAGAAATTTCATTAAATCGCTACTGCAGCGTTCAACGCGTAACTAAGCATTTACTAACACTGAGAGATATCAGCATGAAGATTTCCGCCAAAGTCATAGAAACCATCACCGGCTGGATAGATAATAATATTCATCGTCGATTACGAATAGAGGATGTTGCTCGCTATTCTGGCTACTCTAAATGGCACTTCCAGAGAATTTTTTTATATTATAAAGGCGAAAGTATTGGCCGATACATCAGAATCAGAAAATTACAGCTGGCGGCACAGGATCTCAAAAATACCCAGGAACGAATCGTCGATATTTCGGTGAAGTACGGCTTTGACTCACAGCAGAGCTTTAACCGGCTGTTTACCCGCAGCTTTAAGATGTCGCCAGGAACTTACAGGAAGGCTAAAGGTGTACGAAGGTGATGTACAAAGCCTGCACTTGCAGCGCGTTGCTACAGCGCCAAAGCAAAAGGGGCTGCCTTTCGGCAACCCCTTCGAATGTTGGCGGAAGCGCAGAGATTCGAACTCTGGAACCCTTTCGGGTCGCCGGTTTTCAAGACCGCACTATAATTACAGTAAATCAATAAGTTAACTTGTAGGTATGGTATAAACAGAAAAGATAGCAATGCTATAAATCAACAAGTTACCGACTTATCAACACTTAATATACCAACACTTTACTGCCATCCGTCATCGGGGGTCGGGGGTCGGGGGTCGGGGGTCGCAGGTTCAGACTCTCATGCAGACCAAATAATCACTGAAAACCAGATCCTTACCACTGACTTTGTGTGACTTGATATACCTAATTCATATTCGTGGCCCAGGACGATACTAATGACGCAGCACTACATACAAAAATCATCATAAGATGATGTTTTTATTAACCATTACTGACAACCAGCTTTTGGTTTTACGCCCAAATCATCATGCACAAACTTGCCGAAATCGCTATCGTTATTTCTAGTTTTGGGGAGAACATTTAGCCATTAATCCTATTTTTTACCTCAGTGTATTCAACATCCTATTGCTAGTGGAAAACCTCAATGGTAACTCTTTTGATACCGCTGAGGTCCGCTATGATCCAGGAGCAGACTTCGGCGTCAGCAGGATTACTTTAAGTTGGCAAAGCTATATGTTACATTTTTTCATAGTGGATAGATGGTTAAGTCGGTAGAGTAGTACAGAGTTTGCTTTATTAGTAAGAGTGAGACAGTAGATTGAAAACAAAACCATTAAAAATCCTTAAATCAATTTATAGGCCCATGCGTTGCGACGAGTTTGACCTCTGGGCAGACCTATCTTCAAATGACTATGTTGAAGACCTGATGACAAATCATCGGTACAGCCGTAAAAAAGCTCAAGTAGAGGCGTCGAAATCATTTAAAACAGCTTTGCCTGCGGGTATGCTTACTCCAAATAACCACTTTAGAACTTATGAACATGACAGTCAGGCTGTGGGATATCTGTGGTTCAGCCTGGAAGATAACTCAGCTTTTTTATCAGATATAATGCTTATTCCAGAATTTCAGGGGAAGGGAATGGGCAGGGATTTTATCCGTGCGTTCCTGAATGAGTTGGCTAGTCAGGGTGCGTTTGAGGTGGAGCTAAGAGTATCACCGGACAACCAAAGGGCTTTAAATTTATATAAAGAGTTTGGTTTTAGGATAACTGGTTTTGATATGAGTCTTTTGCTGGAGCCCGAGTTATCAGTAATCCGTTAATCATAATGTTCGGGAACAATGTTTTACTTCTGATTGCCTGCTCACATCGCCTGTTGGATTCAGGCAAAATGGCTATTAATACCGATTGCCTTACTGTGAATTTTTCTGCCGACTAATCATGGGTTGGTGCTAAAACGTTTGATGAAACACATATTGCCAAACCTCGCCTCCCACTTAATTTGACAATCCTTAAACGGCTATGGGACAAATTGTATACATCTATGCTAATGCCTGCAGAAAGCGCACATGGGTGAACAGGCGATGAACATCCTCATCCGTGGCGTGACAGCCGTCTATATGGCAGTAGCGCCTCACACTGATTAAATCGCCAGGTTATTCCCTCTCCCATTTATCTATACAATTTCAAAGCATAATAGACTGACGAGAAACCAGAATAGCGCCAGTAGCCATAACAACTAACAGGAAGTCACAGCCCATGAAAATAGGATATCTGTTCCCAGTTGCCATCATCGTTTCTGCTGTATTGCTACTGGCATGGTTTATCATCGGTGGTTATGCAATGCCGGTGCAGTGATACGCGCCCGCATGCAAGGCGTTAGAGTAAATAGAGGCCGCAGAAATGCGGCTTTTGTTAGCGAAGGGAAGAGACTCCAGTTCAATCAGTCAGTAATCCGATATGTAAGCGTCTCACATGCACTGTCTTGCGCTTAGTACTAACCGTCCGTGCCCCAAATCCCCTAACTCTGGCAGAGTGGCTGATGCCTGTTTCTGCTAATCGATCTCAGTGCTCCATTTATTTACTAAGATTAATCTAGGCGTGGATTAACCACGCCTTTTCATTAGCGGTTAAATGGAGATTACAATGGAATTTGTAAAAGAAGCGGATCTGAACAGGCGTGTCTCATGGGGTAGTATCATCGCTGGCGTGGTAACAGTAATCGCAGTGTCCCTGCTTCTGGCTACGCTTGGGTCCAGCCTGGGTTTTTCAATGCTTTCACCTAAGTCTGATGATGTAGTCAATGGTGCTGGCAAGACTGTTCTAATCTGGTCGGTTATCTCGATAGTGCTGAGTCTGGCCTGTGGCGGTTTTGTGGCTGGCAGACTGGCGGGTAAGGATGGAACCATCCATGGATTTCTTTCATGGGCGACGTCCCTGCTCGTGGCCTCAGTGCTGGGCTTCGCCGCCGCTGGCGGCATTCTGAACATGACCGGAAACGCCATTGGCGCAGCAGCTTCTGCCACAGGCACTGCAGTGAGTGGACTAGGTAGTGCTGCAGGAAAAGTATCGGGCGTAACAGCAGATATTGCCCAGAACCTCGCTGACAGGCTCGGATTGAACACTCAGCTCACAGCCCCAGATGCCGATCGACAGGTACTTGATGCACTACGCAAGACCAATATTAAAGAACTTCAGCCGGAGTTTCTGCAATCCCAGCTTCAGGCAGCTGGAAGTGACATTGCTGGTTCTGTCAAAGATTTGGCCGTCAACCCGGGCAACAGTGACGCCATTATTAATACCTTAAGCGATAAACTGAAATCACGGGCCGAAGCAGTCAGCAAAGGTATCGACAGGAATGAAGTGAAAAAAGCACTGGCAGACAATACCAGCCTGTCACCAGAAGAAGCAGACAAGGCCGTTGATAACTTCATTCATGCTCGTGACAAAACCGTTCAGGAGGCAAGCGAACGTATGGCCCAGCTCCAGAGTAATCTGAACGATGCGAAGGCTCAGTACGCTGAATTAAAAAAACAGGCAAAAGAGAAAGCTGATGAAGCCGCCAGCGTGGCTGCAAAAATTGCACTATGGTCATTTTTCGCTCTTCTGGTGGGGGCCATTGTCAGTGCGCTGGGTGGTTTGTGGGGAGTCAATACTCACCCTGCATACCGTAAAATCAAATCCTGAATGAAACCGTAGGGCTTGACAATCAGACTGGCATCATGGCGCCCTTTTCTGATGTGTAGCTCACTTCCATTCATCATAAATAAAAAGGCCTGCGGATAAAACTCAGGCCTCTTGTCTGCTGAAAACTGCGACTGTCCCGGACGCGTCGCGTACTTCTCAACAGGTCAGAAAAGTCAGCAACTGACAACACGTGGCCGTTCGTTGCCTGGATTATAGTGTTTAACCTGGCCCCGCTTCCGATGGGATTCATCGCATAAGAAAAATGCAGCAGAAGAGCTCATGTCATTTTTTCGGCGATTTCACGGTAAGTCAGGGCGCCATTAAATCGCAGGCTCAGCGCTGTGGAAATCCAAGGTTTTCTGTTGTAATACGCATTGTTGTCCAGGGTAGCATCCATATTCGCGAAAGTGTCCATGATAGTTAACGAGGACAAAACTAAAAGACGGTCTGGAGGAGAGGCTTACATCCGATATCAGATACAGCTAAAGTATCCTGCAAGTGTTTTAAAAAACATAAGCAACCCGGCTTCAAAGGCAGATTTTTGTTAGAAAAAATCAAGTCATTAACTTGCAACACCCCTACTGTCGGCTAGGATTACTCTGAGGTTAAGGCATTCTCTGTTAGTTGCATTGCCACCTTTATGCTCCTTACCGCCCACCTCTGTGGGCTTTTTTTTACCTATCCTATCAATATGTACTCAGCATCAAGGTAGATAAGCTTCTCTGATAGAACCCTACAATCCCTGCGATACTCTGCAAGTTTTTTGGCAATGCTTTTACTTGTCACTCTTTCACTAGCAGCTGATAAGTCCATCACCGCCCTGCCCATAGAAAGCATCATCAACTTTGCTCGTTCTTCGCTTAGATCCAATTTTGACATCTCCATAATCACTTCATAACTAAACCACCGTATCACAGAGACGGTTTTTTGTTTCCTTCTTCGTCCGTCGACACAATAGACACGCTACCTGTCTACAATCGTTTTCCATTAAAAATTATTGGGGAGATGTGGGGAATTACTGCTGTCAGATAGCAACATTATTTATACCGGATCAGGTTTAATCTGATGCCACTTCACCCCTGAGCTAAACCTAATCTGACAGTCCGGTCCGTGCCAAAAGCAGACGTTCCTGATATTGAAATGTCCACTGCGGGGAACTCCATCAAACTGCGTACGTAGATTAAACCGCAACATAACATCTATCGCTCAGGTATCCATGTGTCTGCTTCACTATCTTCAGGATAATAATAACCATTAGGTATTGATTGCAGTTCTATCAGGCTGCCCCAAGGTGCCTTGAAGTATACGCTGGCATTTCCATCGGTATCTTCATGACGCGAATTTCCATGAATTTCTGAAAGGAACTGACCTCCCGCTGCCCTTACCCTTTCCACCGCGTAATCTATATCGTCCACATAAAGAGAAATGTGGTTCCACCCAAAGTCCTGTAACCTAACCGGTTGCGCCTGTTCTCTGCTTACTATCTCAAAAAGCTCCAGATTTGGACCATTACCAATTCTTAGCAGCCGCTGTTTAATAATCATTGAACCTTCTGTCAGGCCCAACTGCCTTTCGGTATCCCCCCCTTCTCGTGGAGAATCGCTATCGGTTAGACCGTCGTATACAAACTTAGCATCCAATGCATTTTGCAAAAATTCGGTTGCCTGTTGCAGGTTTGGAACCGTAAGACCCACATGATTTATACCCCTGCTAATGGTGCGTCTTTCTTTAAATGTCATATGTATCCTCTGGTTAAATTTTGAATAAACCAAACAAAGTTTAGTACAATTTTAATTGAAGGAAGGTTATGTCTGATGTTGTGTAATTTTCTGTCACTATAAAAGTATTCCCGTAGCTCATTCAAAATTGCCTGTAGATTTGAAGATATTCTGCTTACGAAACCTATCCGTTCAAGGCTGAGCAAGTATACTTTATTTAACCTGCGGTAAATCTCCATACCTCGTTGTGTAGTGCGGCGAAAGCATATCCCTTTTCATCTTCCATGCCTGCTGGCCCTCCTGCCCAGCAAAGTACAATGTCCCTCTTCCGTCCTTCGCATTAAGGTGGTCCAGCACCTTTGACCTGCTCCCCGTTGATTAATACACACCGATGTTAGTAATGTCTTCATAAGCCACATGAGGACATTCCCATGAAGAAGCGTTTTTCCGACGAACAGATCATCAGTATCCTCCGCGAGGCTGAAGCCGGGGTTTCTGCC
>NZ_JBBCMI010000022.1:0-81272 GCF_037152415.1 Cedecea sp. AS113
TTATTGGCGATGATATCCACAGTCAACGCTGCAACGGTGAACGTCACTACGGAGTTTATCGCCGACCTGCAGCAGCCGCAGAAGAATGCGTTTGTGAATACTACCCCGGTCACAGGATTTTGCTCTCAGCACCCTGCGTATTGTAATGCGGGGGAGTTCAGTATTTTGATCCCTGGGTTATCGGCGGAAAAATATTTTGACTCTACGAGCAATAACGCACGCAATTATACAGCAATATCCCTTGATGGCACGAAAAAGAATATTGTTTTAAGAGATGATAAAACAGGGAATCAAATTGCAGGGGTATTTCGTCTGGCTTTTTTTGGTATGCAACACACGTCGATAGATAGATATAACATATTTAATGCAATGCAAGGCACGGGTCTTTATCCTCAGGGCGGGTGCTCGGGGCGGGTTGGCGTTGGCCTTGGTTCTGCGTATAGTGAGTTCAGACATGGATGGGGAGTGCCAGAAAGAATTCTGACCTGCTACAGAAAGCTTAGTAATTCTTTTCAAGGTGATGTTCGTATTTCCAATTTTAGCTTTGGCTATACGTTAGAAACACCCAATCCATTAGGTGTTTACAGCGGTGAGTACGAAGGTGAAGTGGTTTATACCGTTGGTGAAGGCGAAGATATTAACTTTCATGCCGAAACGACCTCTGACACTGAAATTAGAATAAAAATAAAGGCGAACGTACGTCATGCCTTCCAGGTGAAGTTTCCCTCCGACGCGGAATTGATCAAGGTCAGCCTGGCCCCGAAAGGCGGCTGGAGCCAGTGGACAAACGGTGGGCGTGTCCCTGATTCCCTGAGTCAGGAGGTCCCCTTCACCCTGTCGTCCACGTCCGGCTTCACTGTCAATATGCGCTGTGAGTATGATTTGGAGGGGGCCTGTGCGTTACGCGAAACAACATCCCCCACCGGAGAAAAAATACCGCTGGAGGTTTCTCTCACCTTACCGGGTTATAAAACGGAAAACGGAAGAGAAGCCAGAAATCTGCTGTTGAATTCGTTACCGGCTGGCCATGTTATTTTACCTCCCGGCGAGTTTGTTGTTCATCGTCGCTCACAGGTTGATTTTAAAGTCCGGAAACCCGGCGTTGAAACGATGGTGAAATCCCCAGGTTCAACCTGGAAGGGAGTCGTGACGCTATTGTTTGATGCTCATGCGGACTAGGGAACGGAGAACCGAACGTTCTGTCGAAGATGGGTTATTCGGCGTATTGCGCGATAGCGCTGCTGAAGGATCCGTCTTCCTTTTCACCCCCACAAACTTGATAAACAGATCTTCTCTGCCAACCACCAGCGTTTGAAGCCATCCCTCGGTACCGATACTAAGCTGCCATTTAATCGATTGCGCTCACACTTAAAAGCACAAACATTGCGACCTGAAGCAAATACTCGTTGAAAAATGCTGTTTTAGGCACTTTCTTTGGCAAAAACCGAGTTATTTGGTCAGGTTTAATTTATTGCATCATCCACAAGTGCTAGGCTTCGCGACCATAAATGTCATGTTGATGTCTATGAACAGACTGTTATGCGGATTTGTTGCTTAACAAACGTAGATTATCGCATTTGGGATCGCGATCACTGATACAGTGATGACATAAATGTATCTTTCCGCCCGCCGATAGTTACGGGCCACAACTACTTTAAAAACGCGCCCGGCCAGAATTTAGTTTCAGCAGTTAAGCCACACACATCGCGTTAACTGCGAATTTTTAAACATTGCACGAAACTTTCCTTTGGAGATGTAGATGGAAACCACTCAAACCGGCAGTATTGTCTCTGCTGAGAAAAAAGGCGCATGGCGCAAGACCGACACCATGTGGATGCTGGGCCTGTACGGTACAGCTATCGGTGCAGGCGTCCTGTTCCTGCCAATCAACGCCGGCGTTGGTGGCCTGATCCCGCTGTTCATCATGGCGATTCTGGCTTTCCCAATGACGTTCTTCGCACACCGCGGTATGACCCGCTTCGTGCTGTCCGGTAAAAACCCGGGCGAAGATATCACCGAAGTTGTAGAAGAGCACTTTGGTGTTGGCGCAGGTAAGCTCATCACCCTGCTGTACTTCTTTGCTATCTACCCGATCCTGCTGGTTTACAGCGTGGCTATCACCAACACCGTGGACAGCTTCATCACCCACCAGTTGGGCATGACTGCACCGCCGCGCGCTATCCTTTCTTTGATTCTGATTGTCGGCATGATGACTATCGTGCGCTTCGGCGAGCAGATGATCGTCAAAGCGATGAGCATCCTGGTATTCCCATTTGTTGCGGCTCTGATGATTCTGGCGCTGTACCTGATTCCAAACTGGAGCGGTGCGGCGTTTGAAACCCTGTCCTTCAGCGCAACCCCGGCAACCGGCAGCGGCCTGTGGATGACCCTGTGGCTGGCAATTCCGGTCATGGTGTTCTCCTTCAACCACTCCCCTATCATCTCCTCCTTCGCCGTGGCTAAACGCGAAGAGTACGGCGATGGCGCTGAGAAAAAATGCTCCAGCATCCTGGCTCGTGCACACATCATGATGGTGCTGACCGTCATGTTCTTCGTGTTCAGCTGCGTGCTGAGCCTGAGCCCTGCTGACCTGGCCGCGGCAAAAGCGCAGAACATCTCTATCCTGTCTTACCTGGCTAACCACTTTAATGCACCGGTTATCGCCTGGATGGCGCCAATCATTGCGATGATTGCCATCACCAAATCCTTCCTCGGCCACTACCTGGGTGCACGCGAAGGCTTTAACGGCATGGTCATTAAGTCTCTGCGCGGCAAAGGTAAGAGTATTGAAATCGGTAAACTGAACAAAATTACCGCGCTGTTTATGCTGGTGACGACCTGGGCAGTGGCGACGCTGAACCCAAGCATCCTCGGGATGATTGAAACCCTGGGCGGCCCGGTTATCGCGATGATTCTGTTCCTGATGCCGATGTATGCTATTCAGAAAGTACCGGCGATGCGTAAGTACAGCGGCCATATCAGCAACGTCTTTGTTGTGATTATGGGCCTGATCGCTATCTCCGCTATCTTCTACTCGCTGTTCAGCTAAGCAAGCTAAAGAGTCGCCCGCCAGGGCGACTCTCCTCCCCCAAGTCACTTACGCAGGGAAATCTTATGATTAGCGTATTCGACATTTTCAAAATCGGTATTGGCCCCTCCAGCTCACATACCGTCGGCCCGATGAAGGCCGGTAAACAATTTTCCGATGAACTGATTGAGCAAGGGATCCTGCGCGATGTCACTCGTGTAGTTGTGGATGTCTATGGCTCTCTGTCCCTGACAGGTAAAGGCCACCATACCGATATAGCCATTATTATGGGCCTGGCGGGTAACCTGCCGGATACCGTCGATATCGACGCTATTCCGCACTTCATCCAGGATGTAAACACCCACGGGCGCCTGATGCTGGCCAACGGTCAGCATGAAGTTGAATTCCCGGTGGACTGCTGCATGAACTTCCATGCCGACAACCTGGCGCTCCACGAGAATGGCATGCGCATCACCGCTCTGGCTGGCGACAACGTGCTGTATTCTCAGACCTATTACTCTATCGGCGGTGGCTTCATCGTTGATGAAGCCCATTTTGGTGCGCAGAGTGAAAACCCGGTCAGCGTGCCGTATCCGTATCAGAATGCTGCAGACCTGCAAAAACACTGCCGTGAAACGGGCTTATCGCTTTCCGGCCTGATGATGCAGAACGAACGAGCCCTGCATAGCCAGGAAGAGATCGACGCCCACTTTGCGGCGGTCTGGGAAGTCATGAGCAGCGGAATTGAACGCGGTATCACTACAGAAGGCGTGCTGCCGGGTAAAATGCGCGTTCCGCGCCGTGCTGCAGCCCTGCGTCGTATGCTGGTGACCACCGATAAAAACAGCTCTGACCCGATGGCAGTTGTGGACTGGATCAATATGTTCGCGCTGGCGGTGAACGAAGAAAACGCAGCCGGTGGCCGTGTGGTCACCGCGCCAACAAACGGGGCCTGCGGTATTGTTCCGGCTGTGTTGGCGTATTACGACAAGTTCATTCGTCAGGTGAACGCTAACTCCTGCGCCCGCTATTTCCTGGCCGCCGGTGCTATCGGTTCTCTGTATAAAATGAACGCATCTATCTCCGGCGCGGAAGTAGGTTGTCAGGGAGAAGTCGGCGTAGCCTGTTCAATGGCTGCGGCAGGCCTTACTGAGCTGCTGGGCGGTAGCCCTACTCAGGTGTGTATCGCTGCGGAAATCGGCATGGAGCATAATCTGGGGCTGACGTGTGACCCGGTTGCAGGCCAGGTTCAGGTTCCGTGCATCGAGCGTAACGCCATTGCGGCAGTTAAAGCCGTGAACGCTGCACGTATGGCTATGCGCCGCACCAGCGAGCCTCGCGTCTGTCTGGATAAGGTTATCGAGACAATGTATGAAACGGGCAAGGACATGAACGCCAAGTATCGCGAAACCTCTCGCGGTGGCCTGGCGCTGAAAATTGTCGCCTGTGACTAAAAATTAAGGCTCCCGGCTGGGAGCCTTTCAGACGACTGACCAACTTCCGGTGAAAAAGAAAGATCCGCCGACTGGTTAAAGAATAGGAAAATCACTTCATTGATTTTCGGCTGATAACCACAAAGAGGGAAAAACCACGCTTTTTCCTCTTTGTCAGCAACCTTTAAGGCTCCCGCTTGGGAGCCTTTTTCTTAGAGCGCCGCTTTCAAACGCTTCACGGCTTCCACCAGTTGCTCATCCGTTGCCGTCGCGTAGGAGAAACGCAGCGTGCGTTTATCCGCATGATCGCTAAAGAAGAACTCTCCCGGCACGTACACCACGCCTTTCTCCAGCGTTTTTTGTAGCCAGGCCGTGGTATCAAAGTCGTAGCGGAAAGCGGCCCAAAGGAACATCCCACCCTGCGGCTGGTTAAAGGTAATGTGCTCGCCAAGCTCTTCTTCCAGCAGACGCGACAGCGTCAGGCACTTCTGCTTATAAGCCTCACGAATCAGCTCAATCTGCGGCTCAAGACGCCCCAGTTTCAGGTAAGCCGCCGCCAGCGCCTGTGTAAACGAGTTAGCGTGTAAATCAGTCGCCTGCTTAATGATGGCGACCTTTTGCTTCATCCACTCCGGGAGAATAATCCAGCCGACACGCAGCCCCGGAGCCAGAATTTTCGAGAACGTTGAGGTATAGACCACGTGATCTTCATGCCCTAACTCTGTGGCGACCTGAATCAGAGTCTTCTCGCGGCGATCGGTAAAGCTAATCGCCCCGTACGGATCGTCTTCAATAATCACAAAATCATGTTCGGCAGCCAGTTTCACCAGCTTTTCACGACGCTCAGCGCTCAGCGTTGTGCCGCTTGGGTTACCAAAGGTTGGCACCAGATAAACGCCTTTCACACGCGTAGTTTTCAGCAAAGCTTCCAGCTCATCGACAATCATGCCGTGCTCGTCCCCACCTACGGATTCAACCTTCGCGGCGGTCAAACTGAGGATTTGCAGCGTGGCCAGGTAGGTCGGGCGCTCAACGACGAAAACGTCACCTTCGTCTGCCAGCGCACGAATCAGCAAATCCAACGCCTGCTGGGAACCAGAGGTGATGAGCAACTGGTCGCTGCGCGTAGTAATCCCGCGAGCCTTGCACAGCTCAACTAGCTGGTCACGCAGCTCGGAATTGCCTTCGGTCAGGCCATACTGAAAAGCGTCGTTAAAGTTCTCTTCCAGCACCTTACGGGTCGCCAGCTCCAGCCCTTGTCTGTCAAACAGCTCACTGGAAGGAATGCCGCCAGCCAGTGAAATCACGCCGGGCATTTTGCTGTGCTTAAGAAGTTCGCGGATGGCCGAGGGTTGCAGGTTTTGAATGCGTTGCGCGAGGTGTTTAGTATTACTCATATTGATGTTCTCTATTTTTTTATGCGTTAGAAATATACATAGCCCGCTAACAACTACGCAATGGCTTTCCACCCGGCCCCGATAAGGTTTTGCGAGAGGCATTCCTGAATGCTGCGATGAGAATAGCTCATCATGGCGGGAAGTGTTAGGGTAGGCCCATCAGAGTGACGAGTTAATTTCTTATGGCTATTCATTTACTTATCGTCGATGCCCTGAACCTGATTCGCCGCATACATGCGGTGCAGGGTTCGCCCTGTGTCGATACATGTCTGCATGCGCTGGACCAGCTTATTGGCCACAGTCAGCCTACTCATGCGGTGGCAGTGTTTGATGACGAAGAACGTCGCGAAGGCTGGCGGCATCAGGTTCTGCCCGACTACAAAGCGGGCCGTTCGCCAATGCCAGACGACCTGCATGCCGAAATGCCGGCTCTGCGGGATGCTTTTACCCGTCGTGGCGTTCAGTGCTGGCATTCAAAAGGCAACGAGGCGGACGATCTTGCGGCTACGCTGGCGGTGAAAGTCGCCTCCGGCGGCCATCGGGCAACCATTGTGTCCACCGACAAAGGCTATTGCCAGCTGCTGGCCCCAACGCTGCAAATTCGCGATTACTTCCAAAAACGCTGGCTGGATGCGCCCTTTATTGCTCAGGAATATGGCGTTCAGCCGGAACAACTGGGGGACTTCTGGGGGCTGGCGGGCATCAGCAGCAGCAAAATTCCCGGCGTGCCCGGTATTGGCCCGAAAAGCGCCACACAGCTCATTAACCAGTTTTCTGACCTGGAAACGCTCTATCAGCGGCTCGATGAAGTCCCGGAAAAATGGCGTAAGAAGCTGGAGCTGCACAGAGAAAGTGCGTTTATCAGCCGCCAGGTGGCAAGGCTTGAGACGGATTTACAGCTCGACGGGAACTTACAGCAGCTAAGGTTGCCTGGTGCATTACCTTCTGCATAACGCAAAAGAACTCCCCTTGCCCGGATGAGCAAGGGGTTGGTCATTAACGCTCGTCGCGACGGCCACCCACGGCCGCCCACCAACGGCGGATGTGAACGGTCACTTCTTCACGATCGTGGTAAAGCTGGCGGGCTTTGATTTCCGCGTTAATGCCGTTGCTCTCGAGGATTTCGCGGATCTGCGCCAGGTTTTGCGACACCTCTTCGTAGCGCTTTTTCATCGGCAACTTGAGGTTAAAGATAGTCTCACGGCACCAGCCGTTTACCAGCCAGGTTGCCATTAAATGGGCTACTTTTGCCGGTTTTTCCACCATGTCGCAGACCATCCAGGAGATGTTGGTGCGGGTCGGGCGGTATTTGAAGCCATCTTCGCGCAGCCAGGTGACCTGTCCGGTGTCCATCAGGCTCTGCGCCATCGGGCCGTTATCGACGGACGAAACCCACATATTGCGCTTTACCAACTGATAGGTCCAGCCGCCCGGGCAGGCACCCAAATCCACGGCGTACATGCCGTTGGCCAGACGCTCGTCCCATTCATCGGCGGGAATAAAGACGTGAAACGCCTCTTCCAGCTTCAGCGTGGAGCGGCTTGGAGCATCCGCCGGGAACTTGAGGCGCGGGATGCCCATATAGAACGGCGAATTGTTGGTGGTGTAGGAGTAACCTGTGTAACAGCAGCCGGGGGCGATAAAGAACACATGCACAACCGGACGCTTCGGCGTTTCGTAGTTGGTCAGCACTCCGGCTTCGCGCAGGCTGGCACGCAGCGGCACGGTAAACTTACGACAGAACTTCATCAGCTCTTTGCTTTCGTTGGTGTCGGCCACTTCAACCCGCAGGTCGCCGCCCTTTTCCACCACGCCCTGCAGCATGCCGACAATAGGCGTGATGCGGTCTTCCGGCGGCAAATCCTTTAGCAGCTCGCCGGCAACAAACATCTGGCGGGCAAAAATCAGGTCGCTGAACGGCAGCTCGCGCGCCAGCTTTTCCGCCTCTTCCGGCTGATAGCATTCAAATATGACATAACCGCTGTGCTCTTTAACGCGGGCAAAGCCGTAGACACCGCGCTGACCCGCTTTGTCGGTTATCTCTGCCGCACACTCTTTCTCGAATCCCTGGCGGCAGTACAAAATCACTTTATTCATGGCTTACGCCCTTACGTTTCAGGCGCACAGCACCAATTAACATCAATATCCAACCGGCCAGGAAGCTGACGCCGCCCACCGGGGTAACAAACGCCCACAGCCGCAGGTGCGACAGGGCCAGGCAGTACAAACTGCCGCTAAACAATACGGTGCCTAACGCCATAAAGACGCTGCTCCAGTAGAACCAGATGCTGATGCGACGCTGCATTGCCACCGCAAGGCCAAAAATCGCGAGCGTGTGAAACGCCTGATACTCAAGCCCGGTCTGGATCCATCCCATCTCTGCAACACCCAGAGACTTGCTCAATACGTGCGCCCCAAAGGCGCCCAGGGCAACAAAAACAAAACCGCTGATGGCGGCAAAAATCAGCATGAATCGGCTGGTCATGGTGTAACCCTAAAGTAAGGCGTGGCCGCGCCACGCGAAGGTTGCTTATTGTTCGTAGCGAAAACGGAATTTTTCTTGCTCACTGGCCGCCTTTGCCAGGATCCACTGTCGAAACGCGGCTATTTTACCCAGTTCTGCCTGGCTGTCATGACAAACCAGATAAAAGGCGTTTTTACTTACCAGCACATCATTGAACGGGCATACCAGACGGCCCGCTTCGATTTCCGTTTGGGCCATGACGTTATTGGCCAGCGCAATCCCCTGCCCGTGAATCGCGGCCTGGAGTACCATTGCGCTGTGGCTGAAAATGGGCCCTTGCTGGACATTAATATGGCTCACGCCAAGCTGGCGGGTATAAGTCTGCCAGTCGCGGCGCGAAGCGTCATGCAATAAAGTGTGCCTGGCCAAATCTTCCGGCGTTTTAATCGGTTTGTCGCCGGTTAGTAGCATAGGTGAGCAAACCGGCAGCAAATACTCAGCATAAAGTTTTTCGACTCTTAGCCCCGGCCAGTTTCCCCGCCCATAGAATATCGCCACGTCCACGTCGTCAGACAGCTTGTCTTCCTGGCGGTCCACCGCCTGAATTCGCACGTCGATGCCCGGATAAGCTGAGTTAAAGCTTGTTAAGCGAGGCACCAGCCAGTGAATCGCAAAACTGGGCAATAAACTCACCGTCAGCGCGCCTTTTGCACTGCGCGCCTGCAGCTTGCGGGTGGCTTCCGTCAGCTGGGAAAAAATCTCTTTAATATCCTGATAATAACTCTGCCCCTCCTCCGTCAACAGCAACGATCGGTTACGGCGGCGGAACAGCTTCAGGCCAAGAAAATCCTCCAGGGACTTGATCTGGTGGCTTACCGCGGCCTGAGTAACGAACAGTTCCTCAGCCGCTTTAGTAAAACTCAAGTGACGAGCCGCAGCGTCAAAAACGCGCAGCGCATTCAGAGGGGGTAATCGCTTAGACATGGGGTTATTTGGCTTAAGTGTTAATAAGAGTTAACAAACAGATAGCGTTTGTTTACCTATTAGTTTTTTTTATCTGAGCCATTATAAATTGTCCGTTGAGGATGCACCAGCAAATACCTATAGTGGCGGCACTTCCTGAGTCGGAACGAAAAGTTGTCTGGAATGCGTGTTCTGGAGGGCTTTTGGCTTACGGTTGTGATGTTGTGTTGTTGTGTTTGCAATTGGTCTGACATTTCGGACCACGGTAGCTAAGCTACCCCTTTTCACTTCCTGTACATTTACCCTGTCTGTCCATAGTGATTAATGTAGCACCGCCGAATGCGGTGCTTTTTTTTGCCTGCAGTTTTACTTCTTCAGCTCAACCATCTCTTTCACGTCCGAACGGTTAATCTGCTGCATATTGCCGTTAGCATCTTTGTACTTGATCATTCCTGTTTCGTCATCGGTTTTTGGCTTACCTTCAGAGACAATCGCGCGTCCATCGTTGGTGTGCATGATGTAGTTCGGGCTGGAACAAGCTGCAAGTGCAAAGGTCATCATACAGGCAGAAACAATAGCGATAGATTTGTTCATTATTCTTCTCCTTGTGGATAGCGTTTAATGCTGTTTAAGTCTTTCCTACTAACATGCTTAAATATTAGTCCAACAATAATTAGCATAACCTGCTTCTCACATTCTGCCAGGAGAAACAGACAATTCCGAGAAAGACGGAAACCTTGTGCCAACGCCAGTTTTGCGCGACGATCTGTGCATTGAACTGAGGATCCCCATGACAGCATTTAACCCCGCTCATTTTCGTGCGCAATTTCCCGCGCTGGCAGATGCAGGCGTCTATCTCGACAGCGCGGCCACGGCGCTAAAACCCCAGGCCGTGATCGACGCTACCCAACAGTTTTACAGCCTGAGTGCCGGGAACGTTCACCGCAGCCAGTTTCCAGAAGCGCAGCGTCTGACGGCGCGCTACGAAGCGGCACGTGACCAGGTAGCATGTTTGATCAACGCCGCAAGCGGTAGATCCGTGGTCTGGACCCGGGGCACAACCGAAGCCATAAACCTGGTTGCGCAGTGCTATGCCCGCCCTCGCCTCAAAGACGGGGATGAAATCATTGTGAGTGAGGCAGAACATCACGCTAATTTTGTGCCGTGGCTGATGGTGGCTGAGCAAACCGGTGCGAAAGTGGTGAAACTGCCGCTGAATGACCAGGCTCTGCCCGATCTTAACCAGCTTCCTGCATTGCTGAATGACCGCACTCGTATCCTGGCGCTTGGGCAAATGTCTAACGTCACCGGGGGCTGCCCCGATCTGGCAAAAGCTATCAAGCTTGCCCACGAAGCAGGCGCCGTCGTGATGGTTGATGGCGCGCAGGGCATTGTTCACTGCCCGCCGGACGTGCAGGCGCTGGATATCGACTTTTACGCCTTTTCCGCCCATAAACTGTATGGCCCGACCGGCATCGGCGCGCTCTATGGCAAAGCAGATCTCCTTGAGCAGATGTCGCCGTGGCTCGGCGGCGGGAAAATGATTACCCATGTCTCATTCGACGGGTTTAAGACTCAGCCAGTGCCCTACCGCTTTGAAGCCGGGACGCCAAACGTCGCGGGCGTCATTGGCCTTAGCGCTGTGCTGGAATGGCTTGAAACTGTCGATTTACAGCAGGCGGAAAACTGGAGCCGTAGCCTGGCCACGCTCGCGGAGTCCGGGCTGGCAAAACGCCCCGGTTTCCGTAGCTTCCGCAGTCAGGACTCCAGCCTGCTGGCGTTTGACTTTGCGGGCGTTCACCATAGCGATATGGTCACGCTGCTGGCCGAATCAGGCATTGCGCTGCGGGCGGGCCAGCACTGCGCGCAGCCCTTGATGGCCGCATTAGGCGTTAGCGGAACGCTGCGCGCCTCTTTCGCCCCTTACAACACACAGCAGGATGTGCACGAACTGCTCGCCGCAGTCGATCGCGCCCTCGATATTCTGGTGGACTGAATGCAGGCTAATCATCCCTTTGGCACAGAAATTAACGCAGATATGCTGCGTACCACCTTCGAAGCGCAGCGGCAGTGGGAAGACAAATACCGCCAGCTGATTTTATTGGGTAAGAAGCTGCCGGCGCTGCCGGAGGCATTAAAAACCGAGAGTATTGAAATCAGCGGCTGCGAAAATCGCGTTTGGCTGGGCCACGAGCGCCTGCCGGACGGAACGCTGCACTTTTACGGTGACAGTGAAGGACGCATCGTTCGTGGCTTATTGGCGGTGCTGTTGACCGCGGTAGAGGGGAAAACCGCCAGGCAGCTATTGGAAAACGATCCGCTAAGTCTGTTTGACGATCTGGGGCTTCGCCATCAGCTAAGCGCTTCCCGCAGCAGCGGGCTTACGGCCCTTGCCGCGGCCGTTCAACAGGCCGCGCACGAGGGTTAATCAGGCGGCGGTTCTTGCCGCCTTCGCCATCATCTTCTTCAGCACATGAGACACCGCCACAAAACCAAAGCTGGCGGTTACCATGGTCGCCGCCCCAAAGCCCGAGGCACAGTCCATCCGTTTTGGGCCTTCGGCGGTGCTTTTCATCGCGCAAACTGAGCCGTCAGCCTGCGGATACACCAGCGCTTCAGTTGAAAATACGCAGTCTACGCCAAGCTTCCCTTTGCTGTTTTTCACCACGCCGAAATCACTTTTCAGGCGTTCACGCAGCTTCGCCGCCAGCGGATCCTGAATAGTTTTTGCCAGATCGCTAACCTGAATCTGCGTCGGATCGATTTGCCCACCGGCTCCCCCCGTGGTCACCAGCGGGATCTTATAGCGGCGGCAATACGCGATCAGCGCCGCTTTTGGCCGCACGCTGTCAATGGCGTCGATAACATAGCTGAATCCCTGGCTAAGCAGCTCAGCGGCGTTGTCAGCGGTAATAAAGTCATCCACCACCGTAACCCGACATTCAGGATTGATCTCCTTGATGCGTGCGGCCATGACTTCCGTTTTGGCCTGGCCTACGCTGTCTTTCAGGGCATGGATTTGGCGGTTGGTGTTGGTGACGCAAACGTCATCCATGTCGATAAGCGTAATGGCCCCAATCCCGGTTCGCGCCAGCGCCTCTGCCGCCCACGAGCCCACCCCGCCGATGCCAATCACGCAAACGTGCGCTTCTGCAAAAAGCTGAAGCGCCGCCTGGCCATACAGACGAGCGGTGCCGCCAAAGCGTTGCAGCCAGGCATCAGAGAGAACAACAGACATCGGGGAAATCCTCAGAAATAAAAAACGGGCTGATTATACAGCCCGTAGATAAAGGAGGAAACGCTGCAGCATTAACCGTTAAAAACGCTGCCCGTGCCAGGGGCCGCTTTCAGCACCCAGACGCGCCCGTAATGGTTGTACCAACCCGCGCGGTGCCCGGCATCCGGGCCAATGCCCTGATAGATATCGAAGTGCTGACCTTTGATCGCCCCCCCAACGTCGAGCGCCACCATCACGCGCAGCTCGTACTGGCCGGTGAACTTCCCGTTATTGTCCAGCAGTGGGACTTCGGTCAGCAGCGTGGTACCAGCAGGAATGATGGAGCGGTCAGACGCCACGGAGGCACGTCCAATCAACGGTACCGCGCTCGCGCCTTTCACCGGCGCATAGCTTGCGGGTTTAAAGAAGACAAAAGAAGGATTCTGCTCAAGCAGCTCCCGTACTGCCGCTTCGCTATGGGTTTCTCCCCAGTGGCGAATCGCCTGCATCGACATATCTTCTTTCTTCACTTCGCCGCGGTCGATCAACACCTTGCCTATGCTGCGATAAGCGTGGCCATTTTTACCGGCATAGCCGAAGAAGGTCAAAGGCTGACCATCGCCAAAATCAATGTAGCCGCTGCCCTGCACATCCATGATGAAGTTATCCATCAGAGAGTTGCTGTAGGCCAGCACATAGCTGTCGCTCAACCCACCGGCGTAGATTTCCGCGCGGGACGGTAGACGCCCACGTTTTGGCGGCATGCGGTAAATAGGGTACTGGAATTCGCCCTGGCGAGTATGACGAGCCTGAATCACTGGGGTGTAGTAGCCGGTAAACTGCACGTTACCGTAGTTGTCAGCCCCTTCCATCTGCCAGGCATCAAGGCCGAACTGCTTCAGCTGGCGGGTATCGCCCCCGGCACGCAGCCACTGCTGCACGGCATTATAGATATCGCTGCCGTTATTATAGAGGCGGGGAGAAGCAGAACGAATCTGGTTAACCTGCTCGGCATAGTCGCCGCCGTTGATAGGCGCGCCAACCGCATCAGGCTGATTCACCAGTGAGAAAGGCTGGGAGAATTTCCCGTCTTTATATTGCTGACCGCGATCGGTCGGTTTTGATGAACAGGCGGCCAGCATCGCTAACATGGCCCCCGCCGCTGTGTACTTAATCCAACGTCCTTTCATTTACCTTTCGCCCTGCTCGTTGCCTCTGTATGCCTCGCCGAAGATAGCAAACGCGCCGCCAGAATTAAACGAGTTGCACACCCCTCACAGCAAAAACGTCTGTTTTATGGCCACTGTGCGGGTTAATTCAACAACTAAGGGGAAATTCAGGTATTTACTCGAAAAAAGGGTTGCATCAAAAAGCGAGCGGAGTATAGTGCGCATCCACGGACGCGGGGTGGAGCAGCCTGGTAGCTCGTCGGGCTCATAACCCGAAGGTCGTCGGTTCAAATCCGGCCCCCGCAACCAATTAAAAGTCGCTGATTTAACAGCGCAATGATGAAAAATCATTAAAAAGAGTAGTATGACGGACGCGGGGTGGAGCAGCCTGGTAGCTCGTCGGGCTCATAACCCGAAGGTCGTCGGTTCAAATCCGGCCCCCGCAACCAACATTGAGAACACCCTTACGGGTGTTTTTTTGTTTCTGCCGTTTGTAAAAAAATAAGGCAGGTTTATCTCCCGCCTTTATCAGCCATTTTAGCCTCGTCTTGCCAGCCTTGAACTATCCGAGAAGTACGCCTTAATCCCCGCCAGAATTGACTCCGCAACTTCCTGCTGGAATTTGGCCGTACGCAGCTTGCGCTCTTCTTCAGGGTTACTCAGGAACGCTGTCTCCACCAGAATAGATGGAATATCCGGCGCTTTTAGCACCGCAAACCCGGCCTGATCGACGCTGTTTTTATGCAGCTTGTTCACTTTCCCCAGCCGGTTAAGCACCTCTTTCCCGAACTTCAGGCTGTCGTTAATGGTCAGCGACTGCACCATGTCGAACATCGTGTGGTCGAGATAGCGATCTCCACTTTTGCCCACGCCGCCAATTAAATCCGAGGCGTTCTGCGTTTGCGCCAGGTATTTCGCCGCCGTACTGGTCGCCCCTTTGGTGGACAACGCAAAGACCGACGATCCGCGCGCGGCAGCGGTCGTAAATGCATCCGCATGAATAGAAACAAACAGGTCGGCTCGCTGTTTTTGCGCCTTGGCAACGCGCACTTTCAGCGGGATGAACACATCTTCATTACGCGTCATGTAGGCCTTCATATTGCCCTCTTTATCGAGCAGGGCCTTCAGCCTGCGCGCAATACTGAGCACAATATCTTTTTCGCGGGTCTTGTTCGGGCCAATCGCACCGGGATCTTCGCCGCCGTGCCCCGGATCAAGCATGATGACAATCGGCCTGTCTCGCCCGGCTTTACCCGGCTGCGGCCCTTTTTCCGCCGGCATTTTCTTGTCTAACTGGCCGTTGTTGTAATCTTCCAGTAATGCCAGCAGCGGATCTTGTTCGCTATTCATGTTGGCGGGATAAAGATCCATCACCAGGCGCTCTTTAAATTCGGCGACCGGGGCCAGCGCAAACAAATGCGGGGTCACGTTTTGCTTCAATTCAAAAACCATGCGCACGGTCTTGGGATCGAACTGCCCCACGCGCGCGGATTTAATGAAGGGATCGTCGCCGCGAACCTGGCTGCCAATGCCTTTTAAAACTGAATTTAAATGCGCCCCTTCAATATCCACAACAACCCGCTCCGGGTTGCTGAGCGCAAACTGGCGGTACTTCAGCTGATGGTTAGATTCCAGCGTCACGCGGGTATAAGACGAGGCCGGCCAGACGCGCACGGCGATCACCTGGCTTGAGGCAGCAAAACCGACCTTGCTGACGCTCAACAACCACATGGCTCCGGCACCCTGAAGTAAACGGCGGCGACTCATTAACGAACTGGAATCTGGCATGGCTCCCCTGAGCGATAAAATCACTGAATAGACGAATTTATTTTTTGAGCCAAAAACTTTAGCGAAACACGCGGTTACTGTCATCTATAAAAGGGTAAACGTTCAGAAAAGGGGATAAAAAGTCAGGGAGGAGGAATTTTATCCTGGATGAAAATTGGCGCTTGCACCGAATGCCATAAAAGAATAAAAATACACAAATTACGAATAATCATGCAATGAGGGTGTGCCGTGGTAAAGGAACGCAGAACTGAACTGGTCCAGGGATTCCGCCATTCTGTTCCCTATATTAATGCCCACCGGGGAAAAACGTTTGTCATCATGCTCGGCGGCGAAGCCATTGAACATGAAAACTTTTCCAGCATCGTCAACGATATTGGCCTGCTTCACAGCCTGGGCATTCGCCTGGTCGTAGTGTACGGCGCACGTCCGCAGATTGACGAAAACCTGGCCGAACACCACCACGAGCCGGTTTACCATAAACACACCCGAGTCACCGACGCAAAAACCCTCGAACTGGTGAAACAGGCTGCAGGGCTGCTTCAGCTCGACATCACCGCGCGACTCTCCATGAGCCTGGGTAATACGCCGCTTCAGGGTGCCCATATCAACGTGGTCAGCGGTAACTTTATCATCGCACAGCCTCTGGGCGTGGATGACGGCGTGGACTACTGCCACAGCGGGCGCGTCCGCCGTATTGATGAAGAAGCCATTCACCGCCAGCTGGACAGCGGCGCGATTGTACTGATGGGGCCAGTCGCGGTTTCCGTGACGGGGGAAAGCTTTAACCTCACCTCCGAAGAAGTGGCCACCCAGCTTGCGGTTAAGCTGAAGGCAGAGAAAATGATTGGGTTCTGCTCCGCTCAGGGCGTGACCGACGACCTGGGGAACGTGATTTCTGAGCTGTTCCCGAACGAGGCTCAGCAGCGTATTGAAGCCCTGGAAAGCACCGGCGACTATCATTCCGGCACAGTGCGCTTCCTGCGCGGAGCGGTGAAGGCCTGCCGCAGCGGCGTGCGCCGCAGCCACCTGCTCAGCTATCAGGAAGATGGTGCCCTGCTGCAGGAACTGTTCTCTCGCGATGGGATCGGCACGCAGATTGTGATGGAAAGCGCAGAGCAGATCCGCCGCGCTACCATCAACGATATCGGCGGTATTCTTGAGCTGATCCGCCCGCTGGAACAGCAAGGGATCCTGGTGCGCCGCTCCCGTGAGCAGCTGGAAATGGAGATCGACAAGTTCACGATTATTCAACGGGATAACCTGACCATCGCCTGCGCTGCGCTTTATCCGTTCCCGGAAGAAAGCATCGGCGAAATGGCCTGCGTCGCGGTGCACCCTGACTACCGTAGTTCGTCCCGGGGCGAAGAGTTGCTGAACCGCATAGCCAACCAGGCGCGGCAGATGGGGCTGAGTAAATTGTTCGTGCTGACCACCCGCAGCATCCACTGGTTCCAGGAGCGGGGCTTCCTGCCGGTGGACGTGGAGCTGCTGCCGGCGAGCAAAAAAGAGATGTACAACTATCAGCGCAAATCAAAAGTGCTGATGGCCGACCTGACCTGAAAAAAGGGAAGGCATAAAGTGTGCCTTCCCTTGTCTTTTATTCTCCAGAGAAAATCGCCATAAGCCCGCTGCGGCGCTCCGTACGCGTGGCTATCGCTTTATTCAACACGCGTTCATCGGCATACAGCGACAGCTGCTTACGGGCTCGCGTGATCGCGGTGTACACCAGCTCACGCGTCACCACCGGCACAAACTGATTCGGCAATACCAACGCGGCGTGGTCAAATTCAGAACCCTGAGATTTATGCACGGTCATGGCGAAGGCCGTGTCGTGTGCAGGCAGGCGGCTGGGCTGAACGGATTTTACTGAACCATCCGGCATTGAAAACCACACGCGAAGCCCTTCCTCACGCTGCAAAGCAATACCGATATCGCCGTTAAACAAGCCAAGCGAGCTATCATTGCGGGCAATCATCATCGGACGCCCGTCGTACCAGCGGGACAGCGCCTGCGAAGGCCGCTGAATCAAACGCGCCTGTACCAGCGCCTGCTCAATACGCTCATTCAGGCCGCTGACGCCGAAAGGTCCTTCACGTAAGGCACACAGCAGCTGATAACGGCCAAAGGCATCAATGATCTCCGCAGGCGCGGCTTTCTGACGCACCAGCTGCAAATACTCGCCGTAGCCGCTGACCACGTCGGCAATCATCGCCGTATAATCTTCCGGCTCCAGCAGCGGCTGCAGTGAGATGTCCGTAAACCCTTGTCCAAACGCAGCTTTCACCTGCCTGCTATCGCTGGCATTAACGGCAAAGGCCAGTTGACCGATGCCGGACTGACTGTCGAACCGATAGCTCTTACGCAGCAGGCAAAGCCCGTCACGCAGCGCGCTCGCCCGGGTACTCTCCCCCACGGGTACCTCACAGCCCGTGAGCCGTTTTAATTGCTCCGCACGCTCAGCCGAATACCCGTCGTTCACGTAATGGCAGATATCGCCCAGCACCGCCCCCGCCTCTACGGAAGCCAGTTGATCTCTGTCTCCGAGGAAGATGACGCGGGCCTGCTCCGGTAAAGCATCAATCAGCCGGGACATCATCGGCAGATCCACCATTGACGCCTCATCCACCACCAGCACATCCAGGTGCAGAGGATTCCCGGCATGGTGGCGCAACCGCTGGCTGTTTGGCTGCGCGCCTAAAAGCCGGTGCAGCGTCGAAGCCTCTTCAGGCAGGCGCTTTTTCTGCTCATCGCTGAGCGGCAGCTGGCGCAGCGCACTTCCCAACGATTCCGTCAGGCGTGCGGCCGCCTTGCCCGTAGGCGCCGCAAGCTGAATGCGCACGGGCTGGCCATCGGAAAGCTGAACCAGCGCGCCCAACAGCTTTGCCACCGTTGTGGTTTTACCTGTTCCCGGCCCGCCGGAAATAACTGAAATACGTCGGGTCAACGCCACCGCCGCGGCCACTTTCTGCCAGTCCGTCTGTGGGCTGTTACCAAACAGCGCGTCGAGGATTTCGCGAAGCCGCGTCTCATCCACCGCAACAGGCTGGTTATGTTCACCGAAGAAGGCCGCCACCCGATGCTCGTTGCTCCACATACGGTTGAGGTAAAGGCGGTTATCAATGAGTTTCAGCGGCGTGGGTTCGTCGCCCGAACTGACCGAATGGGAAGCCAGTAATGCGCTGTGCCAGCCCGAAGTAGGCTCCGCCTCGGCAAAAAGCTGAGCCACAAGTTCAGGATGTTTGCCAGCAAAGGCATATTCGGGCCTGATGCGCTCCAGCGGCAGGCAGACATGCCCCTCGCCTGATTCTCGGCTCAACAGCGCTGCGGCCAGCATAACGGCGGGCTGCTTATCGTTAGCCACCATCATGGCAAACTGTGAATCCAGCGGCCTGAGAGCTTTCAGCACCACCGCCTGGTTGAGTAGCTGAGACATACTCACTGTGGGATCTCCTCTGCTGCCCCGGCGAACAGCGCATCCATTGCTTCAACCAGTCTGACGTCCGGTCGCGTAGAAAAAATACCCTGCTCCGGCTTACCCTGCTCCACGCCTCGCAGGAACAAATAGATAACCCCACCAAAGTGCTGCTGGTAGTTATACCCGGCCATACGGTGGCGCAGGTAGCGATGCAGCGCCAGCGTGTAGAGCTGGTACTGCAAGTCGTAGCGGTGAGACTGCATCGCCTTCGCCATCGCCTCCTGGGTGTAGGCGCCGCTGTCTTCCCCCAGCCAGTTAGATTTATAGTCCAGCAGGTAGTAACGCCCCTGCCAGCGGAACACCAGGTCGATAAACCCTTTCAGCATTCCCTTCACCTGACGGAAGTCCAAAGGCGGGCAGCCAGCAGACAGCGGGTCGTAATGACGAACCAGACCGTCTAACGCCGGCGCCTGTAGCTCATTGTCGATAGGTAAATAAAATTCCAGCTCCACCTGTCTCTCCTTCGCAGAAAGCAGGTTCAGGGCAACGCCGGTGTCATTGAGCGGCGCAGCAAGCACCTCTTCCAGCCAGCGGCTCACCACCGGCTCCCACTCGCCGCTAAACCCATTGGCAAGCAGGTGTTTTTCTGTCTCTTCAGGCTGTACTGGCTGTGTAAAATCAACCTCTTCGAAAAGGCTGTGTAAGAAAGTACCCGGTGAAGCCCCGCGCGGGAAAGTATGCGGCGTAAGTAACGGCTCACTTTGCTCCGGGGCTTCCCCAACGGCGTCAACGTCCAGGCGTGGCACGAAATCCAGAACCCGACTGCTGCCGTGCTGCTGCAGACCAGAATAACTGGTCACGCGCCAGTTATCGGTGATTCGACGCTTGAGCTGGCGGGCGGCAAGCTCGGGCAAAGCATCGGGCCGCGGCTGCCACGGAGTATCGTCCCCGGAAGAGAGTGTTTCAACGTCGATGGCTTCGCTTTTCAGACCATCAAGCGCCTGGCGCAGTCCCTCTGCATCGAGCGCTTCCCCTTTTTGCAGCAAATAGCCCAGCGCACTGAGGTGCAGGTCGCTGTTGCCTTTTTTGGCTCTCGAACCGCGGAACAACGGCGCAACGCCCAAGCTGCAGTGCCAGACGGAGCGGGTCAATGCCACATAGAGCAGACGCAAGTCTTCCGCCAGACGTTCTTCTTCGGCCAGCCCCAGGCTTTCCGCATCGTTGCTCAAATCCAGAAGTGAGGTAAAGGTGGTTCGGTCGTGATAAAGGCCGCTGCTCTGTGGGCGATAGTTGGCCACGAACGGCAGCCAGACCAACGGATACTCCAGCCCTTTGGATTTGTGGATGGTCACCACCTGCACCAAATGTTTATCACTTTCGAGCCTCAACTGCTGACTGGAAGCGTTGCTGTCCGGCTCGGCAATCCTCTGCGCCAGCCAGCGCACCAGCGCATGCTCGCTCTCCATTTCTGCTGAGGCTTCCTGTAACAGTTCGCTGATGTGCAAAATATCGGTCAGCCTGCGCTCTCCGCCAGGCGTGGCCAGCAGGTTTTCAGCTATATTTCTCGCCCCGATTAAGGCTCTTAACATGGGCATCACGCCCCGCTTAAGCCACTGCTCGCGGTAGCCAAAGAATTCGTCAACCAGATGATCCCAGGCCAGTTCGTCGTTGTTCAGAGACTCGATAGCATGGGCATCCAGCCCTAACATGGCTGTCGCAATGGCGCTGCGCATGGCCGTCTCAATTTCAGGCGTCAGTACGGCCTGTAGCACCCACAGCAGCTCACGTGCCTCAACGGTAGCAAACACCGAATCGCGGTTAGAGAGATACACCGAAGGAATATTCAGCGCGCCCAGCGCATCACGTACGATGGCCGCTTCTCCGCGGCTACGAACCAGAATCGTCATATCCGATGCCCTGAGCGGCCGGGCGTCATCCCCCTGCCAAAGCAGCGCATCCCCCCGTTGCCCGGCGGTGAGCCAGTCTCGAACTTGCCGTGCACACTGCGATGCCATCGCTTGTTGGTAATCACTTACACCGACGCCATCCCCCGGCTGGAGCCACATTTTCACCGCCGACTGGCTTTCACCCTGGACCGTAAACCGTAGCCCACCGTTGCGGGGCGCTGATTTAACCGGCAGGAACGGGATCTGGCGGAATAAGAACGGATTCTCAACCTGCTGGAACAGCGTGTTTACGCCGTGGATCATCGAGGGTGACGAGCGCCAGTTAGTGTCCAGTGTGTAGTGGGCACTAACTTCCTGACGCGCCCTCATATAGGTAAAAATATCGGCGCCGCGGAAAGCGTAAATAGCCTGCTTAGGGTCACCAATCAGCAACAGCGCGGTGCCCTGCTGCTTGATATACAGGCGGCGGAAGATACGGTACTGCTGCGGGTCGGTATCCTGGAACTCATCGATCATCGCCACCGGGAAACGGCTGCGGATCGCCGTCGCTAAGGCGTCGCCGCCGGGCTGATGCAGAGATTCATCGAGCCGACTCAGCATATCGTCAAAGCCCAGTTCGCCGCGGCGGCGCTTCTCTTGTTGAACAATATAGCGAATTTCCGCCATGGCTCTGGCAATCACCAGGTCACGCAGCGTTAGCGGCTCTGCAAGCAATGCGTCGATGGCGGTGAACAGGCTGTGCCGGGGCACTTCGCCTTTTTTGGTTTTCTCTTCAAGCGTGCTTTGCGCAAACTTCGCCAACGCCTCAGGGAGCTGATAACTGGTGGTTTCCAGCTGCGCCCACTGGCCAACAATTTCCAGCCAGTTTGGCAAATGTTTACTGCTGTAGCTGCGTTTATCCACGCCAGAATCGCTAATCAGGCTTGCCAGCTCACCCGCGGCTGCTCTCCATTGAGCTTTGACCCCGTCGATAGCGGCGATTATTTTTTCATGGCGAGCCAGCAGCGTTTCATCATCCGCCGGGGGCTGTTTCAACTGGGGCTGTTCACCCTGAAGCCAGCTATTGATATCCCTTAAAAGCGCTTCCGGCCCCGACCACTCCTCACTCATCGCCTGCGCCACAGGTTTTGGCAGCGGGTAGCAGTGACGCCGCCAGAAATCAGCACAGGCGTGACGGCGCAGCAAGGATTCATCCTCAAGTAGCTGCTGCTCGAACAGCATCCCGGACTCAAAAGCGTTGAGGCTGAGCATCCGCTGGCAAAAGCCGTGGATCGTGAAGATAGCGGCCTCATCCATCTGCTGTTCGGCTAACAGCAGGGTACGGGCAGCGAGCTGCTTGTTGGTAATCTGGGCAAGTAAGTTTTGTATCAGTGGATTTTTGGTGCGGTTACGAATACAGGCGATGCGCAATTCGTGGATATTCGCCCGAATACGGCCACGCAGTTCTTCGGTGGCCGCTTCGGTGAAAGTCACCACCAGCAGTTCTTCAACCCCCAGCGGACGGGGGAAAGCATTCTCTCCCCCTAAGCCCAGCAGCAGCCGCAAATAAAGTGCGGCAATGGTAAAGGTCTTACCGGTCCCCGCGGAAGCTTCTATCAACCGTTCGCCGAACAGCGGCAAACTTAAAGGATCAAGGGGCTGCGCAGTTACATCGGTCATTATTTCTCGCTTACTAGTGGTAACGCCTGCTGCAGACTGCGTGCCCCCTCCCAGGTTTTCCACCCTTTTGGAGCTGCATACTCTGCTTTGCCGTTATGGCTGCCGGAAATCTGTGACAACACCGCCATCCCCTGGGGAGCTATCACCGCCTGATGGAAGAAATCAGCCAGCTTCTGCGGCGTTAATTTCTTAATTTCGGCTATCACTTTATCACGGGAATCAAACGCCATGTTTCGGCGGTCGAAATCTTTGCTAAGCTGCGCCGCTTCTTCCGCAAGCGTTTGAGGCGCCTGCTGCATCTGGGCAATCATCCCCTGCTGGATTTGGGCAAACTCGGCGTCGCTCATGCCGCGCAGCTTTTTCTCGATAACCGGATAAAACGCTTTAAACCGCTCATACAGGTAAGCTGGCTGCTTATCGCTGCTCTGAAGCAGGAACCCCACTCCCCACTGTCGACCAATGGACATAGGGAAAGCAAACACCGCATAACCAAGCTGCTCTTGTGTACGCAATTGATTATAGAACCAGGGCTGAATGATTTGCCCCAGCATTGAGCCATAGGCCGTGCTGGTGGCTTCGTTATAGCCTTTGGGTACATAAACCGCCGCCAGCGCCGAGTCGGTGCTGCTTCCGGCTTTTTCAAACATCGCCAGATGTTGCTTATTAATCAGCACATCGTCATTCCGGCACCATTCTCCCCCCTTTGGAGCCAGCTGGGCTTTGACGTTTTCCGCCAGCTGTTTGGCCTGCTCTGGAGACATGTTGCCAATGACCATAAACTCAGGCCGGGAATTGGTTTTCAACCGCTCACGATAATCCAGCACGTCCTTAAGCGTCAGCTCCGGCAGCAACGCCCGACGGGTACTACGCTCAAAATAAGGCACCTGCGAAACCATCTGCACCGGCGCAATCGCCTGCTCAAACGCTTTGCCTTTGTCCGCCGAATCCATCATCTGGGCATACCAGGACTTGGCCTGATCCAGCTGTTCCTGCGTTGGGGTATAGCTGAAATAGCCCTTCAGCAGCGCTTCAAACAGCTGCGGCAGGCGCTGCGTATAGCCGTTGGCGTTAATCATCAGCCCGCTATTGGCGTTAGATGAGAAACTGATGCCGCCAACCGATGCCTGATTGCTGAGTTCATCCAGCGCAATGCCCGCAAGGTAATCATTGATGGCAAACAGCACCTGATTCTTCGCGCTGTTCATCACCTGTGGATTACGCAGCACAAGCGTCACGTCCGCTTTTGGTTCGTTACCAAAATAGCGGCTCGGCATATACACCACCCGCAGATCCGGCTCGTGGATCAGCAGTTCAGGATGGTCGTACTGCTTCTGTGGCTTATAAAGCGTGAAGTCATCGGGAATGTAAGGATTCAGCTGAGGCAGCTCAAGCTTGATAGCATCTGCCTTCTGCTGCCAGTCGGCATAGGTCTGCGCAGGAATTTTGTCAACTTCGTAAGGCGCATCAACGAAATAAGCCGTTTTATTGTGTGGCTCCTGCGGGCTGATATACCACACGCGGGCATTTTGCGGCGTCATCATATCCAGCCGCGCTTTAATCGCGTCAGGATCGTACTGGTCAGCGATATTTGCTGAATCTAACGTATGGGTGACCGGGACGCGCAGCATGGTATCCGCCAGCCATTCGATGTAGTCCATATCACGGGTGATGGACGGGTAACGGAAGTCGAGATCCAGCACGTGTGCAAGCTCGTCAAAGTAACGTTTATCGATACCTTTGGCGCGCAACTGATCGAGATAGCTGAATATCGCCGCAACCACCTGATCACGATTGGCCAGGCCTTTATCCGTCAGGGAGACGGAGATGGCGAAAACACCGCTGTTACCGGCCACCATCGGGTCAGAATCCGCGCGAATGCTCTCCGCAAGCCCCTGCTTTTGCAGCCAATCCGACAGCGTATCGTGGCTACGGTTGCCGATCAGGTACCCAATCAGCTCATCGGTTTTGCTGCGGAATTTATCGCTATTGTTATCAATGCGAAACTCAACGCGAACCACCTTGCGCGGCATGACCGGCACATAGTGGATGAAGATCCCTTTTTGCGCGTCAGTCACCACCGGTACATCGATAACCGGCTTTTCGATATTTTTGTCAGGAACGCGGCCGTAAGTTTCAGCGGCAATCTTCGCCAGTTCAGGCAAAGGCTTGTTGCTGTAGATAACGGCTTTCATCAGGTTTGCCGAGTAGTACTTATTTCTGAATGCCACCAGCGCGTCGAGCAACTTGCTGCCGGGTTTGTCACGCAGGGTTTCAAGGTTGCCGCCGGAGAAACGCGCCGCCGGGTGTAAAGGGTTGATGGTTTCGGCGCTAACCTGTGCCATGCGCATCCCGTCACGCGCACGGGCCATCGTCAACTCGGCGTTTACCGCGTTACGTTCACGCTCGGCATATTGTGCCGCGAGGTTAGGTTCAGCAATGGCGTCGGCCAGGCGGTCTACGGCACCGTCGAGCGCATCGTTTTCTACTTCAAGATAAAATGCGGTTCGATAGGTGGCGGTACTGGCATTGTGGCTGCCGCCATGTTTTTTGAGGAATTCAGACAGGCTATCCGGGTCCGGATATTTTTTGGACCCCATCAGCGTCATATGTTCCAGAAAATGGGCAAGCCCGAGGTGAGCATCTGGATCTTCCAGTGAGCCAACCGGCACCACCAGCGCTGACAGCGACTTCACCGCCTGCGGATCGGAAACCAGCAGCACGGTCATACCGTTATCTAAACGAATAGCCTGATACTGACGAGGATCTTTTTCACTTTTACGGATGGTGTCCTGAATCGGTTGCCATCCGTTATCTGCCTGACTGCAGGGTGCCCAAAGAGCAACGAACAAGAAAAGCGCGGTAAACCAGGTGCTGCATTTAGGCATTCACAAACCTCGTCTTCACTAACTTACTCATCATTAACAACTTTTCGAAGCTATCCGTCGAACGCCGTTGTTATACTTCGCCAGCCCTGAGCAAGAAATCGCATCATAATTGAACTCACCGGGCTGTGCAATTTTTATACAATCCTTGTTCAGGATTGGTTGAATCTGAACAGAGGCAGCAGGTAGCGCTCGGCCTCTGCGATAATCGCTTCGTAATACTCGGCATCAAGGGTACGGTACAAACGTTGCAGCCAAATATCAGCCCCTTCCCCTTCCACCATATGGTTTCCTTCCCAGGCAGCAAGCAGCTTAGTCCGGGCTTTCTGCTGCGTCTCCTCATCCCATAAAATGGCATCATTTTGTGGGTCATAACAGGTTTTTATCCACGCACCACCGCTGTTATGCAGCAGCAGCAATGGCTGACGGAGGCCTTCTTTATAACCCTCAATCAGTTGCAACAACCAGGCTTTAGCTTCGTCCTGTGCCATATGAGGGAAACGCCACTGTGAATCTTTGCGCCCGAACATTCGGCTTTCGCCCGAATAGCCGCTGGCACAGTAAACCAAATGTTCAATCCACAGCTGCATGCCATGAGCCACATTCAGCACCGAAGGGCGCCAGCGCAGCAAACCATCAGCCTGTACGTCCGACAGCCAGCCCGTCACTCTGGTTCCGTCTATGTGAAGATCCACTTCACAGCTTTCCCCTTTTTGCCGTTCGGCCAGCACTTTTTCAGCCAGCATTTGCATTTCATTCCGCTGGTTTTCCCACAAGATTTCACCGAAGGCCCCGTAAGGTAAAACGCCAGCTGCCCGGTAACGCACAAACAGCTGGTGCGGATCATCTTGCTGGACCAGAGCATTAAGCAGGTGCTGGTTTAACTGAAAACGATCGAGTACATCGAGGGTAAAAGGCTCTTCATCCGGCAATTCGGTATCTTCCAGGCGGAAGTTAATGCCGAGACGCATTTGGAAAAATGCCCGCACCGGGTGCCGCCAAAAGCGCTGGAGCTGCTCAAGGGAGATGTCGTCCCAGGGATCCGCAATCAAAGGCTGAATAAAGTGGGCATGCGCTACGCCGCTGCCACTTGCCGCTGGCAGCCACTCCTGAGCAAAGCTTTGCCCATCGCCTCCGGCAAGGTAGTTGGTGCTGTCAAAAGGTGTTCGGGCATGAAGCGTGACCAGATGCTTTCTCACATGCTCACTGCTGTCATCTGCATTACATTCAGCATCTCCGGGGAGGTAGTGACTGCGAGCGATATAATCCAGCAGTTCTTCCACCAGCACCGACGGGTAACGCCTGCTGTTGTCCTGAATCGAACGGCCGATATAGCTGATGTACAGCCGCTGCTGGGCCGAAATAAGCGCTTCCAGGAACAGATAGCGGTCATCGTCTCGGCGGCTGCGGTCCCCGCGCTGCGGGTGCTGGCTCATCAGGTCAAAGCCCAATGGCGCAAGCGTTCGCGGATAGACACCGTCATTCATGCCCAGCAAACAAACGACCTTAAAGGGAATGGCGCGCATTGGCATCAGGGTACAGAAGTTTACCGGCCCGGCGAGGAAGCGCTGGCTGATGCGCTCCTGGTCAAGACGCTGGGCCAGTTCATCACGCAGCAAGGTTAATGACACGGGCTGCTGGTAGGCTGCATCAGTGCCTTTTTCAATCATCTCCTGCCACTGCTGCTCAATCAGCGCCAGTGCGGCTTCTGTTTCACCATCAGGCAGGAAGAAGCTGTTCAGCATGTCCCTGCATAGCGGCAACCATTCGTCTAAAGGGCGCTCCTGAGTTAACAGCTGACGCCAGCGGTTCAGCTGCATCAGCAACTCCGCAAGCTGCCCCACCAGTTCGGCAATCAGGCCGCTGGACTCATCATAGGGCAGCACAGAATCCCAGACCCCAGCCTGGCTTTCCATCGCATAGCCAAGCAGCATCCGGGTCAGGCCAAACCGCCACGTATGCTGCCCGGTCGCAGGCAGATCCAGTTCTCGAACGTTGTCATCATCAATGCCCCAACGTACACCTGATTCATTCACCCATTTACGCAGATAGCGCAGCCCTTCTTCATCAATAGAGAAACGCGCCGCCAGGGCAGGCACTTCCAACAATGAAAGCACATCTTCTGCTGCGAAACGGCTTTCCGGCAAGCCAAGCAGTAAAATGAACGCCTGCAGGGCCGGGTGAGCCTGGCGCGCCCGACGGTCAGAAATGGCAAACGGCAGCCAACGCTCGTCCTTCGCGCTACCAAACACCGCCTGGATAAACGGACTGTAGCTATCAATATCCGCAACCATCACGATGATATCGCGCGGGGTAAGTTCTGGATCGGCCTCCAGCATCGCCAGCAGTTGATCGTGCAGCACTTCAACTTCTCGCTGCGGGCTATGGCACTCATGGAATGTCAAAGAACGATCGTTAAGATCCAGCAGCCGTTTACCGTCACTGTGTTCATACTCCTCAGCCGTCAGCCCCAGCACCTGCGAATCTTTCAGCTCCAACAGGTCACTTTGCAGGCCGCGGAGAAGGTTATCGGGTTCTAAATCGACAAAAACATCGATCTCTTCAAAACGCTCCAGCTCGGAAAGCAAAAACGCGTAGTCGCGCCCTAATTTCCCCCAAGAGGCCAGCAAGGAATTCCCCACATCCTGCTCACCAAGCTCATTGAACAACGAAGAGGCATTGTCGTTGTCCTTAAACAAGGTCTGCTCTTGTTCTGTCTGATGCCGACGACGACGGCGGCTGAGAAGACGAGCAAGGAACGCGGGATCTTTAATATCCCCCCAGTAGTAGCGGCAGGGGTTGGTAAATAGCACATGGACGTCGATATGCTTACCCAGCGCCTGCAGAGCCTGGAGGTACACAGGTGGCAGAGCGGAAATCCCACAAATAAAGACGCGAGATGGGAGTCCCGTCGGGCAAACCTCGCTTTTCTCAAGAGCGCTAATAAAGCGCTGGTAGAGATTGGCTCGATGCCATTCAGGCTGCTCCAGCTCAGCGGTGTAGCGCACCAGTTCCGCCCAGAGAGGAGCCTGCCAGAGCTGAGACTCTCCCACGCCTTCGACAAGCTCGCCCTTCTCCCAACGACTTAGCCAGCCGGGACGATAGACAAGATACTGGTCATAAAGGTCGGCAATCCGGGAAGAAAGCTGAAACAGCTTACGGCTGCTGTCGTCTACCTGCAGATAGTGGCCAAGCATCTTGAACTCTGGCTTGTGGAGCATATTGGGGATAAGCGTCATCAGCTTCCAGCTCATGCTCTGCTTGTTGAAAGCGCTCACCTCCGGGATATCGGGCAATACCTTCACGAACATATCCCAGATAAAGCTGGCGGGCAGCGGAAACTCGATGTTCGCCGCAATACCAAACTTCTGTGCCAGCGTCATTTGCAGCCACTGCGCCATCCCGGTGCTTTGCACCAGCACCACTTCCGGCTCAAAAGGATCCGGCAATGGCTGGTGCTCCACAATGAACTCCATAATGGCTTCCAGCACATCAAGGCGGTTGGAATGGTAGACACGCAACATGAAATCGCTACTCCTGACGTTGTTCTGACCGTGGGCAATCGAGCCTCAAAAGCTGCGCTATCCGGCCCTCTGGACTTGTTACAGTAACGTCGATGCTGACACATCCCAAAGACGATGTCTGCTGTTGATGCACATTCCATGCATCTGAAAGTGGAGGAACTTCTGGCTCGGTCTGCTCACGCGCGACTCGCCACAGCTGCCTTAGCTGCCATTGGCTGGTGAAACCCTGCTGCAATACACCGTGGTACCCCAGCAATGCGGTCATCACTATCGCAAACAGCGCCAGGGCACATAGCACCTCCGGGAGGCTGAAGCCACGCTGCCGGGAAACTATCGAGGCAGTTTGCATAAGTCATCGTCCAGTAAAGGGCAAAAATCCAGCCAGCCCTGCGCGGAGGCCACTAATTTATTCCCCTGAAGTCCCCCCCAGCGCCACAATGTGAACGGTAGCGTGGGCCCTGCAACAGAACCGGAAGCAGCCAGTAAGGCCTCACCTTTATCGGTTAGATGCAGGCAGGCGTGCCACTGATTACGCGACTCAAACTGACATTGCCAGGTTCTCTGGGGTTGCCAGCTTTGTTTTTCCCCCCATGCCAGCGCAGATCTTGCAGCCGTCTGATTTTTAATAAACTGAATTTCGGCGGCAACCTCAAAGCGCTGGGCGCTAAGTTGCCGGGAAAGCCCACTCAGCATCAGAGAACCAACTGCAAGCAGCATCAATACCATCAGCAAAGAGGTGCTCCCTTTCTCTTGCTTGCCGCTCATGAATTTTCTCCACTCACCGTGTAGCTAAGCTCCACAGGACGCCCACCTTGCTTCAGATATGCAGCAAGACTCACGAGGAATAAAGGCCTGCCGGTTTTGCGATTCAGGCGAACCACGGAAAAATGCTGCACCACCAATTGCGTCGGGTCAGACATTCTTTCCCAGCCGGTACCTTCACAATGCTCTACGCCCTTTTGAGTCTCCAGGCTGCCGTTACGCAAGCGATAGCCCGTCTGTTCATTTTGACTACCAGGGGTCGTGTCCCACCGGCCATTACCGTTGGCATCCCACTGCAATACCACGCAGTTTCCGTTGTTCATAAGCTTTACAGCCTCCCCCTGACACTTCCCTCGGCAATAACCCGCACGCTGTAAATTTTTTCCAACGGTGAACGCCATTTGCCAAAGCGCTTCCTGCTGAGCAACGTAGCTGTACTGGCGTAAAACCTCGCCCTGCAAAGCGGGGAAAAGCCTTGAAGTGCCTAGCAGCAGCACGCTGCTCAAGGCCATCGCAATAAGCGTTTCGAGTAACGTAAACCCTCTCTGAGCGCTCAACATGACTTGTCTCCGGACATTTCGCACAGCCGGATGCGCCCCCAAACCGAGAGCGTCACTTTCCAGCGCCCGACCTGACTTTTCACAATAAGGTGGCCTGGCCAGGCTGTGTTGCGAATACCGTAGAAACCTAACCCGGCAGTCATATCCTCCACGACGATATCGTCAAACTCGGGGGTAAACGTCAGATTTGAGTTTCCCGAACAGTTTTCTTCAGCGGCACGGCTTGTCAGGCACCAGCTTTTCCCCAATTGATGCAGCGCCAAAAGATGGGTTTGGTTATGCCAGTTGGCATCATTTCTTAGCCGCGAGAGAAAGTGACTCAGTTGCTGAGCCGTTTGCCGCAACTGCACTCTCTGCTGCCACTCGTGCCAGCCGTGAAGCCCACCAGCGCTGAGTACGGCAACAATGGCTATCACCACCATCACCTCAATAACGCTAAAACCACGTTGGTTGATTTTCATGGGAGGAGTGTGGGCCACAGAAGTTGAATCAGCCAGTTCGCAAATCAGATGATGCGACACATATCGGAAGATAATTAAGGCGTTACGGAGAGTTGCATACGCTCTGGAATCAATGCCGAAGAAGCAAAACCAGGGCAAAAAAAACCGGCGCACTCAGGCACCGGTTCTGTCACTCTGTCAGCAGGTTAAATGGCGACAGGCGCTTTGATCGCCGGATGCGGATCGTAGCCTTCAATCTCGAAGTCTTCGAAACGGTAGTCAAACAATGACTCCGGCTTACGTTTGATAACCAGCTTAGGCAGCGCGCGCGGTTCACGGGTTAGCTGCAGACGTGTCTGTTCCAGGTGATTGCTGTACAGGTGCGTATCGCCCCCGGTCCAGACAAAGTCGCCCACTTCCAGGTCGCACTGCTGCGCCATCATATGCACCAGCAGCGCATAGCTGGCGATGTTGAACGGCAAACCAAGGAAGATGTCGCAAGAGCGCTGGTAGAGTTGGCAAGAGAGTTTGCCGTCTGCCACATAGAACTGGAAAAACGCGTGGCAAGGGGCCAGCGCCATTTTATCCAGCTCGCCCACGTTCCACGCAGAGACAATAATGCGCCGAGAATCGGGATCGTTTTTCAACTGGTTGAGCACGGTGGTTAGCTGATCAATATAACGCCCGTCAGGGGTTGCCCAGGAACGCCATTGCTTGCCGTAAACCGGGCCGAGATCGCCGTTTTCATCAGCCCATTCGTCCCAAATCGTCACCTTGTTTTCCTTCAGGTACGCGATATTGGTATCGCCATTCAGGAACCACAGCAGCTCATGAATGATCGAACGCAGGTGACATTTTTTGGTGGTAACCAGCGGGAAGCCTTCCTGCAGGTTAAAGCGCATTTGATGCCCAAAAATCGACAACGTGCCGGTACCGGTACGGTCCGCTTTTGGCGTGCCCTCTTCGAGCACTTTTTTCATCAAATCAAGATACTGTTTCATGTCACCTCACGAAAGTTGCTGCTGCGGACGGCGGTAAGCCCAGACCATCATAATGATACCGGCAACAATCATCGGAATCGACAGGATCTGCCCCATGCTGATGTACTGTACCCAGGTGCCGGTGAACTGCGCATCCGGCTGGCGGAAGAATTCGACGATGATACGGAACGCACCGTAGCCAATCAGGAACAGGCCAGAGACGGACCCCATTGGGCGAGGCTTACGAATAAACAGGTTCAGGATGATGAACAGGACAACCCCTTCCAGCGCCAGCTCATAAAGCTGAGACGGGTGGCGAGGCAGTACGCCGTAGGTATTGAACAGCGATTGCCATTCCGGGTGCGTTGCCAGCAGGCCAACGTCTTCACTGCGTGAACCAGGGAACAGCATGGCGAAGCGGAAGTTCGGGTCAACGCGGCCCCACAGTTCGCCATTGATAAAGTTGCCGAGGCGCCCAGCCCCTAAACCAAACGGGATCAGCGGAGCAATAAAATCAGAGACCTGGAAGAAAGTACGCTTGGTGCGGCGCGCAAACCAAATCATCACGCAGATAACACCGATCAGGCCGCCGTGGAAGGACATACCGCCGTCCCAGACTTTGAACAGGTAGAGAGGATCGGCAAGGAAGACCGGCAGATTGTAGAAGAAGACATAGCCCAGGCGTCCCCCCAGGAACACGCCAAGGAAACCTGCATACAGCAGATTCTCTACTTCATTTTTCGTCCAGCCGCTGCCCGGACGGCTGGCGCGGCGCCCGGCAAGCCACATGGCAAACACGAACCCGACCAGGTACATGAGCCCGTACCAGTGCAGGGAAACCGGCCCGATGGAGAAAAGCACCGGATCAAATTCAGGGAAACGCAGATAGCCACTATTCATCTGTCACCACAAGCTATTGTTACCTCACCCAAAATAGAAGGTGAGTGGCAAGTACGCACCACTCTCGATGCGCTCCGAAAGCAGCGGATCATAGCACAAACAGCCAGAGTGATTGATTACGGAAGTTGTAAAAGATGTGTAATGTCCCGGTGGTACCGGGGCATCCAGGGCGTATCCGGGAGTGTGAACCAACACCAGGCATAGAAGAAAACGAACAGGGAAACCCCTTCGGGGTTTTCGGAAGATGAGCCACAACAAGGGAAAAACCACGCTTTTTCCCTTGTTGTCAGACGGGGAAAATGTCCCGGTGAGATCGGGACATTGAGAACGGATCAGCGCCCTCCGCGAATCAGGCCCCCCATGCCGCGGCGCTCCATAAACGCAGCGACCTGGTGGCGTACTTCCGTCGCCATTTGAGCCTCAAGGGTACGCTGAGCAAGCACTTCGGCTTCTTCAAGCTGAATATGGCGTAACAGGTATTTAATACGCGCAACGGAACGGCCGTTCATTGAAAGATGACGGTACCCCATGCCCACTAGAATCGCGACGCACATCGGGTCACCGGCCATTTCACCGCACAGGCACAGATCGAGGTCATAGCGCTCGGCCTCACGGGCAATCAGGTTCAGCGTACGCAGCATCGCCGGATGCAGGCTATCGTAAAGGTTAGCCACCCTCGTGTTGTTACGGTCAACCGCCAGCAGATACTGAGTCAGGTCGTTTGTACCAACGGAAATAAAATCAATACGCCCGGCCAGATGCCCCAGCATGAACACCATGGAAGGCACTTCAACCATCACCCCAAGCCTGAACTTCGGCAACTGGTAGCCTAATTCCTCTTCGACTTCCCGGCCCGCACGATCGATAAGTCTGCGCGCATCATCGATTTCATCAATGCTGGTGATCATCGGCAGCAGGATACTCAAATTCCCCGTAGCCGCATTCGCACGCAGCATGGCGCGGACCTGGATCAGAAAGATCTCTGGCTGATCCAACGTAATACGAATGCCTCGCCAGCCAAGACAGGGATTCTCCTCGCTGATGGGCATATACGGAAGCTGTTTATCCGCCCCGACGTCCAGCGTTCGCAGCGTCACAGGTTTGTCGTTAAACATCTGCAACATGCCCTGATACTGTGCAACCTGCTCTTCTTCAGACGGGAAACCGCTTTGCAGCATAAAAGGAATTTCGGTGCGGTACAGCCCGATGCCGTCGATACGGCTACCAAGCTGTTCTTCATGCTCAGGACTAAGCCCGGCATTCAGCATAACCTGCACCCGCTCGCCGCTTTTTAACGCCGCGGGCTGCTCCACATCATCTTCCGCCAGGCGACTAAGTTCGTTCTCCTCGGTCACCAGGCGCTGGTATTCCTGCAGCAAAACCGGCTCAGGATCCACCAGCAATTCACCGCGATAGCCGTCTACGATCAGCATTCGGCGATGCAGAGCCGATGGCTGAATATCAGCGCCCATGACGGTTGGGATACCGAGCGCACGGACCATAATGGCGGCATGAGAGTTTGCCGCACCATCGCGCACGACAACGCCCGCGAGACGGTTTTGCGGCAGTTCGGCAAGCGTGGTGGCTGAAAGTTCATCGGCAACCAGCACAAAGCGCTCAGGCCAGGTATTCGGGCTTTGAATCGTGTCATCGAGGTGGAACAACAGGCGCTGCCCCAGCGCTCTGAGGTCGCCCGCGCGCTCTTTCAGGTAGCTATCTGAAAGGCTGGCAAACTGTTCAGCAAACTTCTCCACCACCGTTTTCACGGCCCATTCAGCGACCAGGCCTTTATCTACCTCAGCAAAAAGCTCACGCCGCAGGCGGGCGTCGGTCAGCAGGTGAGAGTAAAGGTCGGAAATCGCCGCAGTCTCTTTCTGAGCCCCGGCGGCAAAACGCTTGCTGTAGCGGCGGAATTCCCCGGAAGCCTCTTCCAGCGCGGCGGTCAGACGCTCACGCTCAAGCGCCGTGTCCAGGGTCGACGCTTCAAAAACTTGCTCCATCAGCGGGACGGTTGTGTCCATCCAGCCTTCGGCAATCGCCACGCCAGGCGACGCAGGCAGCGCGCGAATACGGGTCTGGCGATACTGTCCAAACAGGGCCGCTAACTGAGACTGCGATAATATCCCGGCCATTTGCGTTGCCAGCGTAACGAGGAAAGACTCTTCGCTCTCATCGTACTGCCGGTGTTCACGCTGCTGAACAACCAGCACTCCCAGAAGCTGACGGCGCTGGATAATAGGCACGCCGAGGAACGCACGAAAACGCTCCTCTTTTACGGCGGGCACATATTTAAAGCTGGGGTGTTTTTGCGCATCTGCAAGGTTAATCGGCTCCGCGAGCCGCCCAACCAGGCCAACAATACCTTCATCAAAGGCAAGCGTGACGGTGCGGCCGCGCGGTTTCTTTAACCCGCGCGTCGCCATAAGGTAAAAACAGCGGCGCTCGTGGTCGGCGAGATAAACCGAGCAAACCTCGGTATCCATCGCAAGGCAGATGTCAGTCACCAAAATGTCCAGCGCCTCATTGAGGCGCGGGGCACTGGCGACCTTTTCGACTATTTCTCGCAGACGGGTGAGCATTTTTCGCGTGACTTAACCTCTTTTACGTCGCCATGCCGGCGAGTTATTGCGTGGTGGCGTAACTTCCTGCAGTGGCATCACCACGCTGGCAAACTCTTTCATTACCCGGCGATAGACATCGCGCTTGAATGAAACAACCTGACGGACCGGATACCAATAACTGACCCAGCGCCAGCCATCGAATTCCGGCGTACTGCTGGTTTGCATGTTGATCTCACCGTCGCTGCTCAGCAACTGCAAAAGAAACCATTTTTGTTTTTGGCCGATACAAACCGGCTTTGTGTCCCAACGCACCAAACGTTTAGGTAATTTGTAACGCAACCAGTTTCGGGTCGAGGCAAGAATGCGAACATCTTTTCTTTGTAGACCGACTTCTTCGAAAAGCTCCCGGTACATTGCCTGTTCAGCGGACTCGCCAGGATTAATACCCCCCTGGGGAAATTGCCAGGAATGTTGGCCAAAGCGTCGCGCCCACATCACCTGTCCCTGCCGATTACATATTACGATCCCAACGTTGGGGCGGTAGCCATCATCATCGATCACCGGACTACCTCAAAACAAACTTAGATTGCATCGATTGTTTCATACAAGTGTCAGGCGGTAAACCACTCTCTCGGCGGCGCTCGCATGGAATAACATTTGAATAACTCACAAAAGAGAGCCGGGTTATAAACAGGGGACGGTCAAAACCGGCGGTTTTATTCACTTTTTCTGTGGATATAACTGTGAAGAACTACCGAATTACATCGGGACAACTCAGGACAACTAAAATAAGGAGCAATCCTGCCACACATTAAAGCCTTTAAATTTCATAATCATAATACTATAAAAATGACACACCAGTTTCATAATGTGATGATCGTCACATATGAAGATCGCCTACTGATGAAAGATCGCACAATGTTGTTTTTATCCACAGATTGTGCCAACAAGTTAGTCACAAATCGGTGATAAATTGTATTTTAGCGCCTCGTCAAGGCTGTAAATGGAACCAGTAGTCATGCTTTTTCCCAGTTATCCCACTTTTCTGTGGATAACATGGTGTAAGATCCTGTTCATTGTCAGTGACCAGATTTGGAAAAGCCTTTTTAATGTTGCTGCAACGAAACGGCTGCCTTTAAAAACTCATTATAAATCAGAATATTGTTAATCTTATCCTCAGACGACTAAACTAAGCTTTCGCTGTGCACAAAGTGCGTTCATTTTTTAACCAAAAAACATCAACGAGTTATGCAACCAATACGTCCGCTCATCACGCCCCCACGCAGTGAAGCCGAGCTGCTCCAACAGGCGCAAAGCGTCGCCGGTTATACTCTGGGCGAGCTGGCTGCCTGCGCTGGCTTACAGACGCCGAAAGACCTGAAGCGCGATAAAGGCTGGATTGGCGTGCTGCTGGAGCTGTGGCTGGGTGCCAGCGCGGGCAGCAAGCCCGAACAAGACTTTGCCGCGCTCGGGATCGAACTGAAAACGATCCCGGTGGATAGCCTTGGCCGTCCGCTGGAAACCACGTTCGTCTGCGTCGCGCCGTTAACCGGTAATAGCGGCGTCATTTGGGAAACCAGCCATGTGCGGCATAAGCTCAAGCGCGTACTGTGGATCCCGGTTGAGGGAGAAAGGCAGATCCCGCTTGCCGAGCGGCACGTGGGTTCTCCGCTATTATGGAGCCCTTCAGAAGAGGAAGAACAGCAGCTGCGCCTGGACTGGGAAGAACTGATGGATTTGATCGTGCTGGGCCAGGTCGAGCGCATTACCGCCCGTCACGGCGAAGTGCTGCAGCTGCGGCCAAAAGCCGCCAACAGCCGGGCGTTAACAGAGGCTATTGGCGCGGACGGCTCACCTATTCTCACGTTACCTCGCGGCTTCTACTTAAAGAAGAATTTCACCGCAGCTCTTCTCGCACGGCACTTCACGCTCTAATAGCCGCCGCAGAGAACGGAATCCAGGGTTCTGTCAGTAAGTCCCGGGGAATGTTACATTTCCCTCGTCCTATTAAGAATTTACCGCTTTCTTTCCCCTGTTCATCAGGTTATTACTAAACTTATTAACAAGATCCCTTCCTGACGAGGAACATACCGATGACTAAATGGGCAGTAGCAATCTCCGCCATTGGTCTTGCCTTTGCCGTTTCAGGCTGCAGCAGTGACTACGTAATGGCCACCAAAGATGGACGAATGATTTTGACCGAGGGCAAGCCGAAGGTCGATGAAGATACCGGTCTGGTAAGCTATCGTGACCAGCAAGGTAATGAAATGCAGATCAACCGCAACGACGTTTCCCAGATTATTGAGCGCTAATCTCGCAGGGTCAGCCCCTCGGCTGGCCTGATGATTTTTCTTCTTTTCCCCTCTTTCGCTTTGCTCCGGCCTCTGCCATGTTTATAGACCTTTTGTCGGGTAACGATGCCTGACGAGTCAAAAGAACAACAGGAAGCCGGCTATGCACTATCACCGTATCCCCCACAGTTCACTTGAAGTCAGCACGCTGGGGCTGGGAACCATGACCTTTGGTGAACAAAACAGCGAGGCCGATGCCCACCAGCAGCTCGACTACGCCGTCAGTCAGGGCGTGAATCTGATTGATGTCGCGGAAATGTACCCGGTGCCGCCGCGCCCGGAAACCCAGGGCTTAACCGAGAGCTATGTCGGCAGCTGGCTTAAAGCTCGCGGCAACCGCGAAAAACTGGTTGTTGCTTCCAAAGTCACTGGCCCCACCCGCAACAACGACGCAGGCATCCGCCCAAACCAGATCCTCGACCGGAAAAACATCCGCGAGGCGCTGGATGCCAGCCTCAAACGCCTGCAAACCGATTACCTCGACCTCTACCAGGTTCACTGGCCGCAGCGTCAGACCAACATGTTTGGCAAACTGGGCTACACCTGGAGCGACACGACTTCGCTGCCGGTAACGCTGCTGGAAACCCTTGAAGCGCTGACCGAGTGCCAGCGTGCCGGGAAAATTCGCTATATCGGCGTCTCGAACGAAACCCCGTGGGGCGTGATGCGCTACCTGCAGCTTGCGGAAAAACACGATCTGCCGCGCATCGTGACCATTCAAAACCCTTACAGCCTGTTAAACCGCAGCTTTGAAGTTGGCCTGTCTGAAATCAGCCAGCACGAAGGCGTTGAGCTGCTCGCTTATTCCTGCCTCGCCTTCGGCGTGCTGTCGGGCAAATACCTTAACGGAGCCAAACCGGCCGGCGCTCGCAACACGCTGTTTAGCCGCTTCACCCGCTACAGCGGCGAGCAGTCGCAAAAAGCCGTTGCGGCCTACGTAGAAATAGCTAAACGCCATAATCTCGACCCGGCGCAAATGGCGCTGGCCTTCGTTCGCCGTCAGCCGTTTGTGGCCAGCACGTTGCTCGGCGCCACGACGCTGGAACAGCTGAAAACCAACCTTGAAAGCCTGCATTTGACGCTAAGCGAAGAGGTGATTGAGGAGATTGAAGCGGTGCATCGCCTCTATACTTACCCGGCACCGTAAAAAACTAAGGCCCTCCCAAAGAGGGCCTTTTTGCTATTTATGTTTGATTTGCCACAGCCACAGGGCACTAATCGCCAGCGCAAACACCGCCCCAAATCCAATGCCAATTCCAACGATGGACGCCCCGGTTTTCACCGCCAGTGAGAACAGACCCAGCATCAAAAGCATGGCCGTGTTTTCACCAAGGTTTTGCACGGCAATGGCGTTACCTGCCCCGACCGTGTGCTTGCCGCGCTCCTGGAGCAGCGCGTTAAGCGGCACCACAAAGAAACCGCCCAACAGGCCAATCAACACCAGCAAAGCGTAAGACGGCAACAGAGAATGCTGTAGAGCAAAAATCAGTACGCCAACGCCGATTAAAATCCCGGCGGGCATGCAGCGGGCAACGGTTTCCAAAGTCACCAGCTTCGCGGCTGCTCCGGCCCCCACCACAATCCCAACCGCAACCATCGCATTAAGGTAAGTCGGCGTCGCGTTATCCGTGATCCCTAACGCCACCGGTACCCACAGCACTAGCAGGAATCGAAGCGTCACGCCCGCCCCCCAGAATAGGCTGGTGCCTACCAGCGAGAAGCGCGTTTCTCCGCTGCGCCAAAGGCTGCGGCAGGCGGAAAAGAAACTGTGCGTCATCGGCTTGAAACGCCACGACTGGCCGGGGCGCGCGGCGGCAAGTTTAGGGATAAAGACGTTGGCAACCACCGCCCCGCCGTAAACCAGCGCGCAGACAACCAGCGCCGCCGTCAGGTTCCAGTCTGCCAGCACGCCGCCGGCAACGGATCCCAGCAGGATCGCCGCAATGGTAGAAGACTCCATCAGGCCGTTGGCCTTCACCAGCCGATCGCCAGTGGTCAGCTCGCCGAGAATGCCGTATTTAGCCGGTGAATAGGCCGCCGCGCCGATGCCCACCAGCGTGTAACCGACAAAAGGATTCAGCCCCAGCGCAATCACCGCCGCACCCACAAGCTTCATGCTGTTCGCCAGCATCATCACTCGCCCTTTGGCGAAACTGTCGGCCACCTGTCCCACAAACGGCGCAAAGAGGATGTACGCGCCAACAAACACCATTTGCAGCACGGGCTGGCTCCAGTCCGGGTAGAACTGCTGCTTGAGCACCGCGAGCGTGGCGAACAACAGCGCGTTATCGCCAAAAGCCGATAAAAACTGCGCCGCGGTGACCGCCATCATGCCCCGGGACCACAACGAACCGCTATTGCCAGCCTGTTCAGCCATGGGCTTTCTCCGCTTCATCAACCTGTGCTTTCAGGGTGACAAAATCTGGTTTTCCGCTGCCTAGCACAGGCAGCTGTTTGAGGAAGCGAATATCGCGTGGCACCGCCAGCTCAGGCACGCCGTGCTCACGCGCATAATGCAGAAGTTTTTCGCGGTTAAGCTCGCTGTCGGTGGTAAACATCACCAGCGCCTCGCCTTTGGCGGCGTCGAGCTTAACGACCGTAGCATGCAATTTGTCCGGCGAAATGCCGATCGCCATCTGTTCGACCATCTCAAGCGACACCATCTCCCCGGCGATTTTGGCAAAGCGCTTCGCACGCCCCTGAATCACGCAATAGCCCTGCTCGTCAAAGGTCACGATATCGCCGGTGTCGTACCAGCCGGGTTCCATCTCACCCAGGCCATTTTCAGCCTCAGGCTTCTCCAGCACGCCCGGATTTTCCACGCGCAGATAGCCGTTCATGATGTTTGGCCCTTTTAGCTGCAGCCTTCCGCCCTGTTCAATACCGGGCACCGCCAGCAGGCGAGCATCCATTGCCGGAAGAATGCGGCCCACGGTGCCCGGTTTCGCCGCCATCGGCACGTTGATAGACACCACCGGCGCGCACTCGGTCACGCCGTAGCCTTCCAGAATGCGCAGGCCAAACTTGTCCTGCCACAGCTGCTTCGTGCTTTCCTGCAGCTTTTCTGCCCCGGCAACTACATAGCGCAGGCGGAAGAAATCATACGGGTTAGCAAAACGGGCATAGTTGCCGAGGAACGTCGAGGTGCCAAAGACCACCGTGCAATTGCGGTCGTAAATAAGCTCCGGCACCACGCGGTAATGCAGCGGGCTGGGGTAAAGGAACACTTCCGCCCCGGTCAGCAGCGGCGTGAACAGCCCGACCGTAAGGCCAAAAGAGTGGAAGAGCGGCAGCGCGGACATAAACCTGTCATCGGCGGTGAAGTCCGCGATGGTGCGAATCTGCTCTACGTTGGCCAACAGGCTTTTATGGCTGTGCACCACGCCTTTTGGATTGCCCTCCGAGCCGGAGGTAAACAGCACCATCGCCGCATCTTCCGGCTGCTGTTTCACCTGGGCCAGGCGAGGCGCAAGCAGATGAGCAAAGATCCACACTTTATCCTGCAGGGTGATGGTGGACCTTAAATCTTCCAGATACACCCAGCGCACCTGCGTCAGTTGTTCCGGCAGGTGCCACAGTTTGCCCTTATCCAGGAACTGCCGGGAGGTAAAGACCGTCTTGATTTGCGCCGCCGTAATCGCGCTGGTCAGCCCTTTTACGCCAGCCGTGTAGTTCATCATTGCCGGAATACGGCCCCGGGATGAAGCGCCAAAAATCACCGCCGCGCTGATCGCCGCATTCGGCAGCATCAAACCAATGGTTTCACCCTGTTCGCTGTATTTATCGAGGATTCGGCCCACAAACAGCGTTTTTTTCAGCAACGAACTGTAAGTATCTGGCTTGAAATTTATGTCTTCAATACAGTTTTTACTCGAACCATACCGATCCTTCGCCGCCAGCAGCGCCTCAAAAAGCGTCTCACGCGGGCGCACGGCCATGCGCGCTTCCATCATGATTTGGTGCAGCATCTCGCCGGCCATTTTACGGCGATCCCTGGCCCGTGGGGCTTCTGGCATTGCAATCGACGTTGGCGGAAGAAGATGCAGGGTAATACGCGGGAAAGCCCGGCGTTTTACTAGCCCTTTCAGGCGGCTAAAGAAAGTCAGCTCCGCGCCGTCGATGCGCAAAGGCACCACCGTGGCCTGTGCTTTGGCCGCCACAAATCCAGCTCCATCGTAGATTTTCATCAACGATCCGGTCACGCTGATGCGTCCTTCCGGGAAAATCACTACCGGGCGCCCCTGTTCCACCAGGCGCACCAGGTGCTTGATAGACATCGGTTTGGTCGGGTCCAGCGGAACAAAATCAATGAGCGGCTTAAGCCAGCGCATAAACCACTGCTGGCTTATTGAGGAGTAGACCGCAAATACGGGGCGCACCGGCAGAAAAAGTGCAACCAGGATCCCGTCCAGAAATGAGACGTGGTTTGGCACAATCAGCACCCGCTGGCGTTGAAGCACCTGCGGATCGCCGGAAAGAGTTACCCGGAACAGAATGCGAAATAGCGCACGGAAAAAAGCAAGAAGCATAGCGACTCTCTTTGTCGTCTGTCGGTCAGCATTAAGTGTAGAGTCGCAGAGTACACCAGTTGCGTTAAGTGCGGGAGGGGGCTCAAAAAATGGCAAAAAAAAACCTGCGCATCTGCGCAGGTTGGTGCAAAAGAATTGTACTCAGCAGAGTACCAGGAATTCTCACCAATCAATACCTCTGGGATCCGAATTGTCTCGTGCCGCCAGCGGCGAAACCAGCGGCAAAAAGCAAGGGAATGAGCCCAAGTGCAACCAGGTGTTTAAATTTTCGATTCTTGTTACAGGCGGCTGGATTCAGGCAAAAAAAAACCTGCGCATCCGCGCAGGTTGGTGTAATTCATAGGATCAGCAAATAATCGCTGACTTCACCTATCAATACCTCTGGGACCACAAATGTAGCAGCGGCGTCTTCCATTAAGCTATGCTGAAATCGCAACAGCCGACTGCAAAATGTAAGCAAAGATTTGGGCGGAAACGTTTAAAAATCCGCGACATGCACTAAAAAGAGGCAACCTCTTGAAGCAAGTGTAACCGTTACACGCTTTCACCTTGATTTTGCTCTACTTTGCAATATTCCCATCAGTTGTTGCCTTGCAGTCATCAGGGAATTCCGTAAAACTAAACGCAGTGTAAACGATTACCCCTAACAGGAAGGCTTTTCATGGCGACAATTAAGGATGTGGCTCGGCTGGCTGGTGTGTCTGTCGCCACGGTTTCACGCGTCATCAACCACTCCCCAAAAGCCAGCGATGCCTCAAAGCAGGCGGTGAATAGCGCCATGGAAGCGCTGAATTATCATCCCAACGCTAACGCGAGAGCCCTTGCCCAACAGGCCACGGAAACCATTGGCCTGATCGTGGGCGACGTTTCCGACCCCTTCTTTGGCGCGATGGTTAAAGCCGTGGAGCAGGTTGCCTACCGCACCGGCAACTTCCTGCTTATTGGCAATGGCTACCACAGCGAACAAAAAGAGCGCCAGGCCATTGAACAGCTTATTCGCCACCGCAGCGCGGCGCTGGTCGTTCACGCCAAAAAACTCCCTGATGAGGAGCTAATTTCGCTGATGAAGCAAATCCCCGGTATGGTGCTCATTAACCGCATTGTGCCAGGGTTTGAGCAACGCTGCGTTGCGCTGGATGACCGCTACGGCGCCTGGCTTGCGACGCGCCATTTGATTCAGCAGGGGCACACCCGCATCGGCTACATCTGTTCCAACCACCAGATATCGGACGCAGAAGACCGCCTTCAGGGCTACTACGACGCGCTCCGCGAGCACAATATCCCCGTCAACGAGCGTCTGGTGACCTTTGGTGAACCCGATGAAAGCGGCGGCGAGCAGGCCCTGACGGAGCTGCTGGGACGCGGCAAAAACTTCACCGCCGTGGCCTGCTACAACGACTCAATGGCCGCCGGGGCGATGGGCGTGCTGAACGACAACGGCATTGATGTTCCCGGTGAGATTTCGCTGATTGGCTTTGATGACGTGTTAATTTCACGCTACGTGCGGCCCAGGCTGACCACGGTTCGCTACCCGATAGTGACCATGGCGACTCAGGCAGCAGAGCTCGCGCTGGCGCTGGCCGAAAACCTGCCGCTGCCGGAAATCACCCATATGTTTAGCCCGACGCTGGTGCGCCGACACTCGGTGGCCTCTACGGGCGACAACGCTTAAAGCGTAAGTTGATAAAGATGTACGGGCTGGTCGGGGTAATCCAGCCCGTCGCCAATGTAGCGCCAGCCAAACCGTTCATAATAGGTCTTACAGGCCGAATACAGATACAAAGACTCAAAACCCAGCTGGCGGGCATATTCCACGACGTGTCGCTGTAAAATCTCGCCCAGTCCCTTTCCTCGCTGGCTTTCATCAATATACAGCGCCGCCAGCCAGGGCCAGAGATCCTGCCGGCTGATCAAATCACAGCGCCACAGCCCCACGGTCCCCACCATCTTTTCGCCCTCCAGCGCAATAAACGTCAGGGGCATTTCGCCTTCCCGCTGGCTGGCGGCAACAATAGACGCAAAAAAGCCTCGGCTTTCCTGACTGCCAAACGCCAGCCAAAGCCACTCCGTGACTTGCTCTGCGTGCTGAGGGGCCTGGTACAACGGGACAATTTTCACAACGATATACTCCTAAAAAACCACACCAAATTCTGAAAGCGTGATCCGGGACGACAATTTGCACGGCGAAACGGCAAGGCCGCTTGCGGGCGAAACTCCTGTGATAAACTGCTGGAAAATCGCGACAGCGTCCAGATCGGGAAGGAAACAATGGTAACAATGTTAGATGTCTCGTTACGCGCAGGGGTTTCCAAAGCGACGGTATCTCGCGTGTTAAACGGCACCGGACAGGTTAAAGCAAGCACCCGCGAACAGGTATTTAAGGCCATGGAAGAGCTGGGCTATAAGCCTAATTTTCTGGCACGATCGCTGGCAAACCGCAGCAGCAACAGTATCGGGCTGGTTGTCTCCACCTTCGATGGCTTCTACTTCGGGCGCCTGCTGCAGCAGGCTTCACGCCGCACGGAATTCTACGGTAAACAGCTGATTGTCACCGACGGGCATGACACGCCTGAAAAAGAGCTGGATGCCGTACAAATGCTGGCGGACAGGCACTGCGACGCCATCGTTCTCTACACGCGTTTTATGAGCGAACGGGCGTTGATGTCGCTGATGAATGCGATTCAGGTGCCGCTGGTCGTCATTAACCGGGACGTCACCCAGGCCCGTGAACGCTGCGTCTTCTTCGAGCAGCAGGATGCCGCCTTTCAGGCCACCGAATACCTGATCCAGCAAGGTCACCGGGAAATTGCCTGCATTACCGTGCCTATTTCCACGCCAACCGGCAAGGCGCGCCTGATGGGGTACCGGAAAGCACTGCAAAAACATGGCATTGCGTGGGATGAGAGCCGGGTGAAATACGGGGATTCCAGCATGACCGAAGGGCACCACCTGTGCCAGGAGCTGCTGACCAGCGGCGTGACCTTCAGCGCGCTGTTTTCCTGTAACGACGATATGGCGCTGGGTGCCTCTAAAGCGCTGCACCAGGCCGGGATCCGTATTCCACAGGATATTTCGCTGTTCGGCTTTGATGACGCGCCTAGCGCCCAGTGGCTGGAACCAGCGCTGTCATCCGTCTATCTGCCCATCGACAGCATGATCATTACCGCCATCGATCAGGCCATCAAGCTAGCGAGCGGCGAACCGTTAGCCCCCATCCCGCCATTTGTGGGGACGCTGGTACTGCGGGACTCCGTTGCGCCCGGTCCCTTTTTCGAGGCCGGACGGAAAGTCTCAAAGTAGCTCGAGCGCCAGCAGCTCCTGAATCGTCTGGCGGCGGCGAATCAGGCGCGCGCTGCCGTTATCAAACAGCACTTCCGGCAGCAGCGGACGACTATTGTAGTTAGAGGACATAGAAGCCCCGTATGCGCCGGTATCGTGCAGCACCAGGTAATCACCCGGTTTTACCGGCGGCAGCAGGCGGGTTTCTACCTTGCCGCCTTCCTGCTGGGTAAACACATCCCCGGACTCGCACAGCGGCCCCGCCACCACGGTTTCTTTCGGCTCCAGTGCGGACAGATCCCTCCCGTCACCCGCCAGCGCAGAAATATGGTGGTAGCTGCCGTACATAGACGGACGCATCAGATCGTTAAAACCAGCGTCGATCAGCACAAAGTGGCGGGATCCCATATCTTTCACCGCGCGCACCTGCGAAACCAGCACCCCGGCTTCCGCCACCAGGAAACGCCCCGGCTCGATCTCCAGCTTCACCGGGTGCCCCAGATGAGCGGCTATTTTTTCACGCGCGGTATTCCACAGGCCGAAATAGTGATCGGTATTGATCGTTTCCTCACCTTCACGGTAAGGAATGGACAGCCCACCGCCCGCAGAAATCGCCTCAAGATCCTGGCCGAAGTCGATGACCTGCTGCACCATCGCGCCGCAAACCTGTTCGAGATGGCCATAATCCACGCCGGAACCAATGTGCATATGGATACCCACCAGATGAATGCCATAGCGCTGCATAGCTTCCAGCGCTTTCGGCATATCGCTCAGCCAGATACCGTGCTTACTGTTCTCGCCGCCGGTGTTGGTTTTCTGGCTGTGCCCGTGTCCAAAGCCCGGGTTAATACGCAGCCAGACACGGTGCCCTGGCGAGACTTCGCCGAGCTGATGCAGCATATCCACAGATCCGATATTGACCGGGATTTTCTGCTCGGCCACCAGCGCCAGCGTGGCGTTGTCGATCACGTCGGCGGTAAAGACGATATCATCCGGGTTTTCCAGCGGCTTGTAGCCTGCCGCCAGCGCGCGCTCGATTTCCCCCTGCGACACCGAATCCACCTTCACGCCCTGCTCACGCATCAGTTTCAGGATGTGGATATTCGAGCAAGCCTTTTGGGCAAAGCGAATCACATCAAACTGGCGCAGTTTGGCAATTTGCTGGCGAATGATCTCCGCGTCATATACCCAAACAGGGCAGCCAAATTCAGCGGGCAGGGTCAGCAAGTTTTGCGCGTTCAGCGCGGTGGCGGTGTCGTGCAGCGAGCGTGGCATGGTGAACTCCGGTAAACGTCATTTTCCCTATTACGCCACAGAAAGTGAGGGATAAAAAATATCGTTTTCTAGCGAGTCTATTCAAATATGATATGGTTTAGAAAATGCCCCTCACCCTAACGCTCTCCCCAGAGGGGAGAGGGGACAGTTTAATGCCCAATGCAATTTCTGTTTCCCCCTTCCAGGGAGAGGGCCGGGGTGAGGGTAATCAACATCAGCGGAACAACACCATGCCAGCCATCAACCTGCGCCACATCGAAATCTTCCACGCCGTGATGACGGCCGGCAACCTCACCGAAGCCGCAGGCCTGCTGCACACCTCCCAGCCCACGGTCAGCCGGGAGCTGGCGCGCTTTGAAAAGCTTATCGGCCTGCAGCTGTTCGAGCGCAGTCGGGGCCGCCTCTACCCCACCGTTCAGGGACTGCGGCTGTTTGAAGAAGTTCAGCGCTCCTGGTACGGACTGGATCGTATTATTAATGCCGCCGAAAGCCTGCGTGAGTTCCGCCAGGGCGAACTGTCTATTGCCTGCCTGCCGGTATTTTCTCAGTCATTTCTGCCGCGCCTGATACACCCTTTCCTGGCCCGCTACCCGGAGCTCAGCCTGAACATCGTGCCGCAGGAATCCCCGCTGCTGGAAGAGTGGCTTTCCGCCCAACGCCACGACCTGGGGCTGACGGAAAACATCACCACGCCTGCCGGGACGGAACGCCAAACCCTACTCACTCTGAATGAAGTTTGCGTGCTGCCCGCCGGGCACAAACTGGCCGCGAAAACAGAACTCACACCGCAGGATTTTGCCGGGGAGAATTACATCAGCCTGTCGCGGACCGACAGCTACCGCCAACTGCTGGACTCGCTGTTTCAGGAACATGACGTAAAGCGAAGAATGGTGGTGGAAACGCACAGCGCCGCGTCCGTCTGTGCGATGGTTCAGGCGGGGGCTGGCGTGTCTATCGTCAACCCGTTAACCGCGCTGGATTACCACGAACGCGGCGTGGTAGTACGCCCGTTCAGCGTGGCGGTGCCTTTTACCGTCAGCCTGATTCGGCCCCTGCACCGCCCGGCATCAGCCCTGGTCAGCGCGTTCAGCGACCACTTACAGCACCACATGCATCTGTATAGCGACCCGCTCAACGCGCTGCTCAACCGCTAGCTTATTGCCCGGTCACCGGCTGCTGATGCCCCGTGCCGTTGCTAAAGTTAATCAGGCAAAGTATCAGGCCAACCACTGCCAGCGCAGCAGCGGCCACCGGCACCGCCGTCAGGCCGAAGCCACGGTCAATGACCGTGCCGCCAACCCAGGCACCGAGCGCATTGCCGACGTTAAAGGCCGCAATATTCAGCGTGGACACCAGATTAGGTGCTTCTTTGCCGTGCAGCACCACGTTGATTTGCAGCGCCGGTACCGTGGCAAACGCCGCCATCGCCCACAGGAACAGCGTGATTTCCGCCAGCCATGCGGCATGACTTGTCCAGCTGAACAGTAACGAAAAGACCGCAATCAGGCTAAAGCTGAGGATCAGGCTGAATGACACCCGCCAGTCCGCCAACCGCCCACCCAGAATGTTCCCCACCGTCAGCCCCGCACCAATCAGGAACAGCGTCCAGCTCACGCCCTCTGGCGTAATGCCTGTCACCTGTAGCAGCATCGGTGCAACATAGCTGAACAGCGCGAACATCGCCGCAGAGAAGAACACCGTCATACTAAGCGATAGCCAAAGCTTGCCGTGCGCCAGCGCTTTGATTTCGCTTTTTAAGTCAGTGGCTTCTTCATCTTTCTGCGACGGCAGGCTCACTCCCAGCGCCAGAAACGCAATCACCCCAATCACGGCCACGCCCCAGAAAGTAGCTCGCCAGCCGTAAAGCTGTCCGAACCAGGTGCCAATCGGCACGCCCAGCACGTTAGCCAGCGTCAAGCCGGTGAACATCAGCGCCACCGCCGAAGCCTTGCGCCCGGCAGGTACGAGGCTTGCCGCGACGACTGCGCCAATCCCGAAGAACGCGCCGTGGCACAGCGCCGTAATAACGCGCGCCAACATCAGGAAGTTGTAGCTCAGCGCGAGGGCGCACAGCAGGTTGCCAACAATGAAAATCACCATCAGCAAAATTAACGACAGTTTGCGCGGCAGTCGGGCGGTCAGCAGCGCCATGATAGGCGCGCCAATGGCGACCCCCAGCGCATAGCCGCTGATTAGCCAGCCGGCGACGGGAATGGAGACATGGAGATCCCCTGCCACTTCGGGCAGCAGTCCCATAATCACGAACTCCGTCGTGCCGATGGCGAACGCACTCATCGCCAGCGCCAGTAAGGAAACAGGCATTGTATAACTCCGGTTGCAGACATGATGAAAAGCCATTGCTGTGCGCAATCGCCTGTAGTGTGTGAGGATTTCAGAGGAGCAGCTTTTTGGAATAATGTGCGCTACATAACAAATTTATAACACATTAGCGGCCGGGCATGACCCGGCTCGTCGTGGGGAAAAAACACTACTTACGCTTATTCAATTGATATATAAGGATAAACTATTACTCTTCACCGCACATAAAGCGAACTGCATCGGCGGCGTGGATGGCGGCGGTATCAAACACCGGCAGCGGGCAGTCCTGCTGGCTGAGCAGCAGGCCAATTTCGGTACAGCCGAAAATAACCCCTTCCGCTCCCTGCGCCTGCAGCACCTGAATCACCTGCTGATAATAGCGCTTCGACTCAGGGTTGATCACCCCGAGACACAGCTCATCGAAGATGATCTGGTTGATACGCTGACGCTGGGAGGCGTCAGGAATAATCGAGCGGATCCCGAACTGCGCCTGCAGGCGGCCACGATAAAAATCCTGTTCCATGGTGTAGCGCGTGCCAAGCAAGGCCACCTGGCTTACGCCCTGAGCCGCAATCACCCGCCCGGTGGCGTCGGCAATGTGCAGAAACGGCAGCGAGCAACGGGATTCAATATGCTCCGCGACTTTGTGCATAGTGTTTGTACACAGCACAATGCCTTCAGCCCCGGCCTTTTGCAGCCCCAGCGCCGCCTCGGCCAGCATCTCACCGGCCTTGTCCCACTCACCGGCAGACTGGCAGGCCTCAATCTCGTGAAAATCGACGCTGTGCAGCACAATTTTGGCCGAATGCAGCCCGCCCAGACGCTGTTTGATCCCTTCGTTAATTAATCGGTAGTAAGGAATGGTGGATTCCCAGCTCATGCCGCCCAGCAGCCCAATCGTTTTCATTGTCATCCCCTTTTGCCATTTCCCTTCGGTTATAACCCTTATTCCGGTAAGAAAAAAGCCTCCGAAGGGAGGCTTTAAAAGGAATGCAGCGCGCTAAACAATTTCCAGCTTTTTCTGCCTATCGGCCATGACATTGCGCATTAGCACGTAGCCACAGGCGCCAATCAGGCCAAGCAAAGCCGCCAGCACGACGATGAGGGATTTCCCCGGGCCTTCTTTTTTCAACGGCAAAGAAGGATTCATATGATAGCGGAAGGGCTGGAAGTCAACGTCGTTAACCTTGACCTGCGCCAGTTTAGTTAAATAGTACTCCCGATTTTGAACGCTGGCGTTTAATTCCGCCACATCTTTAAGCGCGGATTCAATTTTCAGTTTTTCGGCCAGCCCATCAGCCCCCAGCGCAACCGAGTAATCAGGATCGTCTTTTACCGCTTGCCCATTGCTGTATACCGGCTTTTTAATTCCCGCCGCGTTAGCAACTTCAAGCGAGTAGCCCAGACGCTGAATATTCACTTTATGCTGGTTTTCGAGGTTTCTCTTATCCAGCTCGAGTTTATCTTTCTCTACCGCGCTTTTTAATTCAACGCTATAGCGTAAATTTTGCACAATATCCTGATTAACTCGCTGCGCAATAAAGTGAATATAACCGCTCAGCACATCCCTGGCCTCTTCTGGATTCGGTCCAGTGAAGCTTAAAGCCCATGAGGTATAGGGGATGGCATCCGGCAGTTTAGAATCTGCGGTATTTACCGATTTGAATTTTGCAGCCGTTTCCTGAATAGCCCGGTGTAGTTTTACGCTATCGTCCGAGTTAACGGCATTAACAAGCTTTTTAACATACTCAGAATTGGCCAAATACTCTTCACGCAACGCCTGCGAGTCAAAGTCTTTCAGGAAGGCTTGATAAACATGCCCGGCGTCGACATTAGGCGCTGCATCCAGAACCGTCAGCTCAACCATCGTGCGGTGCAACTCGATTAGCTGAGAGGATTCTGGCGGCGTAATAACGGCCTTGCTTGACCATTTCTGCGGCATCAAAAAGCTAACGCCCAACCCGGCTAATGCAGCAGCAAATGTGATGGCAATTATCGTTTTTTTTGCCGCGAAAAGGGTACTTAACAGGTGAATCAAATCAATTTCCTGACTCGATTCAGTTATCACCGAAAACGCACGGATATCTTCCACAGGAGCATTTTTTAATTCAATTGCGGACATGTTAACCAACTCATAATAGATGCCAGACGAAACTATACCGACAGGAAACTAATGGATTGAGCACAGAGCTAAATAACAAAAAAAATAATCAATGATATTTAACACCACGTATTCATAGAACCGAGCATGGTTGAAGAGAAGCAAAGTGTTGCGCCATTATTCCCAAGAATAATCCTAAAAACAACCATCAAATATTGAGATTTGTTTTTTTTCAGAAATAGAAAAGCGATCCAACTCACTTTTCATGGTGTGTCAGATCAGAGACTGCGTTAAGTTTGGCAAAGCATACTCTCAGCACGTTGTGGAAATTAATCGAATGAAAAATATATGTTAACTCTCATTGAGATCACATTAGAGAGAAAGGGCTATCGGTTCTTCACGGGAAAGAAGCAGCTTTGCCCGGGAAGATTCCCCCTCTTCTTCGTGCCAAAAACGGGCGATCTCGGTCTGAACCCAGTCGCTAAAATAGCCCACTCGCGGCAGCTCCCGCTTGCCCTGGGGGATCTCCAGCCAGTAACCATTTCCGCTTTCAAGCTCCAGCTCCGCCAGCGGCACCAATAACCCGCCACGCAGCTCGTTGCGGATCATCATCCTGTCGAGCACCGCATAGCCTGCCCCGGTCACACAGGCGTTGATCACCTGATCCTCGGTGCTGAACTCCAGCCCGCCGGAAAGCAGACTGTCATTTTCTCCCGTCGCAGCAAGCCAGCGCGACCAGTTATCCAGTCGGATGTCGCCGTTAAGAATATGCAGCTGTGACTGCGAGGCCAGCGGGGGAAAGACGCCGTCAATCATCAGCAGCGGGCTGGCCACCAACAGCAGTTTTTCATGGCACAGCAACTGCCCCCGTCCTTCACTTTCCTGGCGGGTGCCAAAGCGGATGGCGCAGTCAAAATCGCTGTATTTCTGCCGGGTTTCACTGATAAGGGCAATTTGTAGCTGGCCGTTGCGCTGGCGAAGCGCCACCAGCCGCGGTGCCAGCCAGCGGGTGGCAAAGGTCGGAGCAACCTGCAGGCGAAGATGCTGGAGAGGATTGCGCAGTTGAACGTGGCACACGCCCTCTTCAAGAATATCCAGCGACTGGCGTACCACCGGCAACAGCAGCATAGCGTCCTGGGTCAACTCCAGCCCGCTGTGGGTACGCACGAACAGCAGCTTGCCGAGAAACGCCTCGAGCTGTTTGATTTGCCGACTGGCCGCGCTCTGGGTAATGCACAAGGCCTGCGCCGCTTTGCTAAAGCTAAGCGTCCGGCAAGTCTCTTCAAAGACCCTTAACATACTGAGTGACGGGAGTTTTCTCATTGTTGTCATTATCCGCGGGCGAGCGCCAGTCATGTTAATAATATGTTTCTAACCTGCCCTGAAACACCATCCCCCGCCGCAGCTATTTCTGCAAAACAGGAGGAGGATCACATGCGTTTTTTGCCTGGGGGTATGACTAAAACGCACTCGCCTGCTGAGGCGCTTTACTGCCACATTGTTAACGTACTTGAAACATAAAAAATACAAACACCCTACAAAACCACCTCGGGGGAGGAGGCATCATGTCCCACCTGACACAACAGTACACCCGTATGGATGACGTGCCGTTAAACCGTTTCCATATCAAAATCGCCGGCCTGACCTTCGGCGCACACTTTACCGACGGCTACGTGCTCGGCGTCATCGGCTTCGCGCTGGCCCAAATCAAACCTCAAATGGGGTTAACGCCCTTCTGGGAAGGGATGCTCGGCAGTTCGGCGCTGATCGGCCTGTTTCTCGGCAGCCTGGTGTTGGGCTGGATCTCCGATTACGTTGGCCGCCAGAAGATCTTCTGCTTCAGCTTCGTGGTGATAACCCTCGCTTCGGCGCTGCAGTTTTTCGCCACCACGCCAGAACAGTTGTTCTTCTTGCGGGTAATGGTCGGCATCGGCCTCGGCGGCGACTTCTCCGTCGGCCACACTATGCTGGCCGAGTTTTCCCCCCGAAAACATCGCGGCGTCCTGCTCGGCTCATTCAGCGTGATCTGGACCTTTGGCTACGTGGCCGCAGGCTTTGCCGGGCACTTCCTGACGGCGCTAGGGCCGGACGCCTGGCGCTGGCTGCTCTCTTCTTCCGCCCTGCCCGCGCTGATTATTCTGCTGATGCGCATCGGCACGCCGGAATCCCCGCGCTGGCTGATGGGCAAAGGGCGACGAGAAGAAGCGATGGCGATTGTCCATAAACACTTCGGCCCTAACGTGCTGCTGGTGGATGAAGCCCCCGTCGCCTCAAAACAGCGCTTTATGTCGCTGTTCGGGCCGAAATACCGCCGCCGCACCGCCTTCAACAGTCTGTTTTTTGTCTGCCTGGTGATCCCGTATTTCGCCATCTACACCTTCCTGCCGTCGATTCTGCAGGTGATGGGGCTGAACAATAGCTTCACCACCGACCTGCTGCTGAACGCCCTGTTGATCGTCGGCGCGCTGCTCGGGATCCTGCTGACGGTGGTCTGCTCGCGCCGTGGCTTCCTGATCGGCTCGTTCGTCTTCCTCGCCGCCTGCTTGGTGATGCTCAGCATCATTCCGGTCAGCCAGTCCGGCTGGTTAATTCTGTTCTTTGCCGCCTTCACGCTGGTGATGTCGGCGGTCAGCAATCTGGTGGGCGTCTTCCCGGCTGAAAGTTTCCCGACGGAAGTACGCTCGATGGGCGTCGGCTTTGCCACCTCCATGAGCCGCCTCGGCTCCGCCATCGGCACCGGCTTACTGCCGCTGGCCATTCTGAATTACGGCATGCAGGCCACCACCGGCATGCTGGCGCTGATCCTCGTCATCGGTGCCGTTGTCTCTCTCGCCTGGGCGCCCGAAACCAAAGGGTTAACCCTGGTCGATGCCGCTCACGATCCGGCCCAGCGTCACGGCAATGCCGCCGCTGAACCGGCTAAATAACGCTCACGCTTAACAGGAGAAGTCTCGTGGAAATGTATATCGGAGAAGGGTTTGAAGGTAACGGCGTTAACGCCTCGCACATCAACATCATGATTGGCCCACGCAGCGGCGTGGTTGGCCAGGCGTTTTCCAGCAGCCTCGCTTCGCCAAGCCAGGGTCATTGCCCGTTTATGGTGGTGATCAAACCTAACGTTCCGGCCAAACCGATGACGCTGTACGTCAACAAAGCGGAAATCAGCGGCGAGCTGCACGGCAATGCCACCTGGGGAGCCTCTCAGGCCGCCATCGCCAAAGCGGTCACCGAAGCACTTCTGGACGGCACGCTGCCGCCGGAAGCGGAAGACAACTGGTGCATCGTCACCGCCAACTGGGTCAATCCCGGCTGCAACGATATCGACGAGGTGTACCACAACAACTACCGCGCCTGCCGCCAGGCCATCCGCGCGGCCATGGGCAAACTGCCGCAGCGCAGCCAGATTGCCGACGCCCTGCCGCAGCTCGGTAACCCTTTCTACACCCCAAAAGCCTGAGGAGGCGAAATGGAATACGTCAATCTGGGCCACAGCGGCCTGAAAGTCTCTCGCCTGTGCCTCGGCACCATGAACATGGGCAGCAAACAGTGGAAACCTTGGATTTTTGACGAGTCGCAAAGCGAGCCGCTGATCCGTCACGCGCTGGAATCCGGCATTAACTTTATCGACCTCGCGGACTTCTACTCCAGCGGCGCGGGGGAGGAAGTGGTCGGCAACGTGTTAAAACGCATTGCCCGCCGCGATGACCTGGTCCTCACCACCAAAGTCGGCTACCCCATCGGCACCGGCTTTAACAACCAGGGCCATTCACGCAAACACATCATGGAAAGCATCGACGGCAGCCTGAAGCGCCTCGGCACCGACTACGTCGATATCTACATGCTGCACTACTTCGACGTGAATACGCCTGTCGAAGAGACCTGGGCGGCGATGAACGACATCGTGCGCAGTGGCAAAGCGCGCTACGTCGGCGTTTCCACCATGTACACCTGGCAACTGGCGAAAATCCTTTGGTGCTGCGAGCGCTATGGCTACGCGAAACCCATCAATATGCAGCTGCAGCTGAACTGCGCCTACCGCGAAGAAGAGCGGGAAATGATCCCTTTCTGCCGCGACCAGGGGCTTGGCGTGTCAGTCTTTAGCCCGCTCGCCCGCGGCCTGCTGAGCTGTGACTTTACCTCCGTGCGCAACCAGACCGACTTCTTCACCCAGGAGATGTACGCGGACATCACTTCCCGAAACGTTGCGCAGTCCGTCAGCCATGTAGCTCAGCTGCGCGGCCTGCCTCCGGCACAAATTGCTCAGGCGTGGGTCCTGAACCATCCGGGAGTGGACTGCATGCTGGTTGGCGCAGATTCTGTACAGCAAATTGACAGCGCAGTTGCCGCACTCGGCACACCGCTGGATGAAGATGAGCGTTACGAACTGGAGCGTAACTACACGCCGTGCGACGTCATCAACGACTACACCGCAGGCAAACGTATTGCGCGTGAGAGCCGCGCCGCTCGCGGCCTGTTTATAGACAACGTAACCACAAGGAACATCGCATGAGCAGCTTTGACGCACTGGTTCGTACCGGCTGGTACTGCAACGGTGAATGGCGGGACGCCAACGAGCTCTATGCCGTATTAAACCCGGCAACCGATGAAATAGTGGCTCAGGTAGCCAACGCCGGAGCAAAAGAAACCGAGGCAGCCATCGCTGCCGCACACGCCGCCCTGCCCGCCTGGCGAGCATTAACCGCCAAAGCCCGCTCGCAGATCCTCCAGCGCTGGTTCGCGCTGATCATGGAGCATCAGGCCGAACTGGCGGAACTGATGGTCACCGAACAGGGCAAAGTACTGGCAGAAGCCAAAGGCGAAGTGGCCTACGCCGCCAGCTTTATAGAATGGTTTGCCGAGGAAGCCAAACGTGCCAACGGCAAAACCATTCCTTCTACAAAAGCGGGTAACCAAATCCTCACCTTCAAGGAGCCCGTTGGCGTGGTCGCGGCTATTACCCCATGGAACTTCCCGCTGGCGATGCTAACCCGCAAACTCGGCCCTGCACTGGCTGCGGGCTGCACCGCCGTGATTAAACCGGCAAACGAAACACCGCTTTCGGCCTTCGCGCTTATCGTGCTCGCCGAACAGGCAGGCGTCCCGGCTGGCGTAATTAACGCCGTCACCGGTGATACCGTGGCAATCGGCAGCACGCTGATGGCAAGCCCGACGGTGCGTAAAATCTCCTTCACCGGCTCGACGCCAACCGGCAAGCTGCTGATGCGCCAGGCGGCGGATACCGTGAAAAAACTGTCGCTGGAGCTGGGCGGTAACGCACCGTTTATCGTCTTTGACGATGCGGACATTGACGCCGCCGTAGAGGGTGCGATGGCGGCCAAATTCCGCAACAGCGGGCAAACCTGCGTGTGCGTTAACCGTTTCTACATCCAGGCCGGCGTGTATGAGCAGTTTGTTGAGAAACTCGCTGCCGCCGCGCGGGCGCTGAAAGTTGCCCCTGGCCTGACACCGGGTGCACAGCAGGGGCCGCTGATTCACCAGAAAGCGGTTGAGAAAGTGGAAGCCCACGTGAAGGACGCCCTTGAGCACGGCGCGCGCCTGCTGTGCGGCGGCGAGCGTCACGCCCTCGGCGCATCGTTCTACCAGCCTACCGTGCTGGCCGACGCTACCGAAGCCATGCTGCTGGCCCGCGAGGAAACCTTTGGCCCGCTGGCGGCCTGCTTCCGCTTCAGAGATGAACTGGAGGCGATTGAACGCGCTAATGGCACGCCGTTTGGCCTTGCCGCCTATCTTTATACCCGCGATCTCGCCCGCGCCTTCCGGGTGACACAGCAACTGGAAAGCGGCATGGTCGGCGTTAATGAAGGGATTATCTCCACGGAAGTCGCGCCTTTCGGCGGCGTGAAGGAGTCCGGCCTCGGCCGCGAAGGCTCCGACTGTGGACTAGAAGAGTACCTGGAAACCAAGTATGTGAATCTGGGTGGACTGCTGTAACTGTTGCCTTAGCGATGCGGCCCTCTCCACGAGGAGAGGGCGCAGAGTATTATCTCCGTAAATGTTTCCAACCGATAAGCGTAATGCCCACGGCACATACGATCAGCGTCATATCCAGCCGTTGTCCCCAGCCGGCAACGAAAAGCCCGGCGCCAATCAGCACGTAATAGACCAGGCCGAAAAGTGCGCCTGCCGTCCCCCGGCAATCTGAGTAGGCGCTGAGCGCAGTGCCAAGCACCACCGGAATTGCCATCGAAAAGGCCAGCATCACCATAAACATCGGTGCCAGGAACCACGGGCTGGCCGACAGCAGGCCAACGCCCAGGCCCCCGATCAGGCCGCAGATACAGGCGAGGCGTAAGAGCGTGGCTGAACTCGCGCCGCGCTGGATGAGTTGATGGTTAAGCTGCGCGCCAGCCAAAGAGCCAAGCGCCAGCAGGACACCGCTCAATCCAAATGTACCGGGCTCCATGCCAAACCGCTCAAACATAAACGGCGCCAGGCCGTAATAGCCGAACAGGCTCACGTTAAACAGCGCGACCAGCGCTGTAGCACGCCAGATCTGCATATCTTTCAGCATTCGCACCGCGACGCTGGCGATGGACTGACTCTGATGCTGCGCAGAGCGAGTTTCTTCCAGCCGCCAGGCGCTACAGATAAAGAGCAGCAGGGCAAGCGCCACAAGAGCATCAAACACTCCCCGGAAACCGCCCCAGGAAACAAGCATCCCGCCCGCCCACAGGCCTATCGCCGGGCTTACCGCCAGAGCAATGCCCATAAAAGCGAAGATCTTTGCCAGCGTCTGCCCGCTAAAGCGGTCCCGGAGTATCGTCTGGGTGACAACCGACCCGGACGCCGCACCAAAGGCCGCGATAACGCGTGCCGCGAGCAGCAGTCTGAAATCGTGCGCCAGCAGCGCAAGGATCGACCCTACTGCGTAGCATGCCAGGCCCAGCAACAGGGCTGGCTTACGGCCGGCCAGATCGCATACCCGTCCCCAGACCAGAACGCCGAGGGCAAAGCCCGGGAAATAAATGGACAGCGTCCAGGCTGCATCCTGCGCGCTGACCGCGAAATACCCGGCAATATCGGTCAGTGCCGGGCTATAAAAGGTTTCCACAATCTGCGGAAACATCAGTAGCGCCGTTAAGAGCGCCATACCGCGATGTGTTTTCACAATACGTCCTCCTCAAAAAGAGGCGCTATTGTAGGAGAACGTCAGATGAATCATTATAAACATTATGACATTTAATATCGGAAATCAGACATTATGAGCTGGCTAAGTGCGGATGCAGAATTTAACCCTGACGCGCTGCATAACGGCGTGATTGGCGTGCAGGCTGAACTTGGGGATCATGATTCCGGGCTACATCGACACCGGATGGGGCAGTTGCTGTTTACCCGGGAAGGCTGCGTGAAGCTCACGCTGGATGAAGGCCAGGTACTCTCTTTGCTGCCGCCGGGTAAAGTCGCCTGGCTCCCCGGCGGCGTCAGCCATCGGGCAGAAATGAAAAGTAGCGTGGCCTACCGCTCAATCTGGTTTGATATGAAACGTTACCCCACGCTGCCCGCCACCGCGCTGGTGCTCAACGTGACGCCGTTGCTCAACGAACTGCTGGAGAGGATTTCGGCCAGCGCCTGGGAAACGGACTGGGAACAAGGCGCCCCGATGCACATGGCCGCCCTGTGCGTAGCGGAACTGAATGCCGCACAAGAAGTCCCGATGACGCTGCGCTTCCCTCAGGATAAGCGGCTGCGCCACCTGACGGGCGACACGCTGCCGCCGCCGCTCAACGAACTGGCCAGCGTAGCCGGCGCAAGCGAGCGCACCATTGGCCGTATTTTCCTCCGGGAAACCGGCCTCTCCTACCAGCCATGGCGGCAGCAGTGGCGTTTAATGAAGGCGGTGGAAATGCTGGCCAGCCACGCGCGGGTTACCGTTGTTGCCTCGGAGCTGGGTTTTTCCAGCGACAGCGCCTTTATCTACTTTTACCGCAGCATGACCGGCCAGACGCCGGGCATGCTGACGGCGAAACAGACTTAACGTCGGCTGATGGCCAGCTTCGCGGCAAAGAGCAGGAACACACAGCCGGTGACGCGATCCATCCACTTCACAACGCCAGGCTTTCTTAGCACGCCGGAAGCGTAGCGCGTGGCAAGAATCAGCGTCAGGGACCACAGCGTACCAAGCACCGCATGAATAGAAACCAGCAGGAAAGTCCAGAGGATCGGCGAATGGCCGGAGGGGATAAACTGCGGCAGGAAAGAGACGTAGAACACGCCCATTTTCGGGTTAAGCACGTTGCCGAGCATACCGCGCAAAAACCAGTTGCTGGCTCGGGTTGAGTCAGCGGAGGCAAGGCTAAAACTCTGGCGAGGACGCAAAAGCAGCTGAATACCCAGCCAGCATAAATACGCGGCACCGCACCACTTGAGCAAGGTATAGGCAAATTCAGAAACTGCCAACAGAGCGCCAAGTCCAAAGGCAACCAGCGCCCCCCATACAAAACAGCCTACGTCGATGCCAAGCGCGGCATGAAAAGCTTTTTTGCCCCCTTCGGCGGCGGCAGTTCTCAGGATAAGGGCGGTATCGAGACCAGGGGTAAGCGTGAGCAGCGTGGCAGCTAGCGTGAAAGCAAGAAGCGCATCGGCGACGGACATTTTTCTAACTCCGAAAACGATAAATCTACTGAAATTCAGCTCAGCCGACAATGCCCTGATACCGTTATTTTTTCGCCGTAAACTGTCCCGTTCATTGCCGCGATAACGCCCACGGTTCCCCTGTCGATCAGGTCAAGAAACACGGCGGCGGCGGCGGCATTGCTCAGCGTCTGGCTAAAAGTTCGATGAGCCTGAATCAGCGCCGCGCTCCACGTGGCCAGCACCAGGCCCGCCGCCAGTTGAGTGTGCGGGTCGCTTTTTTCAAGGCCGGCCCCGGCGGCCAGCTCATGCGCCAGCGCCTGGGCAAATTCATCCCGAATCTCTCTGGCTCTCGCTTTCAGTGCCGGGCTGTGCTCAATCGTCGAGACAAACCCCTGCCCCGCCACGGAGAAAGCCACCACCGGGCTATTCTGCTCCACCAGATGGTGAGCAAAGCGACGCAGCGCTTCCAGCGGCCCCGTGTTTTTATCCCGCTGACTCAGCGCACGGCGCAGCATCTGCAACCCCTCTTCTTCGCGGTCGAAGAACATCTCCTCTTTGCGCGGGAAGTGGTTGAACACCGTCATTCTCCCCACCTCTGCCGCCGTGGCGATTTCGTCAATCGTCACCTGTTCAAAGCCCTTTTCCAGAAACAGCCGGGTGGCAACATTAGAAATTTTCTGGCGGGTGGCGAGTCGGTTCAGGGTTCGGCGATCGACGGACATTGACAGGATCCTGCGGAATGGATAATTATGTACTGAGTATATATTAGTACTTAGTACAGGTAAACATGAACAAAGCCCTGGTTGTCATTTTCTCCACTATTTGCCTGGATGCCGTCGGCATCGGCCTGATCTTTCCGATTCTGCCGCGCCTGCTGGAAGAGGTGACACACACCCCGGATATCGCCCACTGGATCGGCATCATGACCGCGCTGTATGCCCTGATGCAGTTTGTTTTCGCCCCGCTGCTGGGGGCACTGAGCGACAACTATGGTCGCCGCCCCGTGCTGCTCGTATCCCTTATCGGGGCCGCCGTGAATTATTTGATCATGGCCTTCGCTCCGCACCTGTGGATGCTGCTGCTGGGCCGCGCTATCGCCGGGTTGACCAGCGCGAACGTCTCGGTGGCGATGGCTTACATCACCGACGTCACTCCGGCGGATAAACGCGCCCGTCGCTTCGGGCTGTTTAACGCCATGTTTGGGGCCGGGTTTATCATCGGCCCGGTGCTTGGCGGCCTGTTGGGCGATGCCTGGGTGCGGCTGCCGTTTATTGCGGCTGCCGTGCTAAACACCGTTAACCTGCTGATGGCGCTGTTTATGCTGCCGGAATCCCGCGAACCCGCCCGCCAACGGTTCAGCTTTGCCGTACTCAATCCCCTGCAGCCTCTGCGCCGCATTTTCACCCTGAAAGGGCTAATCCCGATTGCGATGGTCTTTTTCATTCTGAGCGCAACCGGCGAAGTGTACGGCACCTGCTGGGCGCTTTGGGGGACCGATACTTTCGGCTGGAACGGGCTGTGGATTGGGCTTTCTCTCGGCGCTTATGGCATCTGCCAGACGCTGACGCAGGCGCTGCTTCCCGGCCCGATAACCCGCTGGCTGGGGGAGCGCGGCGCGGTGCTGTTTGGCATTTGTAGCTCGTGTATTGCGCTGACGATGCTGGCCTTTGTGCAAGCAGGCTGGCAGGTGTTTGTGATTATGCCGCTGTTCGGGCTTGGCGGCGTTGGCGCCCCGGCCCTGCAGGCGCTAGCCACCCGGAGGGTAGATGAAGCCAGCCAGGGCCAGTTGCAGGGCATTCTGGCCTCGGCGGTCAGCCTCGCGTCTATCATTGCCCCGCTGGGCTTCTCAAGCTTCTACTTTGTGGTGCAGGATTCGTGGCCAGGCGCTATCTGGCTGTCGGTGATTGTGGTGTACGCCGTTGCCGTGCCGCTGGTGTTGTTCAGCACCCGCGGCAAAAGTGAAATACGGCCAATAAGCCCATAAAGCAGCCAGAGAGCGATGGCGGAAAAATCACATCGTAACATGCAGGCCTATTTTAACTTCTCCAGCGGAAAGGGCCTGTCCTGTACCACGGTTTTCATCACCAGCGTCGAGCGGAGATGCTGCACACCGGGCATGGCCGATAGTTTTCTGTCATACAGCGCCTGGAACGAAGGCAGGTCCCGGGTTACGACCTGCATCAGATAGTCCGGGTCGCCAAACAGTCTCTGCGCCAGCACAATTTGCGGGATATCTTCCACAGCTTCTTCAAACGCGCTGACGGCCTTTCTGTCCCCTTCTTTGAGCGTCGCAAAGACCAGAGCCACAAAATTAAAGCCCATCTTGCCCGGGTCAAGGTTAGCCCGATAGCCCGTAATGACCCCCTCTTGCTCCAGCGCTCTGAGCCGACGATGGCACGGCGAGAGGCTGAGGTTAACCCGCTCGGCCAGGTCGGTAATGGACAGACGCCCATCGGCCTGGAGTTCAGCAAGAATTTTTCTGTCTACGCTATCCATTTGGAATATTCTCTCTTTTAACAAGAGTTTTGAGCATAACATTGAAAGCCCATTGCCGGGGATTAACCGTATTCTTTCTTTCCCGTTATCCAAGAGAGAAATACCATCATGGCGATGAGCCTTGCCGCAGGATTCTGGCTGGTTTCGTTCCTGCTAATCATCACCCCAGGAGCTGACTGGGCTTACACCATCAGCGCCGGAATCAATGGCCGCAGAATTATTCCCGCCGTGGCCGGACTGATGTCGGGCCATGCTATCGCGACAATCATTGTTGTTGCCGGCGTGGGGGTTCTGCTCGCCGGACATCCACTCGCTTTATCCGTCCTCACGCTGCTGGGTGCGCTCTATTTGCTCTGGCTTGGCCTCACTATTTTGCGCAGCCCTCCCGGGCTGAACGCCGCCGCTCAGAACAACGGCAACTGGCAACAGTGGGCCATCAAAGGGATGTGTATCAGCGGCCTGAATCCGAAAGTGTTTCTGCTTTTTCTGGCCCTTTTACCGCAGTTTACCGATCCCCAGGGGAAGTGGTCAGTGGCGCAGCAGATGTCCGCTCTGGGTGCGATGCACCTGGTGACCTGTACCCTGATTTATCTCTTGATTGGTTACGGTTCAAGAGCCCTCTTAAGCACCCGCCCTCAGGCCGCTCGCAGGGTGAGTATGCTTTCGGGTGTCCTCATGGTAATCATTGCGCTGCTGCTGATTTACGAGCAGTTGAAATAGCGAAAAAAGGAGGCAGGATACCTGCCTCTGAAGAACTACGCCTGATGTAGGGTGAAGACACGAATACTGTTGAGCAACAAGCCGGATTGTTCCTTCAGGGAACCGCTGGCCGCGGAGGACTGCTCAACCAGGGAGGCGTTTTGCTGAGTGGTGGTATCGATCTGCCCCATCGCAGCATTAATTTGCGCGATGCCGTCGCTTTGCTCATGACTCGCGCGGGCAATTTCATCCACCAGCTGCCGCACGCGGGCAACGTTTTCAACGATTTCCTGCATGCCCTCATCCGCTTCCGTGACCAGCTTACGGCCATCGGTGATTTTGTTCACGGACGCGCTAATGATGTCACGAATCTCTTTCGCGGAGGCCGAACTTCTCTGCGCCAGCGTTCTCACTTCCCCGGCTACCACGGCAAAACCGCGCCCCTGTTCACCGGCTCTGGCAGCCTCAACGGCGGCATTTAATGCCAGGATATTTGTCTGGAAAGCAATTCCTTCAATGGCCGCAATGATATCGGTCATCCGGCCTGCATCAGCATGGATTTCGCCCATGGCATCGGCCACCACGTGCATACGTTCGCTGTTGGCCTTGACCATTTCTCCGGACTCATTAAACAGCGTATTCACCCGATGGGTATGACTGGCGGTGCTCTTGATCGTCGACGTTAGCTGCTCTAAGGTCGCGGCAGTTTGTTCGACGCTCGCCGCCTGTTCCTCTGTTCGTGAGGCGAGATCCTGGTTCCCGGCATCAATTTCATCCGCTGCCAGGGCAATACTTTCCGCCCCGCTGCTGACGTTCCTAACCGTACTCCCAAGCGAAGTAATCATTTCCTGCAATGAATGCATGAGCTGCCCCAGCTCGTCCTTCGCATGCACATGCACTTTGGCGGTGAGATCGCCCTGCGCCACTCTGCCGGCAACGTTAACGGCCTGCAGCAGCGGATGCGTAATACTGCGGGTTATGTACCAGGCCGTTGCCGCTCCCAGCGCCACACCCAGCGCCACTAGCAGCAACATGAGCAGCTCATTATTACGGGAGTTTTTCTGAATGCTGGCATGCGTGTTATCGATAAGCTGTTTTTGGAAATCCAGCAGAGCCCGCAGCCCCTGCCGATATTCTTCGCTTATCGGAATAAAACGTTCCGAGATATAGCTATCCATGCCCTCATGTTCGCTCCGCTCAGCCCGGGCCAACCCTTCGGAACGAACCTGCAAATACTTTTCACGCACGGGGACAAGATTCGCCAGCAGGTGTTTGCCGGTTTCCAACGCAATCAAAGATGTGAGCTGGGACTGGACTCGGGTGGTGACCGCCGAATTCTGCGCAATGCTGGCGAGCAGTTTCTTACGCAGCATCGCATTTTCAGTTCCCATTGCCGCGATAGCGTTCCCGCTGCTCTTGTCGACCTGCGCCAGCCATTCCTCGACCAGCCTTTCCTTCAGCAAATGCTGGTTAATCATCTCATCGACGGCGTGAACATTGTTCCGGCTGAACAGGCTGGCGCCGATCCCCATCAGAATCATTAAAAACAACAGCAGAAAAAAACCGCCGCTTAGCCTGACGCCTACACGCAAATTACTTAGTTTCATTCTCGTTCCTTAGAAAACCACATCCCGGAGTGCCCCCGGCGCCTGGCGCGAGGGAATGGCGTGTTTTGTAACCACGTTGTTAACCGATATCGGAGGTCACGGTTATTTCTGCAGGCAAAAACCAGGGGGGAACGGTCGATAAAGCAGCATTTTGGCCCGAAACAATGCTTTAATGTGATCTGCATCACAATGAAAAAGTCATTGAAAAATAAAAGGCCCCGGCATATTCATGCGTCGGAGCCTTTTATTATTTGCTCTAAAGTTAAAGATTAAAACGCCTGCCAGTGTTCCTCTTCTCTTTTTAACGCCCGGCGCGGTGCCAGCTGGGGCGATAATATTACGCTTGCCTCATCTCTTGCCCCCAAATGCAGGCTGCTGGTTCTTTTTTCCAGCTCGAACACTTGTTTATTCAGCACTTCTGAAGATCCGGCCAGCTCTTCCACCACCGCTACGTTCCCCTGGGTGACTTTCTCCAGTTCGGAGAGCGCCGTGGTAATTTGCTGAATACCTTTTTCCTGTTCGTTGGTGGAGATAAAAATATGCCCCATCAGCGCGTCGATATTTTCTGAACCCGAAACAATATCCTTCATGTTTTTTTCCGCTTCGGAGACCAGGCTTGCGCCCTGCAGAACGTTTTGGTTGGTGATATCAATTAACGACTTAATGTTCTTGGCCGATTCCGAGCTTTTATGCGCCAGATTTCTGACTTCACCGGCCACCACCGCAAAGCCTTTGCCGTGTTCCCCGGCGCGGGCGGCTTCCACCGCAGCGTTCAGCGCTAGGATATTGGTCTGGAAGGCAATGCTGTCGATGATGGTAATAATTTCCGTCATCTTGTTGGCGCAGTCGGTGATTGAGGTCATGTTGCTGGTCAGCTTCTGCATCAGGTCACTGCCGTGGTTGGCCGAACGGTGCGCGCCGCTGGTGATATCGCTCAGCTCACGGGTGCTGTCGGCATTGTTTTTTGTCCCGGCGGAAATCTGTTCCATGCTCGATGCCGTCTGAATCAGCATCGCCGACTGCTGCTCGGTTTTCACCGACAGCGTGGCGCTCTGGTGCGCCAGGCTTTCAGAAAGCGCTTTGGCCGACTGGGACGACTTGCGAATATCCATTACCAGGGTAGTAATTTCGGCGGAAAGCGTATTTATGCCCGGAATCAATCGTCCGGCACAATTATTACCAAACTCAGGGATATGCACCGATAAATTCCCCGAATTAATTTCGTCAATGCTCCGCTTAACGTTATTAATGGGCCGTACAAGATATATCGTCATATACGTCCACAGGGAGAAGAGTAAGACAACCCAGGCAATATTAAGCATGGCTAAAACAAGCACGCTAGCTGATAAAGCAAATGCTAAGAAATCTATAACTAAAAAGGATATTGCCAAAAAATAGACAATAACGCTTCGAACGCTGGCATTCTTAAGCATAGGTAATCCTGTGCGAGACTTGGGCGGGTATATTATTTATTACCTGGATTTATGGAAAAGCCATCCCATAAAATAAATCAGAATTTAACGCCGACATAAGTCAACTGAAAAGATTTTAAATCCGCACTTTTCGTTTAAGAACGACGCCTTTCTGAATATATCCGTGACGTTACGATCAAGTCACTTTCATCAGCGCTGTATTTAGTAACTTGCATTTTGAAAGTCACTATGCCAATTTGTCACCAGACGATAACCCCGCCCCCGGATCGAACCATGAAAAACGAACCTCTGTGCAGCGCTCCCTGCCCCATTGCCCGCAGTCTTGGCCGTATCGGCGACAGCTGGAGCATCATGATCCTGCGGGATGCCCTGGCCGGTTTTACCCGCTTCGATGAATTTCAGAAGAGCAGCAACGTGGCGCCCAATATTCTTTCGCGCCGCCTGAAAGAGCTGGTTGATGATGGCTTACTGGAGAAGGTTTGCTACAGCAGCTCGCCGCCGCGCTACGAATATCACCTCACCCAAAGCGGGCGTGATTTCCGCATGGTGATTCTGGCACTGGCGGAATGGGGCAACCGCCACTTCGCGCCCGAAGGGCGTCAGATGCAGCTGGTTGAGCGCGAAACCCAGCGCCCGGTAGAGCCCGTTCTTACCGATAAAGAAACCGGCGAGCTGATTGAGCCGGGAAAATACGCCATGGTGCCGGGTCCAGCGGCCTCACCGATGATGAAATACCGCCACGACTACCTGCAGCGTAAACACGCCGGCGACGCCGGGCTTAAATTCCAGCCAGAACCGTACAGAGAACCCCAGTAATGAACGCCGCCCATAAGAAAAAATTGATCACGCTGACCGTACTTGGTGCCGCGGTGTTGGCGGCCGCAGGCTATGGTACATGGTGGTGGCACAGCGGGCGTTTGATTCAGTCGACTGACGACGCCTACATCGGCGGGGATATCAGCGCCATTTCAACCAAAGTCTCCGGCTACATTCAGCAAATTGCGGTGCAGGACAACACGGCGGTGAAAAAAGGCGACCTGCTGATCCGCATTGACGATCGTGATTACCAGGCCGCGCTGGCGAAAGCCCTTGGGGAAGTTGCCGCCCAGCAGGCTGCGCTGGCGGATATCGCCGCCACGCGCCAGCTACAGCAGGCGACGATTGAAGGTTCCACCGCTTCTTTAGCGGCAGCGGCGGCGGCAACGGACAAAACGGCCAACGACAACCGCCGCTATAACGCCCTGGAAGCCTCGAGCGCCATTTCAGCCCAAATACGCGACAACGCCTCGGCGGATTATCGCCGGGCGCGAGCGGAACAAAGCAAAGCCCTGGCCGACAAAGCCGTCGCCCAGCGCCAGCTCGCGGTGCTTGATGCCCGTGAAAAACAAACCCAGGCCGCGCTGGAACAGGCGCAGGCTAACCTGGCGATGGCGAAGCTGAATCTCAGCTATACCGAAATTCGCGCCCCGTTCGACGGCGTGATCGGTAACCGCCGCGCGTGGACCGGCTCCTTCGTGACCAGCGGCACGCAGCTACTCTCGCTGGTGCCTTCCCAGGGGCTTTGGGTCGATGCCAACTTCAAGGAAAACCAGCTGGCGCACATGCGAGCCGGTTTACCGGTGACCGTGGTGGCCGACGTGCTGCCGAACCACACCTTTAAGGGCCACGTTGCCAGCGTCTCTCCGGCGACCGGCTCCCGGTTCAGCATTCTTCCGGCGGAAAACGCCACGGGGAACTTCACCAAAATCGTTCAGCGGGTTCCGGTGCGGATAGCGCTGGAAGGTGACGGCGCAAAACTGGATGTGCTTCGTCCGGGGCTGTCGGTCATCGTTACCGTCGATCAAAAGAGCACGCGATGAGCACCGCCCAGGCCGCACCGATGCCGCAGGGCATCTCTATGCCAATGGCAAAAAAGATCTTCGCTTTTGCCAGCATGTGCGTCGGGATGTTTATTGCGCTGATTGATATCCAAATCGTCTCCGCGTCGCTGCGGGATATCGGCGGCGGCCTTTCGGCTGGGGATGATGAAACTGTCTGGGTGCAAACCAGCTACCTGATCGCCGAGATCATTATTATTCCGCTGTCCGGGTGGCTGGCGCGGGTGATGTCCACCCGCTGGCTGTTTGCCGCCTCGGCGGCAGGCTTCACCCTGATGAGCCTGCTCTGCGGCTGGGCGTGGAATATTCAAAGCATGATTGCCTTCCGTGCCCTGCAAGGGCTGGCGGGCGGCTCGATGATCCCGCTGGTGTTTACCACCGCCTTCGCTTTCTTTCAGGGCAAACAGCGTGTTATTGCCGCCGCGACCATCGGCGGCCTGGCTTCGCTGGCTCCGACGCTTGGCCCCACCGTCGGCGGCTGGATCACCGAGAACTTTAACTGGCACTGGCTGTTCTTTATTAACGTCATCCCGGGGATTTATATCGCCGTCGCCGTGCCGCTGCTGGTGAAGGTGGATCGTCCTGATTTCTCGCTGCTGCGCGGCGCGGACTATTTCAGTATTTTGCTGCTGGCGGCCTCGCTAGGCTGCCTGGAATATACGCTGGAAGAAGGCCCGCGCTGGGGTTGGTTTGATGACAACACCATCGCCACAACCGGCTGGATAGCGCTGCTGTGCGGCATCGCCTTTATTATTCGAACGCTGCGCCACGCCCAGCCGGTGATGGACCTGCGGGCGCTCAAGGACAGAACCTTTAGCCTCGGCTGCTATTTCTCGTTTATGGCCGGGGTGGGCATTTTCGCCACGATCTATTTAACGCCGCTGTATCTCGGCAGCGTACGCGGCTTTAGCGCGCTGGAAATCGGCCTGGCGGTGTTTTCCACTGGCCTGTTCCAGGTGATGTCGATTCCCTTTTATGCCTGGCTGGCAAACCGCGTGGATCTCCGCTGGCTGCTGATGGCCGGGCTGATCGGCTTTGCCATTTCGATGTACAGCTTCGTGCCGATCACCCACGACTGGGGCGCGGACCAACTGCTGCTGCCGCAGGCGTTTCGCGGCCTTGCGCAGCAGTTCGCCGTCGCGCCTACGGTAACGTTAACGCTGGGCAGCCTGCCGCCCGCGCGGCTTAAGCTTGCCTCCGGGCTGTTCAACTTGATGCGTAACCTCGGCGGCGCTATCGGCATTGCGCTGTGCGGCACGGTGTTGAATGACAGAACCAACCTGCACTACAGCCGCCTGGCCGACCATCTCAATACCGCTAACCTCGCGATGACGGATTTTGTCCAGCGCAGCGCCGCCGGCCTGGCCGCGCAGGGTCTGTCCCCGGATGCCGCCACCAGCGGGGCGCTAAAAAACTTGTCCTCTCTGGCACTGCGCGAGGCACGAACTCAGGCATTTTCGGATGCTTTTTACCTGATCATGATAGGTTTTTTGATTGCTGCGATGCTGGTTCCGTTAATGAAAAAGCCGCAGCCAAACTGATATTTCAGGAGAATAATGATGGGCGTTTCAGCGAAAAGGATTGTGGTCACGGGCATGGGTATCGTCAGCCCGCTGGGCTGTGGCGTGCAGCATGTCTGGCGGTCGCTGCTGGCGGGAAAATCCGGCATCTCGGCGCTGGATGAAAACATCGTGGCAGATATCCCCTGCAAAGTGGCCGGTCAGGTGCCGTCCGTAGAACAGGATCCTGAGCACGGCTATGATCCGCTGGCGACGATCCCCGCCAAAGAACGTAAAAAGATGGATCGGTTCATCGAGTTTGCACTGGTTGCCGCCCATGAAGCGCTCGCCCAGGCGGGCTGGTCTCCAGCTTCGCAGGAAGAGAAAGATCGTACCGCAACGGTGATTGCCACCGGGATCGGCGGCTTCAGCGAAATAGCCAACGCCGTGCGCACCACGGACGAGCGCGGACCACGTCGCCTGTCGCCGTTTACCATCCCCTCTTTCCTCGCCAACCTTGCCGCCGGGCATGTGTCCATTGCGCACGGCTTTCGTGGGCCGATTGGTGCCCCGGTGACCGCCTGTGCCGCCGGAGCCCAGGCCATTGGCGATGCCGCCCGCTTGATCCGCAGCGGCGAGGCTGATATTGCGCTTTGCGGCGGCGCTGAAGCGGCCATTCACCGCGTCAGCCTGGCCGGATTTGCTGCCGCACGAGCGCTGTCTACCGCCTCCAACGACAATCCCGAAGCCGCCTCACACCCGTTCGACCGTGACCGGGACGGTTTTGTGATGGGCGAAGGCGCCGGGCTTATCGTGATTGAATCCCTGGAACACACCATGGCTCGTGGCGCAACGCCGCTGGCTGAGCTGGTCGGGTACGGCACCAGCGCGGATGCCTGGCATTTGACCGCCGGGCCGGAAGACGGCAACGGCGCAAGGCGAGCAATGGAGGCGGCCCTTCGCCAGGCCGGCATTGCAGCCGCGGATGTTGACCATATCAACGCGCACGCAACCTCGACGCAGGTCGGCGACAAAGGCGAGCTGGCGGCGATTAAAGCGCTTTTCGGCACGCATCCGGTGGCTGTGACGTCAACGAAATCCGCCACCGGCCACCTGCTGGGCGCGGCGGGCGGCATCGAGGCTATATTTACTATTCAGGCATTGCGTGACCAGGTTGTGCCGCCGACGCTGAATCTGCATCACCCCGATGAAGAGGCGGCCGGGCTGGATCTGGTGGCGCTTACCGCCCGGCCGAAGACGCTGCGCTATGCGCTGTCGAACGGGTTTGGTTTTGGCGGCGTGAATGCAAGCCTGCTGTTGAAACGGTGGGAATCCGGGGAATAACAAGAACCTCACCCCGGCCCTCTCCCTGGAAGGAAGAGGGGGAAAACCGACGGAAAATCTCTGCTCGATCCAGTCCCCCTCATCCCTCCTGTACGCTCCGGGGAAAGGGGAGAAACCAAACTCGATCCAATCCCCTCTCCCCTTTGGGGAGAGGGTCAGGGTGAGGGGCAATCATAAGCCACCTGCCTCAAACACCTGCTGCAACCACGCCCTAACCTGCCGCACATCTTCTCTCCGGGCCTTTTCGTGGCTGGTCACAAAATAATAGTTCGCCCCAGGCAGCGCGCCCGGCAGCGCAATATGCAGCAAGCCCTGCTGCAACGCCCGGCGAATCAATAGCTCGCTTGCCAGCAAGATCCCCTGCCCGGCTATCGCCGCCTGAATCGCATGGGTTTCGTCGTCAAAATGAATGCCGCTCTGCACATCCAAATCTTCAGGCCCAAAGACGGATTTCCAGTGCTGCCAGCTGGGTTCAGGGCTGGGCACATGCCGGTTATCAATATGAAACAGCGTCATCCCCGCGAGATCCTTCACGCTCCTGAGCTTTAGCTGCGGGCTTGCCACCAGCACAAAGCTGTCGCTATGCAGCAGCGTGCTGTCGAGAGATTCGTCGGCCTGCATGCTGTAACGCACCGCACAGTCCGCCATTTTTCCGTGGAGATCGGCCAGCGCTACGCCGCTGTGAAAGCGCAGCTCCAGCGAGGGATGCTGCTGATGTAAAGACGGTAAACGCGGCACCAGCCAGTTAGTCAGGAAGTTCGAAGTAGTGCTGAGCGTGAGCGTGCCGGGCTGAGATATTGTAGCTATGGACTCAACGGCCTCGCGCAGCATGGTGAACATGTTTCCGGAGGCGCGAAACAGAATCTCCCCCGCCGCAGTCAGCGCCACGCCCCGAGCAGAGCGAGTGAATAATCGCTGCTCCAGCGAATCTTCCAGCAGGCGAATTTGGTGGCTGATGGCGGTGGGCGTCACGCCAATTTCTTCCGCTGCCGCTTTAAAGCTGGCGTGGCGTGCCACGGCATCAAAGGCCCGAATGGCCGTGAGTGGCGGGAGTCGACGACTTTTCATGAGTGAATTTAACTCATCCTTGGCTGAATTATATGATTTTGATTGCACCATAAACAAAGGCGTAGCCTGTTATTCACGCTCATCAAATGATGAAAATGATTCATCAAAGAGAAAATAGCAGGAAACGTCGATGACACAAACTTATGCGATACCCGCCGCCGGGTCCTGGCGCGCTTTATCCGCGCCCGGCATTGCACAGGCGCTGATTGCGCTGGACTATGCAATTGTCTACGTCGCGCTCCCCACGCTGGCGCAGAGCCTGAATCTTTCTCTCAGCGAGATGCAGTGGGTGGTTTCCCTGTATGGCCTGACGTTTGCCGCCCTCTTGCTGGCGAGCGGCAGCCTCTGCGACCGGCTGGGGGCACGCCGGATGTTCAGCTTCGGCATGGCGCTGTTTTTACTCTCGTCAGCGGTTGGTGGGCTGGCACAGGGCGGCACGCTGCTGCTCATTGCCCGCTGCGGACAAGGGATGGCGGCAGCGTTGTTGCAGCCTGCGGTACTGGCGCTGATGGCGCAGCGGTTTCACGGCGAGGCGCACCGACGGGCGCTGGCGATATGGAGCGCCATCGGCGCGCTGGGCCTGGTTGCGGGCGTGATACTGGGCGGGATCCTGGCCGCGCTGGACTGGCGAACCATTTTCTTTATTAACATTCCGCCGGGGCTGCTTGCGCTGTGGCTGGTTCGCCGGGATTATCTCCCGCTCAGCACGCAGGGCGAAAAACAGCAGACGGGCATCGGGTCGCTGGTCGGGTGCTTCGCCGCCGGGGCACTGGTCTGGGCGCTGATGCGCTATGGCGAAACCGGGCAGCTTGACTATGTTGCCAACCGCTTCGCCGTTGCCATGGGGATCCTGTTTATTCTGCACGAGCGCTACGCCCCTCAGCCTTTACTGGCCCGCTCGCTTCGCGCTCTGCCGGGCCTGCAAACGGGCTGGCTCAGCAGCGCCTGTTATATGGCAAGCGTGGGAAGCCAGTTTTATGCCATGACGCTATTCTGGCAGCAGACGCTGCAGCAGGATGCCGTTACCACCGGGCTGATGTTCACGCCGCTCGCGCTATTAATCGTCGCGGGCAATACGCTTTTTACCCGCCTGACGGCCCGTTACGCCAGCGCCACGGTTTTGGCCGTCGGGTTTGCCTGTTCGGCACTGGGGCTGGGGCTGCTGTCCGTCGGGGTGGCGTCCCCGCTGTCTGCAGTATTTATCAGTGGTATCGCGTTAAGCGGGCTTGGCCACGGGCTCATCTTCCCGGCGATGTTCGCCGTGGGGCTGTCATCCACCCCGCTTGATCAACAGGGACGCGCCAGCGCCCTGATGGCCACCAGCCAGTATATGGCCGGGGCAATGATGCTGGCGGTGCTTTCCGTCGTGCTCGGGCAGGCTCCCGATATAACACAGTGGGCAACGGCTTTCCGGCTGCTGGGCGCTGCCGCTGTGGCAGGCATGCTGCTTGCGGCATGCCAGAAAGCGAGTTAAACAAGGGCAATCTGCGTGGGGAAAGGTGAGAGAGATTCGGGCCGGATGAATGCTACATTTATACTAACTGTTTAATTCTTCTCCCTTATCATCGAATTTTCCCGCGTTAAGGATCCCAATATGACCCAGCAAGCTGACCAGGCTGACGCTAAACACTACCTTGTGCGCCTGATTGCGGTCGTACTTACCGGCATTCTTGCCGGCATCGCGGGGATGCTTCTCGCGCTGATTTTACACGCCATTCAGCACCTGGCTTTTGGCTACAGCATTGACCAACTGGTTGGGAGCGAGACGTTCCTTGAGGGCGTGACGGACGCCACGCATTTACGCCGGGTCGCGGCGATTCTTGGCGGCGGGGCCGTCGCCGGGTTTGGCTGGTGGCTGCTCGCGCGTTACGGCAAGAAAAGAGTGTCTATCGCTGCCGCCGTGTCAAATCCTGCCGTGCCTATGCCTACGGGCACCACCACTGTTCATGCTTTGCTGCAAATCATTACCGTTGCGCTGGGTTCCCCTCTCGGGCGTGAAGTGGCCCCTCGGGAAATGGGCGCGCTGGCGGCCGGGCTCCTTGCCCGGAAGTTCAGCCTGCAGCCGGATGAAACCCGGACGCTGATTGCCTGCGGCGCAGGCGCGGGCCTGGCTGCGGTGTATAACGTGCCCCTTGCCGGAGCGCTGTTCACGCTGGAAGTGCTGCTGATCTCGTTCAGCTGGGAGAAAGCGCTGGCGGCGGTTATCACTTCGGCAGTAGCGGCCTGGGTCGCCACGCTGGGGCTGGGGGATGAGTCGCAGTATCACTTCGCTTCTTTTGCGCTTCCCCACGCGTTTATCGCCTGGGCCATTGTTGCCAGCCCGCTGCTGGGTTATGCAGCCTGGCTGTTCCGCAAGGCGACAACAAGCGTGAGAACGCTGGTAAAAACTAACTGGCAGATGCCGGTATTTTGCCTGCTGGCCTTTGCGCTGCTGGCCGTGCTTAGCCTGTGGTTCCCGCAGTTGCCAGGCAACGGCAAAGGCCCGATGCAGCTTGCCATCAGCAACGGCCTGAGCTTTAACTTCGCGGCGATTTTGCTGGCGCTGAAAATGCTGGTGATCCTCGCCGTCCTGCGAGGCGGCGCTGAGGGTGGGCTGCTGACGCCGGGCTTAACGGTGGGCGCTTTGCTAAGCCTGCTGCTGGCGGTGGTCTGGCAGTTTGTCTTCCCTGGCGGGGACGTGGGCAGCTTTGCGCTGGTCGGTGGCGCGGCGTTTTTAGCCGCTTCGATGCAGATGCCAATCACCGCCGTGGCGCTGGTGATGGAGTTTACCCATATGGATCACGGCTATTTTGCCCCCGCGCTGCTCTGCGCCGCCGGGGCTTATACAACCTGCCGAATTCTGGATAAGAAATACCGGTACTAACCTCTTCAGTGGGAAGAGATAAATGCCGACTCTGCAAGCGGGGCCGGCATGGAAAAATGCTGCCGCATGCGCGCCACCTCGTTAAGCGGCGTGAGCCCAAAAAGACGCTTAAATTCGCGGCTGAACTGCGACACACTTTCGTAGCCCACGCGGGCGCTGGCCGCCGAAGCGGTCAGATCGTTTCGCAGCATCAACAATCTCGCCTGGTGCAGCCTTGTGGATTTGAGATATTGCATGGGGGAAGTATTGGTCACCGCTTTGAAATGGCTGTGGAAAGTGGGCACGCTCATGCCCGCTTCTTTTGCCAGAGCATCAACGTCCAGATGCGCATCAAATTCAGCATGAAGCTTGCGCAGCGCCTTCGCCACTTTGCCAAACTGCCCCTGCATCGTCAGCGCGCTGCGTAACGTCTGCCCCTGCGCGCCCGTCAGTACCCGGTAATAAATCTCCCGCATCATAGCCGGCCCCAAGAGATCGGCATCCAGCGGCGTCGACATCACCTGGAGGAAACGCAGTACGGAGGCGCTCATCGCTTCGTCCATCGGGCTGGACATCATGCTGCGTGGCTCGCAGGCCAGCTCAGTGCCTCGGCCATCGAGCGCGAGCATCACCTCCGCAGCCAGCGTAAAGTCTAACCTCATGTAGATAGCCAGCATGGGTTCTTCGGCGCTGGCCTCCGTTTCCATGGTGAACGGCACGGGCACGGAAACCATCAGGTAGTGCTGGGCATCATATAAATAGACATCCTCACCTAAAAAGCCCCGTTTACGCCCCTGCACCACAATCACAATGCCGGGCTCATAAAGAACCGGGGTTCGCATCAGCGGGCGATTAGAGCGTAAGAAACGGACTTCGTTCAGCGCGGTGAGATTGTAGCCTTCATGCGGGGTTAACCGATCCAGAAGCTCAACCATTTGTTTACTGGCCAGAAGGCTGGCGTTTGTCATAGCGGTTCATCTGGTTAAGGGAAATGTTGGCAGAGTCTGGCAGTGAAACCTCACCTCGTCCAGGCACCTCATAGGAATAGGCAAACATCAGAGAGGATCCAGGCTACTCACTCAGTCCTTCCGGCCCTACGATTTACTTCCCATGAGCAGAGGACATAATAATGAGCCAGTCGAAGTTATTTTTAATTACCGGCGTCAGCAGCGGCTTTGGCCGTTCGCTGGCAGAAGAAGCCCTGAAAGCCGGACACCGCGTGGTTGGAACCGTGCGTAATCACCAGGCGAAGGAGGCCTTTGAGGCGCTGGCACCCGGCAAGTGTTTTGCCCGAATTCTGGACGTCACCGACTTTGATGCCGCAGCCCCGCTGGCGGCTTCGGTGGAACAGGAGATTGGCGCTATTGATGTACTCGTCAACAACGCAGGCTACGGGCACGAGGGGGTGATGGAAGAATCCCCGATGAGCGAACTGATTCACCAGTTCAACGTCAACGTATTTGGCGCCGTCGCGATGATAAAAGCCTTTTTGCCTGGGTTCCGCACTCGTCGTACGGGCCATATTATCAATATCACTTCGATGGGCGGCTTTATCACCCTGCCCGGTATCAGCTACTACTGCGGCAGCAAATTCGCCCTGCAGGGCATCTCCGAAACGCTGAGCAAAGAGCTCCTGCCTTTTAATATAGCGGTGACCGCCGTGCAGCCCGGTTCCTTCAGAACCGACTGGGCCGGGCGATCTATGGTGCGAAGCCCTCGCAGCATCAGCGATTATGACCAGAGCTTCGGCCCGATTCGCGACGCGCGCCAGAAACGCAGCGGGCAGCAGCCGGGCGATCCGATCAAAGCCGCCAAAGCAATTTTGGCGCTTATCGACAGCCCTCATCCACCGGCAACCCTGCTCCTGGGCAGCGACGCCGTTACCTTCGTCAAAGAGAAGCTTGAGCGAATGGAAGCAGATATTGAGGCGTGGGAAACGGTAAGTCGTTCGACTGATGTGCGGTAGCGGCCCACAAAATAAAAAGGCCCGCTACCCCATAAAGGCTACCGGGCCAGGTGCTTAAAAACCGTTATTTGGCTTCGTTGGCGTCCGCGTTTCTCAGCATGTTTCTGACCGGAATAATCAGCGCGGCCAGCACAACGGCGCAGATAACCAGGGCGATAGAGACGTGGGAGAACAGCTCCGGCATCGAGCTAAGCTGATCTTTTTTGATGTGCCCGCCCATAATACCCGCCGCCAGGTTACCCAGCGCGCTGGCGCAGAACCACAGCCCCATCACCTGGCCGCGCATTTTCTGCGGTGCCAGCAGCGTCATGGTCGCGAGGCCGATTGGGCTCAGACACAGCTCACCGAGGGTCAGCAGCAGGATGCTCCCTACCAGCCAGAACGGGGACACGCCGCTCTGCGTCGCCAGCACCTGGTTTGCCGCCGCCATCATCACCGCAAAACCTGCCGCCGCAAACAGAATGCCGATAACGAATTTCGTCATGCTGCTCGGGTTCAAATTACGCTTAGCCAGCGACGGCCAGAACCAGCTGAAGACCGGGGCTAACAGGATAATAAACAGCGCGTTGATCGACTGGAACCAGATCGTCGGGATTTCAAAGCTGCCCATCTGGCGGTCGGTGTAATCACGCGCAAAGATGTTGAAGGAGGTCGGCTTCTGCTCAAAGGCAGACCAGAAGAACGCCGCCGCAATCAGCAGGATCAGGCAGGCCAGCAGGCGCGAACGCTCGCTGCTGGTTAAGCCCGCGAAGAAGAACATAAACAGGAAGTAGAGGCCCACGCAGGTAGAAATGATGTAGGCGGAGCTTTTCGCAATTACCGTCGGATTGAACGGAATCGTTCCGTTGGCGATCAACACTACCAGCCCGGCAAGCAGCGCCATGGCAAGCGTCACCCATTTACCGACGTTTTTACGCTCGGTCGTCGGGCGGTTCCAGGTGGAGTCCAGGCCGACTTCTTTGTCGTAGCGGCGCATTTGCGGAATGGCGTAGAAGCGGAAGATGAACAGCGCAACCAGCATCCCTAAGCCACCCAGGCCAAAGCCCATATGCCAGCCGTATTTTTCATGCAGCGGGCCGATGATCAGCGGGGCAATAAACGAGCCCATATTGATGCCCATGTAAAACAGCGAGAAGCCCCCGTCGCGGCGGGTATCTTCTTTTTTGTACAGCGTCCCGACCATGACGGTAATACAGGTTTTGAACAGCCCGGTTCCCAGGACGATCAGCAGCAGGCCGACAAAGAAGAAGGTGTTGCCCACGAATGCCGACAGCGCAATCGAGAGGTGGCCGAGGGCAATAATCAGCGAGCCATACCAGACGGCGCGGCGCTGCCCGAGCCAGTTATCGGCCAGCCAGCCACCCGGTAAAGACGTAATATACACACCGCCGGCGAAGATCCCGACAATGGCGGATGCCTGCTCAATCGGCAGCCCCATCCCGCCCTGAAGCAGCGCGGCGCTCATAAACAGAATGAGCAGCGGGCGAACCCCGTAGAAAGAAAAACGTTCCCACATTTCGGTGAGGAAGAGCGAACTTAACGGATACGGATGCCCGAAAAATGTTTTTGTTTTCGTCGCAGAGTGACTCATCTGTGAACTCCCATAGGTTATCTTTTTTTGATGCGGTGTTGATAAAACCCCGTTCCCGGCGTTCGGTTGCAGATTTTTAATCATAGGCTGGTCGTTAGCCAGCGGCGGCTACTTTAGCGTAGATCGTTGAAATATCATCAGGACGAAGAGTAACTTTAGTGTCTAATAGAGGTTTTTTAGATTAAAAATCGACTTAACTCTCATTTTTCATGATAAAAATCTCATTAAATGCGCTTTTATCTTGACAAGAAAATCTCAAAGAAACAAAAACAAAACCCATTAAAAACATAAGATTAAATACTAATCGCGCTTTTTCACGAAACACTCGCCATTAACCTACAACTCATCAGGGTTTACCCCATTACCTAAGCCAAAAATCGCGTTAACCCCCCCATCGATGTATCACTGCGGAATAAAAAACCGGCACCGCTTCTGCGCGTATCCCTGAAACATCACCTCACTGACACGAAAACTTCATCTTTTGCTTATACTTTCACCAACAGGAAGTTAGGAGGAGCTGACATGTTTAGTATCGATAACGTACTTGACGATCTTTGGCCTCAGGCTAAGCCTGCACCCTGGCAAAAAAATCTGTTAAGACGCCTGCTGCATGAGGAAGAGTTTCAGGCCTTTGCCGGACAATACCCTCATCTTCGTGGCCTCGACATGGTCGAACAGGTACTGGACCACCTGCAAATCCGCTGTAATATTTCTCCCCGTGAATTAGAAAATATCCCTGAAAGTGGCCCAGTGGTGATGATGTCCAACCATCCCACAGGCACGCTTGATGGACTGGCGCTGCTGTATGCCGTTTCCCGCGTTCGCCGCGATGTAAAAGTGGTGACTAACCGCCTGCTGAATCACCTCGAGCCGCTGAGTTCGCTGTTTATCCCGGTCGACAATATCAATGGCCGCACGCCTAAATCGTCCCTTGTGCAGATGGAACAGCAGCTGCAAAACGGCGGCGTACTGATCTTTTTCCCGGCGGGAGAAGTGTCTCGTTTATCCCGGGAAGGCATTGCCGAAGGGCACTGGCACACCGGCTTCATTAAACTTGCCGCGAAGTACCGCGTGCCGCTTCTGCCGGCCTTTATCCACGCGCGTAACAGCGCCCTGTTTTATGCTGGCGCGATGGTTTCCCCTGCGCTGCCGTTGCTGCTGCTGATGCAGCAAATGTTCCGCCGCCGCAACTCCACTTTGCCAATCACGCTTGGCCAGCGCATTCCCTGGGAAAGCTGGCATAGTCCACAGCAAATCCCTCGCGAACTGGCTAAAAAGTGCCGCCAGCACGTTCAGCTGCTGGGTAAAGGGCTGTCCGGCAAATTCACAACGGAAAGCGCGATTGCCCGGGCGGAAGACCGGGCCACGCTGCGCCGGGAGCTGGCTAAAGCCGAGTGTCTGGGCCGAACCGCCGACGATAAAGTGATTTATCTTTGGCAGCGAAACGACACCAAAGAAGAGGCTCCGCTGCTGCGCGAGCTTGGTCGCCTGCGTGAGATAGCATTTCGCGCCGTAGGTGAAGGCTGCGGCAAACGCCGGGATCTCGACAGGTATGATGACGATTACCTGCATTTAATCCTTTGGGATGAGCAGGACCTGGAGATCGTCGGCGCCTACCGCTTTATGCCTACCGCTCAGCAGATCAAAAAACGCGGTTTAGACGGGCTTTACAGCTATAGCCTGTTCCACTACGACGAAAAAATGGACGATGTGCTGCAGCACGGCATCGAGCTGGGGCGCAGCTTTATTCAACCTCGCTACTGGGGCCGCCGTGGCCTGGACTATTTATGGTCGGGGATTGGCGCTTACCTGGCCCGTTACCCGCAATATCGCTACCTGTTCGGCCCGGTATCTATTTCCGGTGGCCTGCCGCCGGACGCACGCGATCTGCTTGTCGCCTTTTACCGGCTGTGGTTCCCGGCGAGCCATCCGCTGGCCTCGTCCCGCAGCCCTTACCCGGCAAGCCTCCCCGACGTGCTGGCGCAGTTCAAGGGAGAGGATTACGGCGAAGATCTGACTCGTTTAAAATCCCTGCTCAGCAATATGGGCTGCGGCATCCCGACGCTGTATAAGCAATATTCGGAACTCTGCGAGCCGGGCGGTGTGCAGTTTATTGATTTTGGCAGCGACCCGGCCTTCAACAACTGCGTCGATGGGCTGGTGCTGGTGGATTTAACGTTCCTGAAAAAAAGCCGCTATGAGCGGTACGTCGGGATGCATTTATCAGGGCAGGAATAACTGTTAGCTGAGGTGGGAGAAGCAGTCTCCCGCCTCACCTTAAGCTGGCAAAGCCCATTGACCACAATTTTAGTGGTACAATCCACGCCGTTTTCCTTCTTTCCGCCAACATATCATGACAACCACCGAATTTAAGCGCCCGAAGCTTGTGCTACCGGACGGTGCAAACAAGCTGTTATTGCATACCTGCTGTGCGCCCTGCTCTTCCGAAGTCATCGAGGCTTTGCTTGCCTCGGATATCGACTTTACGATTTTTTTCTACAATCCCAATATCCATCCGCAAAAGGAGTATCTCATCCGTAAGGAGGAGAATAAGCGGTTTGCCGGGCAACACGGTGTGCCCTTCATCGACGCGGATTATGATGCCGATAACTGGTTTGCGCGCATGAAAGGTATGGAGTGGGAACCCGAGCGCGGCGCGCGCTGTACGGCCTGTTTTGATATGCGCCTGGAGCGCACCGCGCTGTACGCGGCTGAACACGGCTTCGAGTCGATTTGCAGTTCGCTGGGAATTTCACGCTGGAAGAATTTTCAGCAGGTTTGCGAATGCGGCCAGCGAGCAGCGGCGCGTCATCCGGGAATGTTTTACTGGACCCACAACTGGCGTAAGCAAGGTGGCTCCGCGCGCACGGTAGAGATCTGCAAACGCGAGCAGTTTTATCAGCAGGAGTATTGCGGCTGCGCTTATTCTTTGCGGGATGCCAACGCTTATCGAACATCGCAGGGGAAAGCGTTAATCAAGCCGGGTAACTATAAACATGTTTAAGAAAAGGGAATCAAGGGAACAATGCTCAAGTATTTAAACATAAAATTAGTGAACATATGAAATAACGGGAACCATTCCGAAAACTATCGCGTAGAGTCTGGTAAATAACCAGATGTAACAATTCTTCTCACTTGGAGCGGGTTAATCTATATGCGTTAGCGCTTTATCTATTGAGTAATAAATGAGCACCCAAAAATAAATTTAACGATGAAGTTGCGCCTTAATATATAGAGGCTAAGGGTAATGACTCCAACTTATTGATAGTGTTTTATGTTCAGATAATGCCCGATGACTTTATCATGCAGCTCCACCGATTTTGAGAACGACAGCGACTTCCGTCCCAGCCGT
>NZ_JBBCMI010000023.1:0-76443 GCF_037152415.1 Cedecea sp. AS113
GAAGATGGGTGAAAGCAGTGCATATCTTCAGGGGCAACGCAATGTGGCAGAGCTAAAAACTGGTGTTGAGGGCCACATAAGCGAAAATCTGAGCGCATGGGGCAACGTGGCACAACAGATGGGGTCAGGTAGTTACCGGGACACTCAGGGTATGCTGGGAGTGAAATACGCCTTCTGACAAGAAGGAATACGGTAGAACTCTAAAGCGCCTCTCTGGAGGCGCCAACCTAAAAAAATCATACAGAGATGAGTCATTATAATAATAGCCAGAACAGACTTAATCAGCATTGTCTGAAAGATGCCCGCCTTCCAGCCCAAACTGCACGAAAGAAAAGTAATAAGCCATATACGAAGTAAACATTTTAACAAAAGACTCATAAATAGTTATCTCACCAGTTTTTTTGTTAAAAGAGAGCATGTTTATTTCTTCGGCCGCAATTAGTATATTTCTCAAGTGCGTTCTAGAAACACCACATTCTTTAGACACTAAGCTTAATATCGCTTTTGGCTTATTATCCTCTATGGCAAGCATATAGAGATAAACAAGAATCATATGGCCGGAATCTTTTGAAATAAAAACATCCAAATCATTGACAAAATTAATAATAAATAGTGAAGATCTGTGGATTTTTGCGTATGATTTAAAAAAAACAGAAATCTGATCATCAGATATAATCTTAGGATTATATGGACCTTCAAACATCAAGCTTAGTGCAGGAACCATTGTGTTCAACAATTTTATAATATCTAACCTACCTTTTCTTGTTATCTTAAAATTTTTTTTCCTTTTGTCATTATCACTCTCCCCAAGTGAAATCCTTCCACTAACATTAAATAACAACAACAAAGATGTAATTGTATTATGACTAACCAACCCCGTAGTCAAACACTCGCTCACAACGTCAGACAAAAAAGCTTCATCCTTATTAAAAAAAACAGATGCAGTCACAGTCGAAATGACAAAGCGATTATTACTAAATATATATTTATAATATAATCTATCTTTCTTGAACTCTTCAATCATAAGTCTACAATGCGTTTCAACTGCAGGAATAAATAGACTATCTCTTGAGATAATTTTATAGAGATGCTGTATCCTGTTGTAAACCTTTAATTTCAGCTCCATATTCAAAACCTTTTTCAACATGTTTGGTAATTAAAATCATCCTTCATCCTCATTATACAATAAAATCACACAACTGCTTAATAACTGTTTCATATATTGACGAGCGTGAACACTCTCATCTATTTACATAAATATCAATAGCAAACAACAGCACAAAAAGAAAAAACATTAAATAATAATTAGAATTTATTATTTAGCATCACAGGCTAATAAATTTTGTTGCGCTAGTGAACTATAGCTCTGTAGATACCCAGTATTTTATAATAAATTAATCGCCGCATACTCAAAGTGGTTAAAACAAAAAAATTGATATACTGAATTAATTGCAAAATAAAAGTCGCTCCTTACACAAAAAAATATAATTAATGAGCCACATCAATATTCAGACTCCAGACTGCGCGCCTTCACAAATAAATGATGCCAACTTTCAAATTAGAAAAAAAAGAAATTAATTACTACTCAAGGGCTACAAATGAGATCTGTTTTCAGGAAATTACTTTATTACAGCGGAAGTTACACCCCCCTTGCAGGTTAAGAATAAATAATCAAAGGATATATTTCATATAGCCATATTTAGATATGTATATGCAACAATATCAATTTACATTTAATTTTTTGAAAGTTACGAAAATTGAAAAAAAACTAGTTAAATAAATTGAAATTCGTTAATTTTGAATATTAACCTTGGGACATGCGGAAAATCATTCTTCGTAAAAAAGATAAAAACAAGATTTGATTAAACTGACACCCCTTCAAAGAGATTAAATACAAGCTGTTGACTTTAAAATAACTCACTTTAACTAAACTAACAAAAACACACTTGGCTGGGTAACTATAGTTCTGGAAACATTTTCAATCGTACAATAATAAAACCCCACTACCATACTGTAAAAATCTATCCTTGGCAGGCCTAAGCCTGCCAAATATATTTACTTAACGATATCTTTCGTCCATACACCAATAATAGGCCGAGAAAAAATTGCCAATACTGCAATGAGGCTAAACTCAATTGATACAGACCAACAAATATGCCCTAATAGTTCACTCCAGAATTCGTAACCGTTCAAATTCCACAGCCAACCAGTTTTTCCGCCAAGGTAAACTGGATAACGGAAACCCAGTGCAGGTATAAGGAATCCGTGCATAACAAACGTAATGATGACTCCATAAGCCGCACCATACCAAAGTCTAACTTTTGGCACATAAGCTGAGAGTAAAATATAAATGCCAGCAAAGATAAAACTAAATAGCCAATGATAGAGCATTACAGCACCGGGAATAGTAATTCCTTGGTATACGTAATCCATCGAGTGCGAGTTAACCCCCAGCCAGCCCAACCAGGCATCAATGTTCAACGCGGGAGGAGAAACTTCCCCTGCGAGACGAGGTGGCATATTAACTTCAGTACCTGATTTAACTAATGAGCTTATCGCACCACCAATGAAAGTCGCCCACAACAAAATGCGTACGTTAGTTTTTTTCCATGCGCTCATAATTTATCCTTAAAAGTAAAATTGATACCATCATACACCTCAATCAAGTTACTGGATGTTTCTGTACGCGTCAATATTTTACGTTTCTTTAATATCTAATGATACGCAATTGAATCAATATACTTTTAATCTGTTATTTACGCTCTGCTACGTGGAAGATAGTGCAGTCTATCAGTAAGAGATCACAGTTAATATTATTGAAAGCCATTGGTGTAACATCATTATTTTAAATCACGAAATTTAATTCACTACACTTCCCCCCTTTTCTATGATGACTGACTTGTTGGCCTAAAGTAAGATTGACCCCGAATATGCTCCAGTCATAATCAGGAATAACCGGCTTCATGTTGGTTGCATGTTCTGGCAACCGGCAGACTTTTCAGCAAATTCGGACGGGGTCATCCAGCCCAGCGCAGAATGAGGACGTCTCTGGTTATAGTATATGCGCCGGGCTTCGATTTTGCACCGGGCATCCTCCAGCGACATGAACCAGTTTTCGTTCAGGCACTCCTGCCGCAGCCTGCCGTTGAACGACGCCACGGTCGCATTGTCCGTGGGCGTTCCCGGTCGTGAGAAGTCGATGCGGATCCCTCTTTCGTACACCCATTTGTACAGCATTTTCCCTGCAAGTTCAGAGCCATTATCGGTTTTCAGCCATTGTGGTAAGGGACGCCTGAGCGCAATGGCGTTCAGCATCTCTGCGACCTCAGTTGAGCGCAGATTCTGACCCACGCAAATCCCCAGACATTCGCGCGTGTAGAGATCAATGACCGTCAGCAGACGTAGCCGACGCCAGTCAAATAAGGCGTCAGATACAAAATCCATGCTCCAGACATAGTTCGGATACAACCCCTGAGGCTGGGGCTGTCGCCGCTGTGCCGATTTATTTCGGCGCGGGCGTTTGAGGCGCAGGGACAGACCCTGCTCGCGATAGAGCCGGTAAATGCGTTTGTGATTATCCCGCCAGCCTTCCCACCTGAGCATGACGTGAACTCTGCGGTAGCCATAGTGGACCCGGGTTTCAGTGATCTCCCTGATACGCAGGCGGAGCGCGCTGTCGTCTGCCGCCACAGCACGGTAGCGGAAAGCGCTGCGGCTGATCCGTAGTGCAAAACAGATCTGCCGCTCGCTGGCCCCGTAACGTGCCTGCAAATCCCGGCCCCATTCAAGCAGACACGCCAGCGTCAGTTCTTTTTTGCCTGCACATCCTGCAGCATGGCCTTGTCGAGGCTCAGATCGGCAACCAGCGTCTTCAGCCTGAGATTCTCTTCCTCAAGCTGCCGCATGTGCTTCAGCTCAGAAGGGGAAATCCCGCCGTATTTTTTCGCCAGGTGTAAAACGTGGCATCGGAGATACCCAGCTTACGGCAAACTTCGGGCACGCTCGTACCCGGTTCGGCCTGTTTCAGGGCAAAGACAATCTGCTCTTCGGTGAATCGTGACTTTTTCATCGGCACCACCTCCGTTCAGGGAAGTATTCATCATGCCGGAATTCTGTTTCTGAATGGAGCAGGATTTTGGGTCAGGGTCACAATCACGCAACAAGTACTGGCGAAGAAAAATGGGTAGTGAAAGTTGTATCTGCTTTAGCGAGACTGATTCACTGTCTGAAGAAAAGTTTCTTTATATTCTAAGGAGGTTGGAGCGGGCGAAGGGAGCCGAGGACAACCAGCTAACTTCTTGTTTCTTAAAGACTGATGAATCCTTGTGGTTACAGTAATGGTTACACATCGAGTGATCTCTGGTCAAGGTTGAATGACCGTAATGTTCCCCTCGGAGGAATAGAATCAAGGCAGGGACTTCTGACCAGAACCTCAATGTTTCAACTTCAAGAGGTTATAGCCTCCCTCGGTCCACAGCAAACTTTGGGAGGACCACGGGGGACAACGCGGGAGGATTAATTATTAGATAGGCGCTCAGATTTTTGTGGGAAATTTTAAAGGGTTATAACCATGAACCATTACTCCATGTAGCATGGTAGAAGCCACTGAGCACTAAGGCCACCACAAGGGAAACACAGAAAAGTACACCACATACTGACGATAGTCTCTTGAAGGCTATACGGAAGACTACCCCAGCGATGAACAAGGCTCCCGAGGCTAACCAAAAGGCATCTATCGCCCTACCGATTGTGCGATACGTGGGGGCCTTTACGCTCCCGCAAATATACCCAGTCATATATCCCATAGCCAGCAATAGTACGGCTCCTACAATAAATGACCCAATCCCCTTCAACATTCTGAAATCCTTTGAAATAACAAAAAAGATGGAGACTAAAGGATAGCCCGATTGCAACCATTACGCTGATCGTTTGTCTCGATCGGTAATCTGGAATTGATCGCTGGTATCTATCATGGTCGTAGGGGTATCTGGCAGGCCAAGTAAACACAGAGAACGATCACATATAACTCTTGTAAGCTCATGGGTCCCTCCCCGGTGTTCACTTTGGATTTTATAGCTACTCTGTGGCAGTAAAGCGGATAACGTGGACTAACGGGAAAGAAACATCGGCTTCAACGTTGAACTCTCCGGTCTTCACCTTAACGGAACCAGTAGCCAGCACATCAACCACGCTGATTAACTCAAGGTCATACCCGGCAGCATTACTATTTCGGGTAACTTTAACATCTACAGTCTTACCACCAGTCGTGGACCGGAAAGAGATAGAAGCAAATCGCTTAGGCAGGAGATAGACACCTGTATCATCACCAGCGTAGCCGCATACTGTGCAGCCCAGCAGGTCGCTAATGTCTTCATGACCTGCACGCTGAGCCGCTCGGTCCAAGACTGCTTCGAGTTTCTCAGGGACCAATACGGCATAGTCAGACAATGTGTTCCCTAACTCAACCGGAAGATTCAGCGCTAGGATGTCCAGAAGGTCCTCAGCTTGGTCAGATGGTTTACCACTCAAAGGGGCCGCTTCGATGACTTGTAGGTCTGGTGTATCTTTCAGCACATCGACTACAGCGGCAAACATCTGTCGGCAGTATTGAATCTGCATGTCGCCTACAGTCTGGGTTAGTGCTCCTTCAGTCCAGCCCCCCATCATGTCGAAGTCAGATACATGAGTAGCAGCAGAACACAGAATGCCCGTCTTATTGGTCTCAGGGTTCAACACTGGGGTGACAGTTACACTTGCCCCGGTGATGGCTGTAGTAGACGGAGCATCCTTATCTGGATTAAACGCACCATTATGCTTAAAGCGGACTGTACGATTCTGGAGGGCCTGACGACGGATAGGCGTAGGGTCAGTGCCGTATGGGCGAAACTCACAGGGGAAAACATGCTCCATTACAGCAGTGCGGAAATCGCCATCGTTGAAGGTCTCGTCCAAAGAGTCTTCCAGTGCCTGAATGTAATCATGTGAGTCATTCCCGAAGGCCATAGGACGACCTGAGCGGTCCGTAAAGCCAACGTTGAGAATCTGGGCGTCTTGACCGTTGGTCATCTCAACGTAGTCAGTACGCGAGGTGTCAGTACCCCATACGGAACCCTTGATAATTTGACCATCTTTATCGCGCTGAGGCTGACGCAGAGAAGCCAATGAGGATACTTTGTTAATTTGATTTGTAATAGCCATGATAAATATCTCCTAAAGTATATGAGTGCGCTATGTGAAAAGTAACTGGCGACACCCTTGGTCTTTTTCTCAGAATCCAAGCAGCGCCGCCGAAAGTGATCTGTTAGTACCCGAAAGCGGCCCCTTTATTGCCGAAGCGTTTAATCAGGTCTTCGTCGCGTGCTCTACGTTCAGCGGCAGCTTTAGCAATCTCTGCTGGCGTCGCATGAATAGCAGCCATACGCTCTTGATGTTCCTCGGCATCTTTACGTCGACGCTCGGCCTCTTGGCGTTCCTGTACATTACTTTCAGCCCACCAACGGGAATACTTTCCGTAATCACCTGCATTAAGACCAGCGGCATGAATATCGTTAAGAATACGATTTGATTTCGCCATGTCAGACCCAATGGAATTGAGCATGGTCGTAACGATAATTTCCGTGAAATACTTTGTAGATAACTCCTGACCAAATAACAACACGGTCTCTTTGTCAGCACTCAGGGTGATATTTAATTTTCTATATGAAATTGACATAATATTATTCTCCTTTTGAAGTCTGAATTGATTGAACTTATCGGTCGACCACAGGGCGTAATAATCCCTACGGTGTCTCCCCGCATTTCGGTCAGTTCAAAAGGTTGTGTTTATAGCGGTATTAACTACGGTGAAAATCTTTCGGTGATAACCCAGCGGCAACCGCCATGAGACACAAAGCAGCCTTGGTGTAGACAGGGCGCTCACCGAGAGGAGATAGCCCCAGTGCGGACACAATTGAGACTGTATCGACTGTCATCAGGCGTAACGCTTTACGGCCTTCTGGTGTTCTTGAGTCGATCTTGTTCATGATTACAATCCCTTACGTCCAAGGCGTTTAAGGGCAACGCTACGGTCTTCATTCTCAGAGGCACCGGGGCGGAACTGTAAGCGTTCACGGTATCGCTCACGGAAGTCAGCAGCGGCTTTCAGAACCCCGGCAGTGTTATCTTTTGCGGCCTCAATGGTCATAGCTTGAATGGCGCTCAGGGAATCCTCAAGAATGGTTAAGACCTCAACGCCCAACTGAAGGTCATAGCTCATAGCCAGAGCACCAGCAGTCTTATAGTCCAGCATGTAGGTTTTGACACGCTGCGCAACATTTCGATGGTTCCCCCCCATAACTTCAAAGTGGGTTTCCATTTCCGAAAGCCGCTCTTTGTCAAAAGCCTTCTCAAGTTTCTTGATGATGTGGCCTTTCTGTTTCCCGAGACCGCGAGCCAACTCTCCGATTTCGATAAGCCCCTCACCGTCAGACATAGCGCGGTGAAGATAGGCTATTTGACTGGTCGATAATTGTTTATTATTCATTGCTTGATTACCTTTTAAATATGCACCATAAGCCGCACCCTACAGGCCTACTCAAAGTCCCCAAGCAATAGGGAGACCAGCAGGACAAAGGATGCACATTTAGAATGTCTTTGAGATTGATAGGAAAGGTGCCTTGCGGAGACACTGTTAGTTATTTAAAGAGTTAATAATGACAAAATCAAGGGATAACTCTAAGTGTTCTTTAAGTAATACTCTAAGTTCTTATTATTATCTTGTGTAAACAAGCAATATAACTTTAAGATCTTTAAGTAATACTTTAAGTTTAGCCCCCTGTATACCAGAGACCATATAAATATGATTTTTTATCATTGGCCATTCACTTATCGACTGACCCAGAGCACACAGGAAGCATTCACTTTAAATAAACGCTTGGTGTCTGTAATTGGTCATCCCGCCCCCTGAAAGGATGCGATAAGCTACGGTTAGTTGTCATAGAGGGGGAAACTTTGTGCCGTCTCTCTCTCTCCCAATAGTGAGTCGTTATTGCCTCTGTCGACTTAAAGCCTCCCAATCTCCCTGTTTATTCAGCGATCATCAATAGAGCGATCATGTACTGGGCCACATTGATACCCCACTGACACCGAAAGCCAACATCAGTGTATTACGTTCGTCTGCCGGGAGGTCGATGTCAGAAGGTCTGTAACCTTTATCATAAATTTCATAGTCAATTTGATTTGCCATCTCAATATATGTCCTGAGGCGCTCGACCGTTAATCCCCGGAATTGCTCAGAGTTTACCGCCAAGACACTTCTTACAATATCGTCTTGGTTATCAGAATGCTCCGCTAAAAAATTAAATTCTGAAGTGTATGAGTCTCCGTGAGCAATAGCATCCCTCACATCAAGGCACTCTTTGATAAGTTGGTACTGCTTTGTTCCCATATAATTATTAATGCCACACAGCATTAGCGTATTCTTGTGCATTGTCTTTCTGCATTCTTTCTGTTTTTTATTGTAACTAGGGTCAACCTGTTTTCTATAGAAGATGAACATTGCTTCAATGGCAAAGGCAGTGAATATGATACCTGTACGACAATGATGGTCCCGCTGCCAATCTTCAGTTGCCATCCCAGCCAACCCTAAACAAGTTTCAGCGGTGTGCATACACTCATAGGACGGCTTATTTTCTTTGCTAACTAAAAATTCTTTGACCATTAAGTCCTCACATTCAGATATCTATATACAGGATTACTTAGCGAATCTATTTTACTGGGAGAGTGCCGACAGTTTTTCTTTCAGTATTTCCACCTCAACCTCTTTAGCGTATCGGTCGTAAGTAATAGACCCGGAGCTATGCCCCATAATTGCCTGAGCATACGCCAATTCGACACCATGTTGTTTTAACTGTGTCGCAACTGTATGCCTGAACGAATGGAACGCCAATCCGTCACGGTCAGTGAGTACCTTAGGTAACAACGTCCGGTTAAACCATTTGCTCACCTGCTCACCGTAACAGTTCTTCATGAGGCGAAGACCATCAAAAACCATAGCGTCATCACCGACAGCAATCCTACGGGCCTCTACAAGCGCCATAAAATCATCCAATACAAAACCGTAGGCTCCTTCAACCAAAGGCACACAGCGCTCACTGTGAGCGTTCTTGATGCTCTTACCCGGCAGGCTGCTATCGTCTTCATTGATATGAATATAGACGGTCCCACCTTCAGTGGTCCTGATGTCCTTGACCTGAAGTTGAGCCACCTCGTTAAGCCTTGCCCCAGTGATAGCAGCCAAAGCGGTAACGTAGTAGTGATACGGCTTACCGGAAGCCTTCCGAGAGTATGACTCAGCGGCAACCAGCAGTTGCCCTACCTGCTCCGTAGAGAAGGCGTTACGAGCCTCTGAGGCTTTACGCTGAGGAACCTTCAGTTCTAGCCCCTCAGTCATATTCCTTTTAATCAGGTCATTACGCACGGCCCACTTAAAGACAGCCGCCATCTTAATGAGATACTTATTATTAATAGTCACCACGTCCAGACAATCGTTCTTATCTTCACGACTCAACAGGTCAGCCAATGAGGAATCTTTGAAGCGCTGTTTGCGGTTCTTCGGTAACTGCTGGAGCACATCACGGACCCTGAGCATGTCTGCTCTCCTGGCTTCAGCATTAAGGCCCAGATAGTCGAAAATTTCGATTAACGCAGCGTGGGACGCTTTGTTTTCCCTTAAGGTGGCTGGCTTCCAGTTCTGAGCGTTCTCCGCTTCGTATTGCTCAAAGAGGCTCGCTACGGTGATGCCAGGCGTAACTTCTGGTTTTACTTCTGAAGCACTAACAGATAGGGACACAGGGGCTTGGTCATTTTGCCGATCAATATCATTAAAACGATCGACGTAATCTATCAGAGGCTGACTGTCTCCCGCTTCGATACGCCTCATGCAAGCCTTAAGTACCTTTAGGGCCTCATTGATGTAACGATGCTGGTCAATGCTCAGCGGTTCACTTGCTAGCGCATCAGTAAGATTCTCACCAAGTTCGCCGTACTGGTCCCGATAGATATCCCTCATGTCAGGCTCAAAGAAATCTGAACGGCCCATAGACAGTTCACACTCAGCGATGTCCTTAAGGTGGTCCCTCATTTCCTCGTAGGTGGCGTTGGGCCTATCTGCATGGATTGCCTTGAGTGCTGCCTTAATGTGTCGAGAGTGAGCCATAGCGGTACGTCTATCCTTAGTCCGTAGTGATATCGACGCTAGTTTATAACGGTTATGAGAAGGAAGCGAAGCGCTAGGATGACCTGTGTTCTTCATCCTAAGACGGATGTAGAAGACACCGTTACGCTGATAAAGGTAGGTTCTTGAGTTGAGCATGTACTGAGGCCTTAGGTCTGCTCACTACTTCAACAAAGTTAGTCACAGTGTTGGTTACAGTGAGTAAAACTATCGGAAGGCTTTAAGCCATATCCCTTAGGATTCAGTAAGTTATTGAACTTTAAGAAGTGTCATGGAGCGGGCGAAGGGAATCGAACCCTCGTATAGAGCTTGGGAAGCTCTCGTTCTACCATTGAACTACGCCCGCTTTGAGGTGCGTTACGCATTATAGACTTTCAGCACTCGCTGGCAAGTGCCTTTGTGTCCAGGTGATGGTTTTTCAAGCACTTTTTAAATTAACACGACGGTTTTAGGTAACGCTGCGGGTCGATTGCTGTGGCCCGGTAGCGAATCTGAAAGTGCAAACGCACCGAATCCGCCCCAGTGCTGCCCATCGTGGCAATTTTCTGCCCGGCCTTCACTTTCTCTCCGGTATTCACCAGCATCGTGTCGGTGTGGGCATAGGCGGTGATGTACTCTTCGCTGTGTTTGATCATCACCAGATTGCCGTAGCCGCGCAGCTGGTTACCGACATAAACCACCGTTCCCGCGCCGGAAGCATAAATAGGCTGCCCGCGAGAGCCTGAGATATCAATGCCTTTATTGCCGCCGTCGCTGCTGGAGAATGGTTCAACAATGTTGCCCTTCGTCGGCCACAGCCAGCAGCGTGCTCCCACCGGCGGCGGTGCCACCTTTGCTATGGTCGTGTTTTGCGAACGAGCTGACGCAGTGGTGTTTTTGGCCATGGCGGTGTTTTTCGGCCGGCTTGCAGAGCCTGAGCCTTTGATCCGAATACGCTGGCCCACCTGGATAGTATAAGGCGCAGGGATCCCGTTCAGTCGGGCGAGGTCACCCACGCTGCTGCCGGTCATTCTGGAAATTTTTGAGAGCGTATCGCCGCGCTTAACGGTGTAAATCGCGCCGCTAAACGTGCCTTCGTTTCGGGTACTTTTAGCTGGTTTTGAGGAGGAGCAGGCCGTCAGCATCAGGCTCGTCATGATAATGAAAGCGGTGATGTGCCAGCGTTTTAAAATGCTTTCCTTACGCAAACCAGGCCCCGGAAACGTTGATGAACTTGAGGAAAATCCCCCTCCTTACGGAGGGGAATGAGGGCGTTACTTAGTCGGACGCAGAGCCGGGAACAGGATAACGTCGCGGATGGTGTGGCTGTTGGTGAACAGCATAACCATGCGGTCGATACCGATACCCAGACCCGCCGTTGGCGGCAGACCGTGCTCCAGCGCGGTGACGTAGTCTTCGTCGAAGAACATCGCTTCGTCGTCACCTGCCGCTTTCGCATCAACCTGGTCCTGGAAACGCTGCGCCTGGTCTTCCGCGTCATTCAGCTCGGAGAAGCCGTTGCCGATTTCACGGCCACCGATGAAGAACTCAAAGCGGTCAGTGATTTCCGGGTTTTCGTCGTTACGGCGCGCCAGGGGAGAGACTTCTGCCGGGTATTCGGTGATGAAGGTCGGCTGAATCAGGTGGCTTTCCGCAACCTCTTCGAAGATTTCGGTCACTACGCGGCCCAGGCCCCAGCTCTTCTCAACTTTGATACCGATACTTTCCGCGATGGCTTTCGCAGAGTCAAAGTTATCCAGATCGGCAAGGTCGGTTTCTGGACGGTGCTTTTTAATAGCTTCACGCATGGTGAGCTTTTCAAACGGTTTGCCGAAGTCGAAGGTCTCTTCGCCATACTGCACTTCGGTGGTGCCCAGCACGTCCTGAGCCAGAGTACGGAACAGGGATTCGGTCAACTCAATCAGATCTTTGTAGTCCGCGTAAGCCATATAGAGTTCCATCATGGTGAACTCTGGGTTATGGCGCGGGGAGATGCCTTCGTTACGGAAGTTACGGTTGATTTCGAAGACGCGGTCGAACCCACCCACCACCAGACGCTTCAGGTACAGCTCTGGCGCGATACGCAGGTACATGTCGATGTCCAACGCATTATGATGCGTGATGAACGGACGAGCGGATGCGCCGCCAGGGATCACCTGCATCATTGGGGTTTCAACTTCCATAAAGTCGCGGCCCACCATGAACTGGCGGATGCCGGCCATGATTTTAGAGCGCACTTTAAAGGTATTGCGGGACTCTTCGTTAGCGATCAGGTCCAGATAACGCTGGCGATAGCGGGTTTCCTGATCGGCCAGGCCGTGGAATTTGTCCGGCAGCGGGCGCAGCGCTTTGGTCAGCAGACGCAGTTCGGTACAGTGAATGGACAGCTCGCCGGTTTTGGTTTTAAACAGCTTACCGCGCGCGCCCAGGATATCGCCCAGGTCCCACTTTTTGAACTGCTCGTTGTAGATGCCTTCCGCCAGGTCATCACGGGAGACATACAGCTGAATACGGCCGCCAACGTCTTGTAAAGTCACGAAGGACGCTTTACCCATGATACGGCGGGTCATCATACGACCAGCCACGCTTACCTCAACGCCGAGGTCTTCAAGCTCTTCGTTCTCTTTCGCATCGAAATCAGCGTGCAGTTGGTCTGAGGTGTGATCGCGGCGGAAATCGTTCGGGAATGGGATACCCTGCTCACGCAGAGCTACCAGCTTCTCACGGCGCGCTTTCAGTTCATTGTTAAGATCGGCTGCTGCGTCAACGCCCTGTGCTTGTTGTTCAGACATGTTGGTTCCTCATAACCCTGCTTTCAAACTTGCTTCGATAAATTTGTCCAGATCGCCGTCCAGCACAGCCTGCGTGTTGCGGGTTTCAACCCCGGTGCGCAGATCTTTAATGCGGGAGTCGTCGAGGACGTAAGAACGAATCTGGCTGCCCCAGCCGATATCCGATTTGTTGTCTTCCAGCGCCTGCTTCTCAGCATTCTTTTTCTGCATTTCCAGCTCGTACAGCTTAGCCTTCATCTGCTTCATCGCCTGGTCTTTGTTCTTGTGCTGAGAACGGTCATTCTGGCACTGGGTCACGGTGCCGGTTGGAATATGGGTAATACGTACCGCAGATTCCGTACGGTTAACGTGCTGACCACCCGCACCGGATGCACGATAAACGTCAATGCGCAGGTCCGCCGGGTTGATGTCGATATCAATGTTGTCATCCACTTCCGGGTAAACAAACGCGGAGCTGAACGAGGTATGGCGGCGGCCACCGGAGTCAAACGGACTCTTACGCACCAGACGATGAACGCCGGTTTCGGTACGCAGCCAGCCAAAGGCATAATCGCCCTGAATGCGAATGGTCACGGACTTGATGCCCGCCACGTCGCCTTCGGACTCTTCAATAATTTCGGTTTTGAAACCGCGAGCTTCTGCCCAGCGCAAGTACATACGCTCCAGCATGCTCGCCCAGTCCTGCGCTTCCGTACCGCCTGAGCCTGCCTGAATATCGATGTAGCAATCGGCGCTGTCGTACTCGCCAGAGAACATGCGGCGGAATTCAAGCTGCGCCAGTTTGGCGTCCAGCACATCCAGCTCGGCAACGGCCTCGTTAAAGGTCTCTTCGTCGTCGGCTTCTACCGCCAGCTCCAGCAAGCCGGAGACATCTTCTAGGCCCTGAGACATCTGATCTAACGTGTCGACGATGGCTTCCAATGAGGAACGTTCTTTCCCCAATGCCTGTGCGCGTTCAGGTTCGTTCCAGACATCGGGCTGTTCAAGCTCGGCGTTTACTTCTTCGAGGCGCTCTTTCTTGGCATCGTAGTCAAAGATACCCCCTAAGAACGTCGCTGCGCTCTGTGAGGTCCTGGATGCGGCTTTTTACCGGGTTAATTTCAAACATGCGTAATTTCTTATGTTGATTTCAGAAGACGAAATGCGGTCGTAAACCGGAAAGTTTACCGGATTTACGCCGCATTTTGTAGCATTCTCCCTGACATATAGCCAAGTAATTAACGCTGCAGCAGCGTCGAGAATGCGGGCTATATCGGCCAGAGGTGATCGATTAAAAGCTGCACGCTGCGGTTGCCGCGGAACTCGTTCACGTCCAGCTTGTAGGCCAGCTCAACTTCGCGCACGCCGTTGTCCGGCCAGCGGGTGGTATCCACGTTGAAGGCGATACCGTCCAGCAGCGGACCGCCACCGACAGGCTCCACCATCACCTTCAGGTGACGCTCGCCCACCAGGCGCTGCTGGAGAATACGGAACTTGCCGTCAAACAGCGGCTCCGGAAACATTTGCCCCCACGGCCCGGCGTCTCTGAGCATCTCCGCCACTTCGAGCGTCATCTCCTGCGCGGACAGCTGACCGTCGGACCAGATTTCCCCCTGTAACAACGCCGGGTCCAGCCACTCACCGACCAGGTCGCCAAAACGCTGGCGAAACTCCTCAAAGCGAGCCTCTTCCAGCGACAAGCCTGCGGCCATGGCATGACCGCCGAACTTCAGCATCATGCCCGGATAAAGCGTATCCAGACGTTCTAAGGCATCACGCATGTGCAGCCCCTGAACTGAACGGCCGGACCCTTTAAGCGTGCCGTCTCCCGCAGGCGCGAACGCGATGACCGGGCGGTGGAAACGCTCTTTGATGCGCGAGGCCAGAATGCCGACCACGCCCTGGTGCCATTCCGGGTGATACATTGCCAGCCCGTAAGGCAGGGCTTCGCTACTGCGCTCCAGCTGTTCGCAAAGGGTCAGCGCTTCGACCTGCATGCCTTGTTCAATTTCTTTCCGCGTTTGGTTCAGCGCGTCCAGCTCGTTAGCCAGCATACGCGCTTCACCAATGTTTTCGCTGAGCAGCAGCGCCACGCCAACCGACATATCATCCAGTCGGCCTGCGGCGTTCAGGCGCGGCCCCAGCGCAAAGCCCAGATCGCTGGCGGCGATCTTTTGCGGCTCACGATTAGCCACTTCAAGCAGCGCGCGAATGCCGGGACGGCATTTCCCCGCGCGAATGCGGCTTAACCCTTGCCAGGTCAAAATGCGGTTGTTGGCATCCAGCGGCACAACGTCCGCCACGGTGCCCAGCGCGACTAAATCTAGCAGTTCTGCAAGATTCGGAATGGCCAACCCACGCTGTTCGAACCAGCCGTTATCACGCAGATGCGTGCGCAGCGCCAGCATCAGATAAAACGCGACGCCGACACCAGCCAGGGATTTAGATGGAAATGCGCAGTCGGCGAGATTCGGGTTAATGATAGCTTCGGCAGCGGGAAGTGTTTCCCCTGGTAGGTGATGATCGGTCACCAGCACCGGAATCCCCAGTGCATGGGCGCGCTCAACGCCCGCATGGGATGAGATGCCGTTGTCGACGGTCACGATCACCTGCGCACCGCGGGCATGGGCCTGATCGACCACTTCCGGGCTAAGCCCGTAACCATCCTCAAAGCGATTAGGCACCAGGTAGCCAATATTCTCAGCCCCCATGCTGCGCAGGGCCAGAACGCTTAGCGCGGTACTGGTTGCCCCATCGGCATCAAAATCGCCGACAACGATGATGCGCAAGCCTTCGCGAAAGGCGTTATAAAGCATGACCACGGCCCGATCGATGCCGCTGAGCTGCTGCCACGGCAGCATTCCTTTTACGCCGCGCTCCAGCTCTTGTTCGCCACGCACGCCCCGGCTGGCATACAGCCGCTGTAACAAAGGAGGCAGCGTAGCCGGAAGCGCCACCGAGCTGTCAACGACCCGGCGGCGGAGTTGCGTTTGCTGTTTCACCCGAAATTAACCACCCGCTTTCATTAACTGCTTGTGGGCATCCAGCATTTGTTTCATTTCTTTAGGCCCCTGATAACCCGGGATCATGCTGCCGTTGCTCAGCACGATCGCTGGCGTCCCCTGCACGCCAAACTGCACGCCCAGGTTGTAGTGGTTAGCCAGGTTAATGTCACAACTTGCCGGTGCCACATCACCGCCCTTCATTGCGGCATCGAACGCTTTGTTACGGTCTTTCGCGCACCAGATAGACTTCATGTCGCTCTCGGCCTGGCTTTGCAGCCCCTGACGAGGGAATGCCAGATAACGCACGGTGATCCCCAGCGCGTTGTAGTCGCTCATCTCTTCATGAAGCTTGTGGCAGTAGCCGCAGGTGATGTCGGTGAACACCGTAATCACATGCTGCTCCTTCGGCGCTTTGTAGATAATCATCTCTTTTTCCAGCGCGTTCAGCTTGCCGATCAGCAGTTGGTTGGTCACGTTCACCGGCTGAGCGCCGCTCACGTCATACAGCGGCCCCTGAATCACATGTTTGCCGTCTTCGGTGACATAAAGTACGCCGCTATCGGTCAACACAGTTTTCATCCCGGCAACCGGTGCAGCCTGAATCTCTGCGCCCTGCACGCCCAGCTTCGCCAAAGATTGTTTAATAGCGGCGTCATCCGCGTGAGCAATACCGGAAACGGAAGCGGCCAGCAGCGAAAGCAGCCAAAAACCTTTTTTCATGAGGATTCCTTTATCTCTTGTAGCACTCACGCTCGAGGGTGGTGCTGTTGATGCAGCTGGCGTAAACGCGCCGTCGCTACATGTGTATAAATTTGTGTGGTGGACAAATCACTATGGCCCAGCAGCATCTGTACGACACGAAGATCCGCGCCATGGTTCAGCAGGTGCGTGGCAAAAGCGTGGCGTAGCACATGCGGAGACAGTTTTTCACTGTCGATACCGGCCAGCACGGCATAGTGCTTAATGCGGTGCCAGAAGGTTTGCCGCGTCATTTGCTGTGCGCGATTGCTGGGGAAAAGCACATCCAGAGACTGCCCGTTTAACAACTCCGGGCGGCCATACTTCAGGTACTCTTCAATCCAGTACACAGCCTCTTCGCCCAGCGGCACGAGACGCTCTTTGTTGCCTTTACCAATCACTCGCACCACGCCCTGCCGCAGGCTGATATCGCTCATTGTCAGCCCAACCAGCTCCGAGACGCGCAGCCCGGTTGCGTACAAGACTTCAAGCATGGCTTTATCGCGCAGTTCAATAGGCTGATCGACACACGGAGATTGCAACAGCCGTTCAACCTGAGCCTCGCTTAAATCCTTCGGCAAACGCTGGGGAAGTTTGGGCGATGAAAGCAGCGCACTGGGGTCGTCTTCCCGCATTTTTTCGCGATACAGGTACTGAAATAACCGCCGCATAGCGCTAAGCAACCGCGCGGAACTGGTGGCTTTATAACCGCCCTCGACGCGCTCCGCAAGCAGCGACTGGAGATCCGAAGCCTGAACGGTCAAAAAACTGAGTTGCTGACGCTGCAGCCACTCGGCCACCATAGTGAGATCGCGGCGATAAGAGCTGAGCGTATTTTCGGCCAGATTTCTTTCCAGCCACAGCGCATCCAGAAACTGTTCGATACGGATCTTATCCTGCTCCACGCTCCACTCCTGATTTGGCGAATTGTGTCCATTATGCATGATGGCGAATGGGATCTGGTACACTTGGCCATCTGCACGCGATTAAAATGAGTTGTTATTGCTATGAACATTGGTCTTTTTTACGGCTCCAGCACCTGCTACACCGAAATGGCCGCCGAAAAAATTCGCGACATTATTGGTCCTGAACTGGTGACGCTTCACAACCTGAAAGATGATGCTCCGGCCATGATGGAGCAGTATGACGTTCTGATCCTGGGCATACCGACCTGGGATTTTGGCGAACTGCAGGAAGACTGGGAAACCGTCTGGCCGCAGCTGGATGGCCTGAACCTGGAAGGCAAACTCGTGGCGCTTTACGGCATGGGCGATCAGCTTGGCTACGGTGAGTGGTTCCTGGATGCGTTAGGCATGCTGCACGACAAGCTGGCACCGCGCGGGGCACAGTTCATCGGCTACTGGCCAACAGAAGGCTATGAATTTACCAGCCCAAAACCGGTCATTGCCGACGGGCAGCTGTTTGTTGGCCTGGCGTTGGATGAAACCAACCAGTACGACCTGAGCGACGAACGCATTGAAACCTGGTGCGAGCAAATTCTTGGCGAAATGGCCGAACGCTTCGCTTAAATCTGCCCGCTTCCGCTCGCCTGCTGTTGCATCAGCAGGCGGCGTAGATCGCGCCATTCACCGATGTCCATGCTGTCAGCCGCCAGCCAAAGATGCTGGCAACGATGCTTTCCGGCACGACGCAGTCTTAGCATCGCCCCGCTGTCAATCATCCATGGATTTCCGACGATATCCCAGTCACGCCCCTGCCAACGCAGACGAAAATCCGTCAGCAGTTTAATTTCGCCCTGGCGAGCGTGAATGCGGCGCTGGCTGCGTACGCTGTCGAAAACCACAAGGGAAAGCAGCAGCATCCAGACCAGCGTGTAGCTCATCGGCCACGGCATTAGCAGCACGAATAGCGCCACCAGGCCGTGGAGAAGCAACGACATCCATTGCGCGCGCCAGGAAACCCGGAGATCAGATTGCCACAGGACCACGTTCTTTATTCCGTGTCTGAATCAGGGCAACCATACGCTGAAGCTCGGCATCTGCTGGTTTACCGTGATTCATCAACCAGTTAAACAGGTCTGGATCGTCAGACTCCAGCAGGCGAACAAACAGCTGTTTGTCGCTGTCGCTGAGCGTTTCGTATTCATGTTCGAAGAACGGCATAATCGAAATATCGAGCTCGCGCATTCCACGGCGGCATGCCCAGTGAATTCGGGCTTTATTATTGATATCCATGTGCACTTTCCTGCTTAGCCATCAAGTTGGGTACGGAGTTAGTGTAACGTGTTTTCGTCACCGGGATTACCTGAATGTTCCATTGTGCGCGCTTTCCCCACACAAACCCGTGTAACAGCACCGATTGCACAAGATTCCCCGAGGCAACACGCAAACGCACGAATGGCGTTATCAAACTGCTTGCATTGCCCTCTGGCTCTTTTACCATTGAGAAATTAAACCGTTGGATAACCCGGGATCTTTGTTATGGCTTTTAATCCGTTTCCTCCTCGCCAGCCCAGTGCCGCCGCCCGTCTACCGCTGACACTAATGACGCTCGACGACTGGGCTCTCGTGACTGCCGTGGGTGCAGACACTGAGAAATATCTTCAGGGCCAGGTGACTGCCGACGTCGCGAAACTTGACGCGGGCCAGCATCTGCTCTGCGCCCATTGCGATGCCAAAGGGAAGATGTGGAGTAACCTGCGTCTGTTCCATCGGGGCGAAGGCTTTGCGTTTATTGAACGCCGCAACCTGCGTGACGCCCAGCTTACAGAGCTGAAGAAATATTCCGTTTTCTCCAAAGTTACTTTCAATGCGGATGACGCCAGCGTCCTGTTAGGGCTGGCGGGTTTCCAGGCGCGTTCTGCGCTTGCAGCCATTTTCGAAACGCTGCCGGATGAAGAGACTCAGGTTGTTCAGCACGGCGCAACGACGCTGCTGTGGCTGAACCTGCCGGCGGAGCGCTTCCTGATTGTTACTGATGAAGAAACAGCTCAGACGTTAACCGAAAAACTCAGTGAAGAAGCACAGCGTAATGATAGCCAGCAGTGGCTGACGCTGGATATCGAGGGTGGATTGCCGGTCATTGATAGTGTAAACAGCGCTCAGTTTATTCCACAGGCAACAAACCTTCAGGCGCTGGGCGGTATCAGCTTTAAAAAAGGCTGCTACACCGGCCAGGAAATGGTTGCCCGAGCCAAGTTCCGCGGGGCAAATAAACGCGCACTCTGGCTGCTGGCCGGGAGCGCAAGCCGCGTGCCTGAAGCAGGCGAAGATCTTGAGTTGCAGATGGGTGAAAACTGGCGTCGTACCGGCACCGTGCTGGCCGCTTCACGATTGGAAGATGGCCGTCTTGTTGTGCAGGCGGTAATGAACAACGATCTTGAACCGAACAGCGTCTTGCGCGTGCGTGATGATGCAAACAGCAAGCTCTCACTGGCGCCACTGCCCTATTCTCTGGAAGAAAATTAATCGAACACTGAGCCTCGAAACCGGGGCTCAGTAATTTGATTTTGGCGAGTCAGACGCTTTAACGAATATAGAGATAAATCGCGAGGAAATGGCAGACGCTGCCGCCCAGCACAAACCCATGCCAAATGGCATGATTGTACGGAATACGTTTGCAGACGTAGAAAATCACCCCCAGCGAGTAAACAATACCGCCAATCGCCAGCAGCGTAACGCTGCCCGGTGCCAGTTTGACGACCATTTGGTAGATGACGACCAGCGACAGCCAGCCCATCAGCAGATAGGTCACCAGCGACAACACCTTAAACCGGTGTGCAATGGTGAGCTTAAACAGGATCCCCGCCAGCGCCAGGCTCCAGATAACAATCATCAGCCCCTTCGACAGCGGCGAGTTGAGCCCTACCAGCAAAAACGGGGTATACGTGCCGGCGATCAGCAGGTAAATGGCGCAGTGGTCGAATTTTTTAAGCCACCGCTTGGCCCGCTCATGTGGAATAGCGTGGTAAAGCGTTGAGGCGAGAAACAGCAGGATCATGCTGCCGCCGTAAAGACTGTAGCTGGTAATTGCCGTTGCGCTGGCATTGGCATCGACCGCCTGCACCAGCAACAACACCAGGCCAACAATACCGAACACCAACCCAATGCCGTGGCTAATGCTATTGGCTACTTCCTCTGCCAGAGAATATCCATGCGCGACAAGTGGTTTACGAGCCATCTGGCTCCTCCCGAGATAAAGAAGAATAACGCGGCGTTCCTATCCTAACTGAGAATGATTCCAGTGAACACATGTAAGCTAAAATAAATATGTGAGCGTCTGTGACGACTCCCTTCGTCAGCCTGGAGGATTTCTTTTACAATCAAACGACAGCCAAAAAACAGGGAAAATACGATGCAACAGGCATTTGGTGAAATGAGTGCAGTTATCCATTTCCTGATGGAGATTGATAAGCTGAAGCTGGTTCAGCGTCGCACCAAAATCATCGGTCATGAAAGACATGAAAACTCTGCCGAGCACAGCTGGCACTTCGCTATGGCGGCAATGAGCCTCGCCCCCTGGGCCGAAAAAGAGGTGAATATTCAGCGCGTGATCCAAATGGCGCTGCTGCACGACATCGTAGAAATCGATGTTGGCGATGTGCTGGTTTATGACATTGCGGCCCGTGAAGCCATCGCCGAAAAAGAAGCGGCGGCGGCACGGCGTCTGTTTGGTTTGTTGCCTGCGCCGCAGGGGCCACAATTTCTGGCTTTGTGGCAAGAATATGAGGCAGGCACCACGCCCGACGCCCGCTTTGCCGGGGCGCTGGATCGCATTTTACCTATTCTGCTTAACCTGCATAACGAAGGGCAGAGCTGGCGAGAGAATAATATTTCCCTGCAGCAGGTATTAACTCGCAATGCGCAGGTGGGAGAAAGCTGGCCGGAATTGTGGCAACATGTCGAGCGTCAATTATATCGGGCGCACGAGAAAGGCTGGCTGCGTTAGTTCCAGCCATCCGTAAGCACCGTACCAGCAGGAAGAAAAAGTATGTTTACCCATGCGGCAATCGCCACCCTGAACGGCCTCGAAATGATGGTGTACAACTTTGTCATTAAAAACAAAGACAAAGTCATGTACATGACCATTCGAGAGCTGGCGGATGCCGCAGGAGTCTCCACCACGACCGTGTTGCGTTTTTGCCGCAAACTCAACTGTGAAGGGTATTCCGAGTTTCGCGTTCGTTTTAAATTATATCTGGAGCAAACGGAAATTCAGCCCGCTAATTTCGGCAGTAGCGAAATTATCAGTTTTTTTAAAAGTACCAATAATGAAGAATTCGATAATTTAATCGACCACGCCGTTGATATTATTTGCTCCTCCGAGCGTATTATTTTTGTTGGCGCGGGAACATCCGGTGCTTTAGCTAAATATGGTGCACGTTTTTTCTCAAACGTTGGTAAATTTAGCAACCATATTGATGATCCTTATTTTCCGGTCACCAATGATATGGCACGAAACGCGCTGGCTATTGTGCTTTCCGTTTCAGGTGAGACGGAGGAGATCCTGCGCTTTGCCAGCCAGTTCAGCCTTCACCACTGTAAAGTGATGTCTGTCACCAGCCATGAAAACTCATCGCTGGCTAAGTTAGCCGACTTTAATATTTCCTGGCATATTCCACCGGTACGTATTGCCGGAGTGTATGACATCACTACACAAATCCCCGTTATTTATATTCTTGAAACCATTGGCCGCCGTCTGGCAAAAAGAATGCTATAAAAAACACCTTGTTTTATATTTGTGACAAATCACAATTCACGCTATTTGTTATATCGTGACAATCCGTTTTCATTTGTTAGACTCCAAAGCAGAAATAATACTTTCAGCGCGACGATGTGAACCTACGCACATTATTTCATGCGCTAACAATGAGATGAAAGAATATGAAACAACTTAAGTTACCGAAGGACTTTTTATGGGGCGGTGCGGTTGCCGCTCACCAGGTGGAAGGCGGCTGGAACAAAGACGGTAAAGGCCCAAGCATTTGTGACGTACTGACGGGCGGCGCCCACGGCGTCCCGCGCGAGATAACTCTGCAGGTCGAAGCCGGGAAATACTACCCGAACCACGAAGCGATTGATTTTCATGGCCGCTACAAAGAAGACATTAAGCTGTTTGCCGAGATGGGCTTCAAATGCTTCCGTACCTCCATTGCCTGGACCCGCATTTTCCCCAACGGCGACGAGCAGCAGCCTAACGAAGCTGGCCTGAAGTTCTACGACGATATGTTCGATGAGCTGCTGAAATACAATATCGAGCCGGTCATCACCCTCTCCCACTTCGAAATGCCGCACCACCTGGTGACCGAATACGGCGGCTGGACCAACCGAAAAGTGGTCGATTTCTTTGTTCGTTTCGCCGAAGTCGTGTTCGAGCGTTACAAGAGCAAAGTGAAGTACTGGATGACCTTTAACGAAATCAATAACCAGCGTAACTGGCGCGCGCCGCTGTTCGGCTACTGCTGCTCCGGTGTGGTTTACACTGAGCACGACAACCCGGAAGAGGTGATGTACCAGGTGCTGCATCACCAGTTTGTGGCGAGCGCAATGGCGGTGAAGATAGGCCATCGCATCAATCCGGAAATGAAGATTGGCTGCATGCTAGCGATGGTGCCGCTGTACGCCTTCTCCTGTAAGCCTGAAGACCAAATGTTTGCGCAAGAATCGATGCGTGAACGCTATGTGTTTACCGACGTCCAGCTGCGTGGCTATTACCCGTCTTATGTACTGAACGAATGGGAACGCCGCGAGTTCAACATTAAAATGGAAGCCGGTGACGAGCAGATCCTGCGCGAAGGCGTCTGTGATTATCTCGGGTTCAGCTACTACATGACGAACGCCGTTCAGGCCGAAGGCGGCAGCGGCGATGCGCTTTCCGGCTTCCAGGGCAGCGTGCCGAACCCGCACGTCAAAGCCTCCGACTGGGGCTGGCAGATTGACCCGGTTGGCCTGCGCTACGCGCTGTGTGAACTGTATGAACGCTACCAGAAACCGCTGTTCATCGTAGAAAACGGCTTTGGCGCTTACGACAAAGTAGAGGCGGACGGCACCATCAACGATGACTACCGCATTGATTACCTGCGCGCTCACGTTGAAGAATTGAAAAAAGCTGTGACCTACGACGGTGTGGATCTGATGGGCTATACGCCATGGGGCTGCATCGACTGTGTGTCGTTTACCACCGGCCAGTACAGCAAGCGCTACGGCTTTATCTACGTCAACAAACACGACGACGGCACTGGAGATATGTCGCGCTCCCGCAAGAAGAGCTTCAACTGGTACAAAGAAGTGATCGCCAGCAATGGCGAGAATATCTAAACGATCACCACCTCCATAGGAGGTGGTTTAGCGTTGATAAGCAAAAGGCGCCCTCATGGCGCCTTTTTTATTTAAACGGGCAACCCAAACCGGAAGCAGGCCCCGCGCTTTGGCTGGTCCACCAGCGAAATGTCGCTGCCGTGCAGTTGCAGCATCTGGCGCACAATCATCAGTCCAAGCCCGCCAACCCTGAGCCGGGATTGATTCACAATCGAAGGCCGCACAAACAGCCCCTCTTTTAGCTCCTGCGGAATACCTGGCCCGCTGTCGCTGACCTGCACCATGACTTTATCCACCTCTTTCCACAGCCGGACTGAAATCATGCCTTTGTCCGGCGTATGGCGAATGGCGTTGTCCAACAGATTAGTCAACACGCGCTCGATCATGCTGACATCGGCTTCAATCAGCGGCAGTCCTGGCTGGATGTCAGCTAAAAGTTCAAGTTGGCGAGTTTGCGCCGGAAGCTCAAATTTCTGGAACACATCCTGCAGCAATTCGCTCAGGGAGAAGCTCTCTTTGTGTGGCTTCACCACCCCGTATTCCAGCCTGGCCAGTTCGAACAGCGACTGCGCCAGCGCCCCAACCTTCTGACTCTGGGCCAGCGCAATATCCAGATAGCGCTTTTTCTCCGCCTCGCTCAGCGTAGCCGACATGACCGAGAGGCTTTCCAGGTAACCATGCAGCGACGTTAGCGGCGTTCTCAGGTCATGGGAGATATTGGCGATAAACTCGCGCCGCAGCTGATCTTGCTGAGTCAGGCTATGCCACTGCTCGGAGATTCGCCCGGCCATAGCAATCACCCCGTGACGCAGTTGGGCCAGCTCATCCCCATCTCCTCCTGGATTTTGCGGCAGAGCCGCCATGGCCTGCATTTCGGCCATCCCTCCTGATTCTAGCGCCTTAACGTGCTGCGAAAGTTCGCGTAACGGGCGTGTGATCCAGCGAAACGCCAGGCCGCCCACCACCAACCCCAGCACGCAGACCAGGCTGAGCAGAAACAGGCTTAGCTTTAAAACGGCATCAAACTGAGCGCTGTTGGCAAGCTGATTGTAGGTTTCCCCCAGCAGCACCACATACAAATAGCCCTCCAGCTTGCCGTCTCGCATCATCGGCGCCACGCTAAACACTTTCTGCCCGTCCAGGCTGCGCGGGTCGTCGCCATAAAGCGGGAATTTGCCGCCGTTCAGCGCGGCCCGTAGCGGAGCGAGATCGACCTGATGGCGCTTAATATGCCCATCCGGGGCTGCATCACCAATGATATTGCCTTGTTTATCCAGCAGATAAACTTCCACACTGGGGTTAACGGCCATCAGATGGTCGAACAGCGTGCGGACCGAGTCTTTGTTCAGCCCATCCTGCCCGAGCAGCGGGTAGCTCTGGTTGATGTGCTGCGCCAGGTCACCGGAGAGTTGCTGAATCACGGCCTGGCTGTATTGCGTGCTGGTACGCACCTGCAGCCAGCCCAAAAAGGCGCAGGCGGTCAGCAGCAACACGGCAAAAACCAGCGTCAGGCGGCGGGAAAGCGTAAGAATTCGCATAGGGTTACTCACGTATCAGGGCGGTAAACTTATAGCCTTTACCCCACACGGTGCGGATAAAATTCGGCTCCGCCGGGTTATCTTCAATCTTGATGCGCAGCCGGTTGATGTGGGTGTTTACGGTGTGCTCATAGCCTTCGTGCTGGTAGCCCCAAACCTGGTTGAGCAGGTGCAGCCGCGAAAACACTTTGTCCGGGTTGCGGGCGAAAAAGTACAGCAAATCAAACTCACGCGGGGTGAGATCTATCGGCATCTGATTCAGCCGAACATCTCTGGCCAGCGGATCAATCGTGAGCGGGCCAAACGTCAGCGTGCCGGCGTCTATCTTGAGGTTCTGGCTCATGGCCTCCTGACGGCGGAACAGCGCCTTCACGCGGGCGACCAGTTCGAGCATTGAAAACGGTTTCGCCAGGTAGTCGTCCGCGCCCAGCTCAAGCCCCAGCACGCGATGCGTTTCGCTGGAGCGAGCGCTGATCATAATAATCGGCGTGTACCGCGTCATGCTTCTGGCAAAGCGGCAAATCTCCAGGCCATCGACGCCGGGCAGCATCAGATCGAGAATCAGCGCATCCCAGCCGCCCTGCCTGAGCTTTTCCAGGCCGAGATTGCCGTCGGCGGCATGCACAATTTCAAAGCCTTCTTCCCGCAAATGCAGCTGCAGAAGCTCGGCGATATTTTCGTCGTCTTCTACGATCAGTATTTTTTTTGCCTGATTCACTTTGTCTGTCCCCACACGCTGGCATAGCCAAAGTTTACACAACTCGCGTCGGTTAAGTTGTCACATTTAATTTAACTTTGCGTGAGGCAATGGGGAACAAATCTGGCCAATACTCGCTGCATCGAATCACGAGGAAGCCGGACGATGGAAAGCTCAACGCTGCATACCGCCCCAACGCTCATTCACCCGCTATGGCTGAGGCTCTGCCACTGGCTGAATGCGCTGGCGATCCTGATTATGGTCACCAGCGGCTGGCGCATTTATAACGCCTCTCCGCTGTTTCATTTCCAGTTTGCCAACGAACTGACACTCGGCGGCTGGCTGGGTGGCGCGCTGCAGTGGCACTTCGCCGGGATGTGGCTGTTTGCGGTCAACGGCGTGATTTATCTGCTGTGCAATCTCTTCAGCGGCCGCTTTAAGCAGAAATACTGGCCCTTATCGCCTCGCGAATTCTTCCAGGACGCCTTTGCGGCGCTGCGGGGGAAATTAGCCCACGCTGACCTGAGCCATTACAACATGGTGCAAAAGGCGGCCTATCTGTTTGTTATCGCCGATAGCCTGCTACTGGTTATTTCCGGCCTCGTCGTGTGGAAATCCGTGCAGTTTGCCCTGCTGCGAGAATTGCTTGGCGGCTATGACACAGCGAGGTTTATCCACTTTTATGCCATGTCCGCCCTGGTCGGTTTCGTGGTGATTCATCTGCTGATGGTGGCGCTGGTGCCCCGCACGTTGCTCGCCATGCTCCGTGGCCGCTGAGGAAGAAACATGAGCGATAAAAACGAAATCATTAAAGAAGCGACGCAACTGATTAATAAGCAGCTCACGCAGGAAGGCCGCCGTCGTTTTTTAAAGCATAGCTTAACGCTCGGCGGCATCGCGATGCTCACCGGCTGCGATATCAGCGATAACGCCACGGTTGAAAGTTCGCTCAGCAAGATTTCACGTTTTAACGACCGCATTCAGGCCTGGCTGTTTAACGGCAGCCAACTGGCACCGGTTTACCCGGAAAGCATGATCGACGCTAACTTCCCGTTTAACGCCTTTTACGGCGAGGACGAGGCGCCGGACATCAACGGCGACAGCTACCGCCTGGAGCTTGCCGGGCTAATTACCGACAAGCGCCCGTGGACGCTGGCACAGCTGCACCAGATGGCGCAGGTCAGCCAGGTGACCCGCCATATCTGCGTCGAAGGCTGGAGCGCCATCGGTAAATGGGGCGGCGTCCCTTTTGCCCTGTTCCTGAAAGGGATTGGCGCCGACCTGCGAGCCAAATACGTCAGCTTTAAATGCGCGGATGACTACTACACCAGCATTGATATGGCCACCGCGCTGCATCCACAAACGCTGATTGCTTTAACCTGGGATGGCAAAGTCCTGCCGCGCAAATATGGCTACCCGATGAAACTGCGTATCCCTACCAAACTCGGCTACAAGAACCCGAAGCATATTCAGGTCATTGAAGTCACCAATCGCTACCCCGGCGGCTACTGGGAAGACCAGGGCTATAACTGGTTCGGTGGTAGTTAACTCTCTGTCTCACTGCAAAATCAAGGAAATACATCATGAAAAAGATCTACGCTGCCCTGCTGTGCTCCACCATGCTGTTCGGTATCGCCGGGGCTAACGCTGCCGACTCGATGAGCAAGGATTCCATGGCCAAAGACGGCATGGGCAAAATGACCCACACCTGTAAAGACGGCATGAACAAAGACGGCATGAAGAAAGATTGCATGTCCAAAGATGGCATGAAGAAAGACGGGATGAGCAAAGACCCTATGGGCAAAGACAGCATGGCCAAAGACGGTATGGCGAAAGACAGCATGAGCAAGCAATAAGCCTGACGCTACGCCAGTCTCACCCTCTTCTGGCGTAGCGAACTCATTTCCCACCTGCCGCATCAATAAAGGTGCCGGTCACGTAAGATGCCTTTTCGCTCAGCAGCCATAGAATGGTCTCCGCGATCTCTTCCGGCTGACCGCCGCGCTGCATCGGCAATGCCGTTTTCACCCGATCAACTCTCCCCGCTTCTCCACCGGAAGCATGCATTTCGGTATAAATAAAACCGGGCCGCACGCCGTTCACGCGGATCCCCTGCGCGGCAACCTCTACCGCCAGCCCGGTGGTCAACGTATCGACGGCTCCTTTGGACGCGGCATAATCAACATATTCCCCAGCAGCGCCTAAGCGGGACGCGGCAGAAGAGACATTCACAATGGCTCCACCTTCCCCACCGTGACGCCATGCCATGCGCTTCACTGCTTCCCGGCAGCAGAGAAAATATCCGGTAACGTTTGTCGTCAGCACGCGATTGATACGTTCCGCCGTAAGGTTTTCAATGGTCGATTGCTGGAACAAGATGCCGGCGTTATTCACCAGGGCGGTCAGCGGCCCAAATGCGTTATCGATTTCGGCGAACATCGCCATCACCTGCAGCTCATCGGCAATATCCGCCCGCAGCGCCAGCGCTTCTCCGCCCTGGGCAATGATCGTCTTGACCACTTCATCCGCAGCCTGCTTATTGCGGAGGTAGTTCACCACCACTTTATAACCATGCTGAGCCAGCAAAAGCGAGGTTGCTTTACCCATTCCCCGGCTGCCGCCGGTAACCAAAGCTATCTTCATGTGACTCTCCAGAAACAAGAAAGGGCACCGAAGTGCCCTTAAGGTTGATGACAAAGAGGAAAAAAGCGTGGTTTTTTCCTCTTTGTGATTATCAGCCGAAAATCAATAAATTGATTTTCCTTATTTTTTTGACGAATCGTCTAGCATTTCTACTATCACCAGAGGATTGTCAGCAGTCTTTAGGGCACCGAAGTGCCCTTGATTCAATCTGTAAAAACTATTCGTACTCGCTCATCGGCACGCAGGAGCAGAACAGATTGCGGTCGCCGTAAACGTCGTCAAGGCGCTTCACGGTTGGCCAGTATTTATTGCCGTGACCTGCCGGGAAGACCGCCAGTTCACGGGTGTACGGGTGCGCCCACTCGGCAACAATTTCATCCTGAGTGTGCGGCGCGTTCACCAGCGGGTTGTCTTCCAGCGGCCATTCGCCTGCAACGACGCGGTCGATTTCGCTGCGGATGGACAGCATCGCATTAATAAAGCGGTCCAGCTCCACTTTGCTTTCGGATTCGGTTGGCTCAACCATCAGCGTGCCCGCTACCGGGAACGACATGGTTGGCGCGTGGAAGCCGAAGTCGATCAGGCGCTTGGCGATATCCAGCTCGCTGATGCCGGTTTCTTCTTTCAGCGGACGAATATCCAGAATACATTCGTGAGCCACACGGCCATTCGCGCCGGTGTACAGCACCGGATACGCGGATTTCAGGCGGGTCGCGATGTAGTTGGCGTTCAAAATCGCTACGGAGCTGGCTTTCTTCAGGCCGTCCGCGCCCATCATGCGGATGTACATCCAGCTGATTGGCAGAATAGAGGCGCTGCCAAACGGGGCGGCGGAAACCGCGCCTTGCTGGGTCAGCATCTCTTCAATCTGCACCACGCTGTGGCCCGGTACAAACGGAGCCAGATGCGCTTTCACGCCGATTGGGCCCATGCCCGGGCCGCCGCCGCCGTGCGGAATGCAGAAGGTTTTGTGCAGGTTGAGGTGTGAAACGTCCGCGCCGATATACCCCGGCGTGGTGATCCCCACCTGGGCGTTCATATTAGCGCCGTCCAGGTAAACCTGGCCCCCAAACTGATGCACGATCTGGCACACTTCGCGGATCGTTTCTTCGTACACGCCGTGAGTGGACGGGTAAGTCACCATGATGCAGGAGAGCGCTTCGCCCGCCTGTTCAGCTTTAACACGCAGATCCTGCAGATCGATGTTGCCTTGTTTATCACAGGCCACGACGATCACTTCCATACCCGCCATTTGCGCCGAAGCCGGGTTGGTACCGTGCGCAGAGCTTGGGATCAGGCAGATGTTGCGGCTGCCTTCGTTGCGGCTTTCGTGGTAGCGGCGGATAGCCAGCAAGCCAGCGTATTCGCCCTGGGCGCCGGAGTTCGGCTGCATGCACAGCGCGTCGTAGCCGGTCAGTTTCACCAGCCAGTCGGACAGCTGGGCGATCATCTGGTGGTAGCCTTCGGCCTGGTTTGCCGGGCAGAACGGGTGCAGCTCGGCAAATTCCGGCCAGGTGATCGGGATCATTTCGGCCGCGGCGTTCAGCTTCATGGTGCAGGAGCCGAGCGGGATCATCGCCTGGTTGAGCGCCAGATCTTTACGCTCCAGAGAGTGCATGTAGCGCATCATCTCGGTTTCGCTGTGGTAGCGATTAAAGACCGGGTGGGTCAGGATCTCGTCATCACGCAGCATCGGAGCCGGAATGGACTGGCTGTCGTTGGCAACGTCACGATCCAGCTTGTCGATACCCAGGCCGTGAGCATCGCCCAGCAGCACGTCGAACAGAGCAACAACATCTTCACGGGTGGTGGCTTCATCAAGAGTGATGCCTACCGCGTTCAGGATGTCGCTACGCAGGTTAATTTCACGCGCTTCGGCACGCGCCAGCACGGCGGCTTTATCAGCCACTTCAACACAAAGGGTGTCGAACCAGTGTTTGTGGCGCAGAACCAGCCCTTTCTGCTGCAGGCCAGCGGCCAGAATGTCGGTCAGGCGGTGGATTCGGCCTGCAATGCGTTTCAGGCCAGCCGGGCCGTGGAAGACCGCATACAGGCTGGCAATGTTCGCCAACAGCACCTGGGAAGTACAGATGTTGGAGTTCGCCTTCTCGCGGCGGATGTGCTGCTCGCGGGTTTGCATCGCCATGCGCAGCGCGGTGCGGCCAGCGGCATCGCGGGAAACGCCGATAATACGGCCTGGCATGGAACGTTTAAATTCATCGCGAGCGCCGAAGAACGCCGCGTGCGGGCCGCCGTAGCCCATTGGGACACCGAAGCGCTGGGCAGAGCCGAAGACAATGTCCGCGCCCTGTTTGCCCGGCGCGGTCAGCATCACCAGCGTCATGAAATCTGCGGCTACGCTGACCACAACTTTGCGCCGTTTCAGCTCGGCAATCAGAGCCGTGTAATCATGCACTTCGCCGGTGGTGCCCACCTGCTGAAGCAGCACGCCGAACACATCCTGATGGTCCAGCACTTTCGCCGCATCATCGACAATGACGTCAAAACCGAAGGTTTCCGCGCGGGTACGCACCACGTCCAGCGTTTGTGGATGAACGTCAGAGGCCACGAAGAAACGGTTAGCGTTTTTCAGCTTGCTGACGCGCTTAGCCATCGCCATAGCTTCGGCTGCCGCGGTAGCTTCATCAAGCAGAGAAGCGGAAGCGATATCCATGCCGGTCAGGTCAAGCGTGACCTGCTGGAAGTTCAGCAGCGCTTCAAGACGCCCCTGGGAAACTTCAGGCTGGTAAGGCGTGTAGGCGGTGTACCAGCCTGGGTTTTCCAGCATGTTACGCAGAATCACCGGCGGCGTTTGTACCGCGGTGTAACCCATGCCAATGTAAGTTTTGAAGCGTTTATTGCGGCTGGCAATGCCTTTTAACTCTGCCAGGGCCGCAAACTCGGTCGCCGCGGCGCCAATCTGAGGCGGCTCAGCAAGCTGAATATCCTGCGGGACAATGCTGGCGATCAGGTCGGGGAGCGTCTTCGCGCCGACGGTCTCCAGCATCTCTTGCTGCTGCTGCGCGTCCGGGCCAATGTGACGATCGATAAACGCTTCGTGATTCTCTAACTGACGTAAAGACTGGGTCATGAGCGGTGATTCCTGAAATGGTTTCCCCTCCCCACCAGGGAGAGGGGTTTAAAAATTACTCGTCTTCTAACAGTGCTTCATAGGCAGAAGCATCCAGCAGCGCGGCAACCTGTGCTTCGTCGCTGGCTTTAATTTTGAAGATCCAGCCTTCGCCGTAAGGTTCGCTGTTGACCAGCTCCGGGCTGTCGCTCAGCGCGTCGTTGACCGCAACGATTTCACCGCTGATTGGGGCGTAGATGTCAGAAGCCGCTTTCACGGATTCAGCAACGGCACAATCATCACCGGCAGAAACGGTGGCGCCCACTTCAGGCAGGTCAACAAATACCATGTCGCCCAGCAGTTCCTGTGCGTGTTCGGTGATACCTACGGCGTAGCTGCCATCAGCTTCTTTACGCAGCCATTCGTGCTCTTTGCTGTATTTCAGTTCGTTCGGCACATTGCTCATTGTTTTCTCCTGATACCTGATTTCAAAATTTAAAGCGCGACCGGCTTACCGGCGCGAACAAAAATAGGTTTGGTGACTTTGACCGGCATTTCGCGGTTGCGGATCTGCACGATCGCCGTTTCACCGATGCCCGCCGGGACGCGAGCCAGCGCAATGCTGTAGCCGAGCGTTGGCGAGAAGGTGCCGCTGGTGATTGCCCCTTCATGCGTATTGCCCTGCGCGTCGGTAAACCGTACCGGCAGCTCATTACGTAATACGCCTTTTTCGGTCATGATCAAGCCAACCAGCTCTTCGGTACCGTTCGCGCGCTGTGCTTCCAGCGCTTCACGGCCGATAAAATCACGATCTTCAGGCTGCCACGCGATGGTCCAGCCCATGTTCGCGGCTAGTGGAGAAACGCCTTCGTCCATGTCCTGGCCGTAAAGGTTCATGCCAGCTTCAAGACGCAGCGTGTCGCGAGCGCCCAGGCCGCAAGGCTTAACGCCCGCCTCAACCAGCTGCGCCCAGAATCCCGCGGCCTTGTCGTTCGGCATCGCAATTTCATAGCCCGCTTCGCCGGTGTAGCCGGTGGTAGCAATAAACAAATCACCGGACTGCACGCCAAAGAACGGTTTCATGCCTTCAACGGCTTTACGCTGCGCTTCGCTAAACAGCGTGGCGGCTTTGGCCTTCGCATTCGGCCCCTGAACGGCAATCAGCGCCAGGTCGTCACGCACGGTGACGGACACGCCAAACGGTTCAGCGTGCTGGTTGATCCAGGCAAGGTCTTTTTCACGAGTAGCGGAGTTAACAACGAGGCGGAAATAGTCTTCGGTGAGGAAATAGATAATCAGGTCGTCAATCACGCCGCCGGAAGCATTGAGCATGGCAGCGTAAAGCGCTTTGCCCGGCTGGGTGAGTTTGGCGACGTCGTTGGCGACTAAGTAACGCAGAAACTCGCGGGTACGGCTGCCGTGCAGATCGACGATGGTCATGTGCGACACGTCGAACATACCGGCGTCGGTGCGTACGGCGTGGTGCTCATCAATTTGCGAGCCGTAGTGCAGCGGCATCATCCAGCCGTGGAAATCAACCATGCGGGCACCGCAGAGCGTGTGCTGTTCAAATAAGGGGGTCTGTTGAGTCATCTTTTCCTCTTTAACCATCTGGTGGCAAGGCGGATTTGGCTTTGCCAACCGTCAGACGAAACCCGGCATCGCCACCGTTCCCCGATAGCGACGCAAACGTTACCTTTGACCTGAACTTACCACCGAACGGGGGCGTAAACCATAAGCGAAAAACGGCCATTGCATTAGCTTATGACCAAAATGGGAGAGGAAGTGTGCAGAGTAATTGACTGTAAAAATGCGATTCACTCCACATTAACAGCAGGTATTTAGTGTCGAATTTAGCACTGGCTAACATTTACGACCATTTCAGAAACAAATTGACTACATCGCATAATTTGTAAGATTAGAAAATGTAATCCGAGATTTGTCCTGAGATTAGAATATTTCAAACGAGGGAGCAGATACCCTTCCCGGTCATCGGGAAGGGAAATGTGACGGGGTTATCACTATGGATTCCATCAGGTGGGTGAGTACTGCTCACCCCCGTGTAGCGCGAAGTATGGCGAGTATTTATTGCAGCCAGGATGGCATATCTTGCAACCCCATCGCCTGGCGAACCAACTGAGGTTTAACTCCCGGCAGCGTATCGGCAAGCTTCAGGCCAATATCTCTGAGGAGTTTTTTCGCCGGGTTGCTGCCGGCGAACAAATCGCGGAAGCCTTGCATACTGGCCAGCATCACCGCCGCGCTGTGCTTGCGGCTGCGCTCATAGCGACGCAGGTAGAGATGCTGTCCAAAATCTTTGCCTTCACGATGCAGGCGGCGAATTTCCGCAATCAATTCCGCGGCATCCATAAAACCGAGGTTGACGCCCTGCCCGGCCAGTGGGTGAATGGTATGGGCGGCATCGCCCACCAGCGCCAGACGATGGCCGGCAAAGCTGCGGGCGTAGCGGCCCGTCAACGGGAAGGTGCGGCGCTCGCTTTCAACAGAACACAGGCCGAGACGCATGTTAAACGCAACGGAAAGCGCCTGGTTAAACGCTTCATCGTCGGCCAGCTGCATACGAGCAGCTTCTTCCGGCGGCAGCGACCAGACAATAGAGCAAAGATGTGGGTCAGAAAGCGGCAGAAATGCCAGAATGCCTTCGCCGTGGAACACCTGACGTGCGACGGCCTGATGCGGCTCGACGGTGCGAATAGTCGCTACCAGCGCATGATGGTTATAGTCCCAGAACGTCAGCGGGATATCGGCTTTGTCCCGCAACCAGGAGTTGGCGCCATCTGCGCCCACCACCAGCCTTGCAGTTAGCATTGTGCCGTCTTTCAGGGTCAGGAAAGCGTCGTTTTCACCCCAGGCGACCTGGTGAATGTCCACGGGGGCCATCAGGCTGATGTCGCTGCATTGCTCCGCACGTTGCCACAGCGCCTGGTGGATCACCGAGTTTTCGATGATGTGCCCCAGGTGGCTAAAACCGAAGCTCTTATCATCAAAGGCGATTTGCCCGAAGCTGTCTCGCTCCCAGACTTCCATCCCGTGATAGCTGCTGGCTCGCTCGCTGATTTTTGGCCACGCGCCCAAATGCGTCAGCAGCTTTTCGCTCGCCGCATTGATAGCCGAAACGCGCAGTTCCGGGGCAGCGTCAGGCCCGAGCGGCTGGGGAAGATGACTTTCAATGACCGCAACGCGCAGGCCGCTGCCCTGAAGTCCGCAGGCCACCGCCAGCCCCACCATGCCGCCGCCGACAATCGCCACATCTACGCTTTGCAAATTGACTCTCCTTTAACGCGCCACCCAACCCAGGGTGCGCTGAGCCAGCACGTCTCGTGCCGGAGTAAAATGTTCCATCGCCATCAGGCTAAGGTTACGGCCCGCCACTAGCGGTGCCCAGCGGTTAGCAAACAGCTGAACCAGCCCGTCAGTGACGCCAATGGTTGCCGCTTTATCTGCGGCACGGCGCTGCTGATAAGCGGCCAAAACCGGGAAGCTGCCGACATCCGTGCCTGCAGCGTGCGCCTCTGCCAACCCTTCAGCCAGCGACATAACGTCGCGCAGGCCAAGGTTGAACCCCTGCCCGGCTATCGGATGCAGCGTTTGCGCGGCATTGCCTACCAGCGCCAGGCGATGGGATACGGTCTGAGAAGCCTGTTGTAACGCCAGAGGATAATGATGACGAATGCCTGCATGGGTAATTCGCCCCAGCCGCCAGCCAAAGGCACGCTGAAGCTGCTGACAAAACGCTGCTTCGCTCCAGCTTTCAACCTCCTCACGGGCATCCAGCGCATGGCACCAGACCAGCGAGCAGCGCCCGTCGGACATCGGCAGCATGGCGATTGGCCCGTATTCGGTAAAGCGCTCAAATGCCCGGCCATGATGGGGTTCAGAAGTAGTGACGTTGGCAATCACGGCGATCTGCTGGTAGCTCTGCGGCTGCCAAGTGATGCCGCACTGCGCCGCCAGCTTAGAACGAGTGCCATCCGCGGCAACCAAAACGTTGCCCTGCAGCTCGACGCCGTTATCCAGCACAACCTGCACGCTATGCTCATGCCGGGTAAACGACGAAACGCGCTGCGGGCAGTGCAGCGTTACGCCTGGCGCTTTACGCAGCAGGCTAAAAAGACGCAGCCCGACGTCGTGCAGCTCCACAACCTGCCCAAGCGCATCAATCTGGTAATCCTCAGCTTCAAGGGTGACGAAGCCGGCGTGGCCTTTGTCGCTGACGTGCACGGTTTTAATTGCCGTGGCGCAGTCGACGAGCGCAGACCATACGCCAATGCGGGCCAACTGCTGCCGGGTGCCCTGGGCGAGCGCGATGGCTCTGGCATCAAACCCCGGATGAGCGGCTGAGTCCGGGGCAATCGCCTCGATGAGGTGCACCGGCAATTTCCCCTGGGTGAGGGTCGATATGGCTAATGCCAGCGTCGCCCCCGCCATCCCGCCGCCAACAATGATGACGCTCATGGCTGACGCGCCGCTGCCATCAGCGCTTCGATATCGTCTGCCGACTTCACCACGCTGGCGGTCAAGTTCTCGTTGCCGTCTTTGGTGATCACAATGTCGTCTTCAATGCGGATGCCAATGCCACGGTACTGCGCGGGCACGTCCGCATCCGGCGCAATATAAAGTCCAGGTTCGACGGTGATGACCATGCCCGGCTCCAGCACGCGTGACCTGTCCTGCCCGTAAGCGCCCACGTCGTGCACGTCCAGCCCCAGCCAGTGGCTCAGGCCATGCATAAAGAACGCGCGGTGGGCGTTATTGGCGATCAGATGATCGATATCGCCTTTCAGAATACCGAGCTTCACCAGCCCCTTAACCATGATGCGCACCACTTCCGTCGTCACTTCCTGCATGGACGTGCCCGGCCGGTAGAGTTTTAGCGAGGTTTCGAGCGATTCCAGCACGATGTCGTAAATTTCACGCTGCGCCGGGCTGAATTTGCCGTTAACAGGGAAAGTGCGCGTGATGTCTCCGGCGTAGCTTTGGTATTCACATCCGGCGTCTATCAGCACCAGATCTCCGTCGCGCAGTTCACTTTCGTTTTCGGTGTAGTGCAGAATGCAACCGTTCTCACCGCCACCCACAATAGTGGTGTACGAAGGATAACGCGCGCCGTGGCGAGTAAACTCGTGGTGAATTTCACCCTCGAGCTGATATTCAAACATTCCCGGGCGGCAGGCCTGCATGGCACGAGTATGCGCCAGCGCGGAAATCTCGCCGGCACGACGCATAACGGCAATCTCTTCTTCGGATTTGAAGAGGCGTAGTTCGTGTACCGTCGGACGCCAGTCGGTCAGGGTTGCGGGCGCAGCGAGATTTTGACGCGAACCACGACGCAACTTATCCAGCGCGGCAAAAACGATGTTATCCGCATATTCGTACTCGCCCTGAGCGTGGTAAACCGCATCCAGACCGTTTAGCAGGAGATGTAATTGCTCACCGATTTCGCTGAAGGACAGCGCGCGATCCACCCCTAACTTCTGCGGGGCAGCGTCCTGGCCAAGCCTGCGGCCAAACCAAATTTCTGCACTTTTATCCCGCAGGCGGTTGAACAGCACGCTGTGATTATGCGACTCATCGCTTTTAATAAGCACCAGCACGGCTTCCGGCTCGTTAAAGCCGGTGAAGTACCAAAAATCGCTGCTCTGCCGATAAGGGTATTCGCTGTCGGCATTGCGGGTCGCTTCCGGAGCCGCGAAAATTAACGCAGCGCTGCCGGGCACCATTTTCGCCAGTAGCGCCTGGCGGCGGCGAAGAAATTCCTGCTGGGTCATCACATCTCCTGATTTTTTGATCGTTAGTGGAGCGTAGGTTTGCGTACCTCTGGCGCGGTCGGTGCCGCGTGAGTAAAGGTGTCGTGGCACAGCAGCGCGGCAACACGCACATATTCAATGATCTCTTCGAGCGACATCTCCAGCTCTTCCTGGTCTTCGTCCTCGTCGTAACCCAGCTGGGCAATATTACGCAGATCGTCAATGGCTTCGCCGGTTTCACCGGTGACTTTGTCGAGCTTGCTCTGCATGACGCCGAGGCCCAGCAGGAAGTGGTTTACCCAGCCGGAAAGCGCATCGGCGCGATCGAAAACGGAGACATCATCCCCGTCCGGCAGGTAAAGCTGGAACAGGAAGCCTTCGTCTTCCAGCGCATCGCCAATGGCGCCGTGCATCTGACGCAGCGGATCAGCGAGGTTCTGGCTAAAGGCCAGGCCTTCGTTAGTCAGGTCATGCAGCAGCGTTTGCCAGCTGGTGTCTTTGTTACCACCGCACAGCATGCCGCTGATCAAGCCGTGCATTTCTGCAGGCGTCAGACCCACACCCTGTTGGTTCAAAAGTTGGCCGACTAAGTCGTAGTCCGGCATTGCGTTCTGTATTGACATGCGCATTCGTCATCGTTGGCAGGAATAGTGTGTGTTATGCTACCACCAGGACCCCCGCAGATACCAGAAAAGGGCTTGTATCTTGATATCGGGATAGCTATAGTGGCGCCCCTTCCGCTACCGGGGCCGGTAGCGTAAAGGCAGGCGAGTAAACAGCAGGAAGGTGGCATGTCTGCACAACCAGTCGATATTCAAATTTTCGGTCGTTCATTGCGCGTGAATTGTCCGCCTGAACAACAGGATGCGCTGAATCAGGCTGCGGAAGAGCTGAATCAGCGGTTGCAAGATTTAAAAGTTCGCACTAGAGTCACAAATACCGAGCAGCTGGTGTTCATCGCAGCACTTAACATTTGCTACGAACTGGCTCAGGAAAAGTCGAAAACCCGTGACTACGCCGCCAATATGGAAGAGCGTATTCGGATGCTACAGCAGACCATCGAACAAGCATTGCTTGAGCAAGGTCGCATTGCAGACCGACAGGGTCCAAAGTTTGAATAACACTTCGCAGTTGACTGTGGTAGAGTAACTTCGAAGACAAAATTTCTCTGAGATGTTTGCAAGCGGGCCAGTCCCCTGAGCCGATATTTCATACCACAAGAGTGTGGCGCTCCGCGGTTGGTGAGCATGCTCGGTCCGTCCGAGAAGCCTTAAAACCATGACGACACACTCACCTTGAACCAAGGGTTCAAGGGTTACAGCCTGCGGCGGCATCTCGGAGATTCCCTCTTTACTACCCGGCCATCATGACGCATATCCCGTTAACCTCAACGCTTCGTCAGGACATTCGCCAAACGATTCGGCAGCGACGCCGGTCGCTCACTCCCACAGAACAACAAACCTTTGCCCTACAGGCTGCCGAACGCATGCTGGCGTTTGAGCCGGTCATTCGTGCTCAGACCGTAGCGTTGTTTCTCTCGTTCGACGGGGAACTGAATACCACTCCGCTGATTCAGGCTTTATGGCGGGCAGGCAAAAACGTTTATCTCCCGGTGCTTCATCCTTTTAGCCCCGGCAACCTGCTGTTTTTACGCTACACGCCGCAAAGTCACCTGGTCACCAATCGCCTGAAAATTCTTGAGCCTAAGCTGGATGTTCGCGACGTGCTACCGCTGAATAAGCTGGATGTACTGGTCACGCCGCTGGTTGCCTTCGATGAAACAGGCCAGCGTCTGGGGATGGGCGGCGGGTTTTACGACAGAACGCTGCAGCACTGGCAGCAGCACGGTTTCTACCCGGTTGGCCTGGCGCATGATTGCCAGCAGGTGGAGACGTTGCCGGTAGAACAGTGGGATATTCCTTTGCCTGCCGTGGTGACGCCATCGCGCCTTTGGCAGTGGTGATGCCCCTTCCCCCTTCGGGGAAGAGGCCATGGTCAGATCAGTACAGCAGACGGGCACGGATGGTGCCCGGAATCGCTTTCATTGACTTCAGCGCTTTCTCAGCCACATCTTCCGGCGCATCAATATCAATTACTACGTAACCCATGTGCGGCGTAGTCTGCAGGAACTGAGCGGCAATGTTGATACCCTGCTCAGCAAAGATCTGGTTAAGCGCGGTCAGAATGCCAGGGCGGTTCTCATGAATGTGCAGCAGGCGGCTGCTGGTGCCCCCGTGCAGCGGCAGAGAAACTTCCGGGAAGTTAACCGCAGACAACGTAGAGCCGTTATCCGAGTATTTCGCCAGTTTGCCCGCCACTTCCAGGCCGATGTTTTCCTGCGCTTCCTGAGTTGAGCCGCCGATGTGCGGGGTCAGGATCACGTTATCAAACTCGCACAGCGGAGAGTTAAACGGATCGCTGTTGGTGGCCGGTTCGGTCGGGAAGACGTCGATAGCCGCACCAGACAGATGCTTGCTGGAAAGCGCACCGCACAGAGCAGGAATATCTACCACCGTACCGCGAGAGGCGTTGATCAGCAGAGAGCCCGGCTTCATCAAGGCCAGCTCGTTCGCGCCAATCATGTTTTTGGTGGAGGCGTTTTCCGGCACGTGCAGACTAACCACATCGCTCATATTCAGCAGGTCGGAGAGATGCTGAACCTGAGTCGCGTTGCCCAGCGGCAGCTTGTTTTCGATATCGTAGAAGTAGACGTGCATCCCCAGGGATTCAGCCAAAATCCCCAGCTGCGTACCGATGTGGCCGTAGCCAATGATGCCCAGCTTTTTACCACGGGCCTCAAAAGAGCCTACCGCCAGCTTGTTCCACACGCCACGGTGCGCTTTGGCGTTAGCTTCAGGAATGCCGCGCAGCAACAGCAGCAATTCACCAATCACCAGTTCAGCAACGGAACGGGTGTTCGAGAACGGGGCGTTGAACACCGGAATACCGCGCTTCGCCGCCGCATCCAGATCAACCTGGTTGGTGCCGATGCAGAAGCAGCCTACAGCCACCAGTTTTTCAGCCGCGGCAAAGATCTCTTCGGTCAAATGGGTGCGGGAACGCAGGCCAATGAAGTGAGCATCACGGATCGACTCTTTGAGCGCTTCGGAATCCAGCGCGCCTTTATGGAATTCAATGTTGGTGTATCCCGCTGCACGGAGGCTGTCTACCGCCTTCTGGTGCACGCCTTCCACAAGCAGGAATTTAATTCTGTCTTTATCCAGTGATACTTTTGCCATTTCCCGACCCTATTTTCAGTGCTGTTGTATTCGTTTTTAGGCGGTGATGCGCCACCGCCTATAAGTTACCCTTCTGTCAAAATATCAAAATCTACGTTTGGGGCAATATGAACGATTGCGTCGCCGTATCGTCAGGCGGGAATAAGGCGGCGAGAGTCAGAATAAAATGCTGAGCGGGAGAGTGAACCAGGCATGAATCACAGAACTGTTACCAAAATGTGATATATGTCACCAAAAATACGGTTAAAATAATTTGTCATTTTTTATACGGTTTTTTGGGGCGCAGAACGCGCCCCGGTCAGATCATTTCACGATGGTTTTTACGCCGTCAGCGGTACCGATCAGCGCCACATCCGCGCCACGGTTCGCAAACAGGCCCACGGTAACAACGCCAGGCATACCGTTGATGATGTTTTCCAGCTTCATCGGTTCCATGATGCTCAAACCATGCACATCCAGAATGATGTTACCGTTGTCCGTGACCACGCCTTGACGGTACTCCGGGCGACCACCCAGTTTTACCAGTTCACGCGCGACGGCGCTGCGCGCCATAGGAATCACTTCCACCGGCAGCGGGAAGTTACCGAGAATATCAACCTGCTTGGAGGCGTCCGCGATGCAAACAAACTTGTCGGCAACGGAGGCGATGATTTTCTCGCGAGTCAGCGCTGCGCCACCGCCTTTAATCATCTGCATCTGGTGGTTGATCTCATCGGCACCGTCGACGTAGACGCCTAATGAATCCACCTCGTTGAGATCGAACACGGGGATCCCAAGACTTTTCAGTTTCGCGGTAGAAGCGTCGGAGCTGGAAACAGCACCTTCAATCTGGTGTTTGATGGTGCCCAAAGCATCAATAAAATGCGCGGCGGTTGAGCCCGTGCCCACGCCCACAATGGTGCCCGGCTGCACATACTGGAGTGCTGCCCATCCGACTGCTTTTTTCAGTTCATCCTGCGTCATAATTTTATGCCTGTGATGTGGAAACTGACGCGCATTATAGAGCATGCGGCGGAAAAATGTCCCCGGCTTTGCCGCACTGCAAACCCCATCACGTTCAAACACAATGTCAGCTTGCTGATTTGGTCTGAATCAGCGGCAAATTTATGTCATAGTGGCTGCACGACGAAATCAGGAGCAGATGAACAACAATGAAACGCCCGGACTACAGAACGCTGCAGGCGCTGGATGCGGTAATTCGTGAACGAGGATTTGAGCGTGCGGCGCAGAAGCTGTGCATTACTCAGTCGGCGGTGTCACAACGTATTAAGCAACTGGAAACGATGTTCGGCCAGCCATTGTTGGTGCGTACCGTGCCGCCCCGCCCCACCGAGCAGGGCCAAAAACTGCTGGCACTTTTACGCCAGGTGGAACTGCTGGAAGAAGAGTGGCTGGGCGATGAGCAAACCGGCTCCACGCCGCTGCTGCTTTCGCTGGCAGTTAACGCCGACAGTCTGGCCACCTGGCTGCTACCGGCCCTTGCGCCGGTTCTGGCCGACTCCCCCATTCGCCTGAATCTTCAAGTGGAAGATGAAACCCGTACTCAGGAACGCCTGCGTCGCGGGGAAGTGGTTGGGGCGGTATCCATCCAACCTCAGCCGCTGCCGAGCTGCCTGGTGGATCGCCTGGGCGCGCTGGACTATCTGTTTGTGGGGTCGAAAGATTTTGCCGAGCGTTATTTCCCGAATGGCGTCACGCGGTCGGCGCTGCTAAAAGCCCCTGCCGTAGCCTTTGATCATCTCGACGATATGCATCAGGCATTTTTACAGCAGAACTTTGATCTGTCCCCAGGCAGCGTGCCGTGCCACATCGTTAACTCTTCGGAGGCCTTTGTGCAGCTGGCTCGCCAGGGCACAACATGCTGCATGATCCCGCACCTGCAAATTGAGCGCGAGTTAAATAGCGGGGAATTAATCGACCTGACACCGGGTCTGCTGCAGCGCCGCATGCTCTACTGGCACCGCTTTGCACCGGAAAGCCGCATGATGCGCAACGTGACGGATGCGTTGCTGGAGTACGGGCACAAGGTCTTGAGGCAGGATACGGAATAACGCTTTGATTAACCCTCGCCGGCTGCGGCGAGGGTTAAGGTGAAGATCACATCTTACTGAGCAGGTGCCGCAGGGGTTTGTGCGCCCTGCAGTTCAAACACCACATCGACCTGATCGTCAAACTGAATAGTCTGCTGATCGTAGGTATCCTGAGCGGAAGCCGGTGCGGCCGCGTCCGCTTTCATCATGCGAACCATCGGCGCGGGCTGGTAGTTAGACACGTGGTAACGCACGCTGTAGACCGGGCCCAGCTTGCTGTTAAAGCCTTCGGCCAGGAGCTTCGCCTGGCGGGTTGCATCGTTAATCGCTTCTTTACGTGCTTTGTCTTTGTACTCTTCTGGATGCGCAACGCCCAGCGACACGGAACGGATTTCGTTCAGGCCAGACTTCAGCGCGCCATCCAGCAGCTCGTTCATTTTATCCAGCTGACGCAGCGTGACTTCCACCTGACGTACCGCACGGTAGCCCTTCAACTGAGTTTTACCGTCTTTCAGGTAGTCATACTCTGGCTGTGTGCGCAGGTTAGCGGCATTGATGTCCTTCTTCTCTACGCCATTTTTCTGCAGGAAGGTCAGGTATTGCGCCACGCGATCGTCGGCCTGTTTTTTGGCAGAAGCGGCGTCCTTAGCGGACACGTTGACTTCGATAGCAAGCGTGGCGATATCAGGAACGGCATCGACGCTGGCTGTCCCGGAGGTGACCACGTGAGGGCCGTTTGGCAACTCACCCGCCTGCACAGAAACAGAACCTAATCCCATTAACGCGGCTAATGCTAAAATTTTAAACTTCACTGTAACTCCTCCGTGCTACGTTCCACTGTGATTACGCCGTTCAACAAACTCCCGACGTCTGCCAGCAAGCTTAGCCTGGAATGGTAACTTGTCTATCAGATTATGGCGAATTAGCCCACGAGTGCCGCGATGTGCTGCACGCCATCCCGGGCCAGCTGAGCGGCAATAAACCACATCACAATCCCAACCACCCCGTTGATAATGCGCTGCGCTTTTGCGGTACGAAGACGAGGGGCCAGCCAGGCGGCAAGAATAGCCAGGCCGTAAAACCAGAGAATAGAGGCGCTAATGGTTCCCAGCGCGAACCAGCGTTTTGCTTCGTCCGCAAGCTGGCCCCCCAGGCTACCAAGTACCACAAAGGTGTCCAGATAGACGTGCGGGTTGAGCCAGGTCACCGCGAGCATGGTGACCACGATTTTCCAGCGCCCCTGCTTCAACACTTCGGCCGAAGCCAGCTCCAGGTTGCTGCTCATCGCCGTGCGCAGCGCACCCCAGCCATACCACAGCAGAAATGCCACGCCGCCCCAGGTGACCAGCGCCAGCAGCCAGGGAGACTGCATCAGAATGGCGCTGCCGCCAAAAATCCCGCCGCAAATCAGAATGATGTCGCTCAACGCGCACAGGGAAGCAATCATCAGATGGTACTGGCGACGAATGCCCTGATTCATCACGAAGGCATTTTGCGGCCCCAGAGGCAGAATTAGCGCGGCTCCCAATGCAATGCCCTGAAAATAATAAGATAACACGCGACACACCCTTTAACTGTTCATCATTGAGCGTGAGTGTAATGCGCAAAAATTATTAGAGGAAATTGATATTTTTAATCGCTTATAATCATGGCTAATAATTGCAGGTGAAAATAAGGCCAGCGAAAGCTGGCCCCGGAGGTTATGCGTTATCAGAGTCTTTCATCTGGCGAACGTGAACGTCCATTTGCGGATAAGGAATACCGATGCCGTTGGCATCAAGCGCTTTCTTGATGCGCTCCAGCACGTCCCAATAAACGTTTTGCAGGTCACCGCTTTTGCTCCATGCCCGCACCACAAAGTTGACGGATGAAGGGCCAAGCTCGTTCAGGCGCACGGTGATATCGCGATCCTTCAGCACGCGCTCGTCGCTGGTGATGATGTCAGTCAGGATCTGCTTAACTTGATCGATGTCGGCATCGTAGGCCACGCCGATGATGAACTCGTTGCGGCGGGCAGGTTCCCGGGAGAAGTTAATGATATTCCCGGCGATGATTTTGCCGTTCGGCACAACCACGATTTTGCCATCCACGGTACGCAGCGTGGTGGAGAAGATTTGCACGTTCAGCACGGTGCCCGCAATGCCGCCGAGATCGACATACTCCCCGGTACGGAACGGGCGGAAGGTAACGAGCAACACGCCTGCAGCCAGGTTGGACAGGGAACCCTGCAGCGCCAAACCAACGGCCAGACCGGCGGCACCCAGCACGGCAATCACCGAAGCTGTCTGCACCCCGACACGGCTCAGGGCCGCAATCAGCGTGAAGGCAATAATCCCGTAGCGCACCAGCGCGGAAAGAAAGTCGGCGACAGTGCTGTCGATGCTGCGAGCCAGCATCAGGCGATTAACGGCTCCGGAGACCAGACGGGCAACGATCATCCCGGCGATCAAAATGGCCACGGCGGCGACGATATTTACCGCATAGCTCAGGAGCAGCTCCTGATTGCGTACCAGCCAGCCCCCCGCATTATGAATACTGTCTACTACGTTGAGATCTTCCATTTACTGTTCCTTGTCTGAAAAGTTTCTCCGCCCGGTAAGGCAGTTCAAACCGTAAAGGGTAAACAAAAACGCATGGATGTGCCAAGTACGTCACAAAATTGATCTCAAATTGCGTATTAATGCGGCAAAAAAAGGGAAAAGCCCGGACGAATGTCCGGGCTAAAAGTGGGCTTACAACGTTTGTGTGAAGGTCCGGGAAATAACATCCTGCTGCTGCTCGCGGGTAAGCGCGTTGAAACGCACCGCGTAGCCAGAAACACGAATGGTCAGTGTCGGATAATTTTCAGGATGCGCGATGGCATCCATCAGCATTTCACGGTTCAACACGTTGACGTTCAGGTGCTGCCCGCCTTCCGTTTTGACATCGTGGTGGAAGTAGCCATCAAGCAAGCCGACCAGGTTCAGGCAGCGAATGGAATCCTCTTTCCCCAGCGCCGCAGGCACGATGGAAAACGTATAAGAGATACCATCTTTTGCGTAGCTGAACGGCAGCTTAGCCACGGAGGTTAACGAGGCTACAGCTCCTTTAGTGTCTCGCCCGTGCATCGGGTTCGCACCGGGTGCAAACGGCGTTCCTCCCCTGCGGCCATCTGGCGTGTTCCCCGTTTTTTGCCCGTAAACCACATTCGACGTAATGGTCAAAATAGACTGCGTCGGCACGGCATCGCGATAAGTTGGCAGCGCCTGAATTTTCTTCATAAAACGCTCAACCAGATCGCAGGCAATGGCGTCCACGCGATCGTCGTTATTGCCGTATTGCGGATAGTCGCCCTCAATCACGAAATCCACCGCCAGCCCGGTATGGTCGCGCACCGGCTTAACCACGGCGTGTTTGATGGCAGAAAGTGAATCCACCGCCACCGAAAGCCCGGCGATGCCGCAGGCCATCGTGCGGTAAACATCCCGGTCATGCAGGGCCATCAGCGAAGCTTCGTAGCTGTATTTATCGTGCATGTAGTGGATCAGGTTCAGGGCCGTCACGTACTGCACCGCCAACCAATCCATAAAGCTGTCGAGGCTGGTCATCACCTTGTCGTAGTCCAGCACATCGTCGAGCAACATTGGCGTTTTCGGCCCAACCTGGATCTTCAGCTTTTCATCCATTCCCCCGTTGATGCAGTACAGCAGCGTTTTTGCCAGGTTGGCGCGAGCGCCAAAGAACTGCATCTGTTTGCCAATCACCATCGGGCTAACGCAGCAGGCAATCGCATAGTCGTCGCTGGCGAAATCGCTGCGCATCAGATCATCATTTTCATACTGCAATGACGAGGTTTCAATCGACACTCTGGCGGCATAAACCTTGAACGCTTTCGGCAGCGCCTCAGACCAAAGGATGGTCAAATTCGGCTCCGGCGCAGGCCCCATGGTGTAAAGCGTATTCAAATAGCGGAAGGTACTTTTGGTCACCAGAGTACGACCATCCTGCCCCATTCCGCCTAACACTTCCGTTGCCCAAATAGGATCCCCGGAGAACAGCGAATCAAACTCCGGCGTGCGCAGGAAGCGCACCATGCGGATTTTCATAATGAAGTGGTCAATAAGCTCCTGCGCCTGTTGCTCATTGAGCAGGCCAGAGCGAAGATCGCGCTCAATATAAACATCGATAAAGGTTGCGGTGCGCCCCAGCGACATCGCTCCGCCGTTTTGCGACTTCACCGCCGCCAGATAGGCGAAATAAAGCCACTGAATCGCCTCCTGTGCGTTGCTCGCCGGCCTCGAGATATCGAAACCGTAGCCAGCGGCCATGTCCTGTATTTGCAGCAGTGCGTGGCGATGCTCCGACAGTTCTTCTCGCAGGCGAATCGTTGCCTCAAGATCCTCGCCGCGTTCAAGCTTTTGCTGCAGATCGGCAAACTGTAGCTCACGTTCGCGAACCAGATAAGCAATGCCGTACAGCGCCACGCGGCGGTAATCGCCGATGATTCGGCCACGCCCGTAACCATCAGGCAGCCCAGTCAGTACGCCGGACTTGCGGCAGCGCAGAATATCCGGCGAATAAACGTCGAACACGCCCTGATTGTGCGTTTTCCTCAGCTCGGTAAACTGATACTCAAACTCAGGGTCCATTTTGCGGCCATAGGCTTCAAACGAACTTTTGATCATATTGATGCCGCCGAAAGGATGCAGCGCGCGCTTTAGCGGCTGGTCCGTCTGAAGGCCAACAATTTTCTCATGCTGCTGGATAATGTAACCGGGGGCATGGGCGGTAATGGACGTGGCCACGTTAGTATCAAAATCGACCGGGGCATGAGTGGCATTTTCAACGCGAATACCCTCCATCACCTTTTCCCAGAGCGCCGTCGTCTCAGATGTTGCGCTCGCCAGAAACGCATCATCCCCCTCATACGGTGTGTAGTTTTGCTGGATAAAATCCCGAACATTAATTTCATGCTGCCAGCATTCCCCACGAAACTGCTGCCAGGCCTGAGCATAATTATCATGGGAAATATCAATATCCATTTTCATGCATTCAATCCTCTGTACCGCAAATAAAATTAAGCGAATGCCGCAAGCTCCGATGCCTTGCCCAATTCACGGGCATCAAGAGCAATCATTTTTTCTTCGTTGGTCGGAATAACTGCACACAGTACTGCCGAGTTCTGGGTTGAAATAACACGCTCGCCGTCAGAATTAGGCCGCATATTTTTTTCTTCATTCAGTTCGAAACCGAATACCCTTAAATGTTGAATAACCAGACGGCGAATAAGAGCTGAGTTTTCACCAATGCCGCCAGTAAAAATTAGCCCATCAAAATGTGGCAGCGAAGTTGCGTGCCCGCCGATGGTTTTGGCAATACGATGTACAAACGTGTTGATAGCCAACTCCGCGCGGGTATCCCCCTGCTGCCAGGCTTTTTCCAGCGTCCGTAAGTCAGAAGATATACCTGAAAGCCCCAACAACCCTGACTCGGTATTTGCCACCTGCTCAAGATCGTCCAGCGACTGCCCGGTCTGCCTTGCCAGCCACACCATCGCCCCAAAGTCGACATCGCCGCAGCGTGTCCCCATGATCAAACCTTCCAGCGGCGTCATCCCCATCGAGGTATCAGCGCTTTGCCCGTCAACAACCGCGCACACTGAAGCCCCGTTGCCCAGATGAGCAATCACCAGCCCCAATGAACGCCCTTGCAGTTCAGGTAGCTCGCTTGCCTGCATGGAAACATAGCGGTGAGAGGTCCCGTGGAATCCATAACGCCTGACGCCGTGCTCGTTGAAATAGCGGTATGGCAGGCCGTAAAGATAGGCTTCAGGTTTCATCGTCTGGTGAAAGCTGGTATCAAACACGGCAACCTGCGGCACGCCAGGGAAGCGCAGCCTGGCCGAAGCCACGCCACTGAGATTGGCATAGTTGTGCAGCGGCGCGAGAGGCGAGACCGCGCGGATTTGCTCCACGACGTCGTCCGTAAGCAATACCGACTCGCCAAAAATCGCCCCGCCGTGAGCAATGCGGTGGCCTATATAGGCCACGCTTTCGGTCAAATGACGTCTTTCAAGCTCGAGGGAGATTGCCGCCAGCGCATCCTCATAATCAGAATGCGCCAGCTTTACCGGCTCACCGCTATTAACGATAAGCATTGCGGCTTCGGTATTTATACCTTCGCAAATACCCGTTAAAAGTGGCTCCATGGTTAATTCATCCAGCACGGAGAATTTAACCGAAGATGAACCGCAATTTATGGTTAATATTACCGGATATTCATTCATATTAACGTTCACTCATCCTGAGCCAATGACAGTTAATTACAAGATTTTGTATACGATGTTAAGGATCGTCAGTAAGCCGATCACGGTAACAAAGATATTTTCACTTCTGCCTTTGTATTTGCTCAGCGCCGGCACTTTGCGAATCGCGTACATCGGCAGCAGGCAAAGCAACGAGGCAATGATCGGGGCGCCCATCGCTTCAATCAGGTCAAGAATATTTGGGTTGGCGTAGGCGACAACCCAGGTTGACCCCATGATAAACACCATGCTGATCAGATTAAGTTTGCCCTCGGAAACCTTCGTTTTGTCACTCTTATAGCCAAACTTCAGGACCAGGCCATTCAACCCTTCCAGCGTGCCCAGATAGTGGCCGAAGAAAGATTTGAAAATAGCGACCAGGGCAATAATCGACGCGCCATATTCCAGCACCGTGGCAAAAGTAGACTTCGAACCAGAGAGTGAAGAGAAATGGTTAGCAAGATAGGAGAGCACCGGGATGTTCTGCGCTTTTGCTTCGGCCATATTCTGTGGCGACAGCGTGAACAGGCAGCTAAAGGCGAAGAACATCACCACGCCAACCATCAACATGCTGGCACGCGAGATGATTTTTGAGCACTTGTCTTCGGTATAGGCTTTCCCGAAGTCCGCTTCGTACTCTTCACGCTTCGACACCACAAAGGAAGAGACGATCGGCGAGAAGTTAAAGGAGAACACCATGATGGAGATCCCGAGCCACACGGTCACCAGGATGCCGTCATGGCCGGTCAACGCGATTTCACTCAGGTTCACCTGATCGATAACCGCTGAATTCCAGTAGGGAATAAGCGACAGGGAAATAATGACCAGGCTGGCGATAAACGGGAACACAAGCCAGCTCATCACCTTCACCATCAGATCCTTACCAAAGAAGATGACAAAGGCCATCAGCATCAGCAGGAATAGCGCTACCAGCCCACGATTTAAGGGCATCAGCTGGAGCTGATTTTCCCAGAAGGTCATGAAGGTGTTAGTAATGGTGACGCCGTAAATCCACAGCAGCGGGCAAATCGCGAAGAAATAAAGGAAGGTGATAACGACGCCCCCCGTTTTACCAAAATGCTCCTCGACAACTTCGGTGATATTCCCCGACGGATTGCTGCCGGAAAGGCACAGTCGTGCCAGCGCGCGGTGGCAAAGGAAGGCTATCGGATAGGCAAGAACAAGCATGATAAGTATTGGGATAAGCCCGCCGTAGCCCGCGCGAATCGGGAAAAACAGGACCCCAGCGCCAATGGCGGTACCAAACAGACCTAAAGTCCAGGTGGTATCGGACTTACGCCACAGGGAGGACTCTTTTTGACCAACAAGGGTTGTTTCTACATTACTCATAATGAAGATCCTTATTTAGACCAGGCAGGCTTCCGCTGCGCCAGTAATTTCAGAGACACGAGACAAATCGATATTTCCACCAGAAATAATACTCACGGTTTTACGGCCTTTAATGTACTGGTCGAGCTTGCCGCTTAATAATGCAGCGGAAGCCAGTGCCCCAGCACCTTCAGTGACAATTTTATTTCTCTGAATAAGCGCGACCATACTGTTTCTGATCTCTTCTTCGCTAACCAAAATAATATCGGTGACTAATTTCTTAACGATTTCGAAGGTTAGCTTTCCTGGTCGGGCAACATCACAACCGTCAGCTAATGTACTGCTTGCTCGATACGCGGTAATTTCACCAGTACGGAAAGAAGACGCCATGCCGTGGACGTTTTCTGCCTGTACGCCAATAATATTAATCGTCGGATTAATGGATTTAATGGCTACCGCAATGCCAGCAATCAGGCCGCCGCCGCCAATCGGCACAATCACGTTATCGACGTCGTAAAGGTCTTCAAGAATTTCCAGGCCAATCGTCCCCTGCCCGGCAATGACTTTTTCATCATCGTAAGGTGGGATAAAGATACGCCCTTCCGTCTCAACAATTTCGCTGACCTTGGCGATGGTTTCGTTAAAATTATCGCCGTGGATAATCACTTGAGCTGAATAGTCAGTCGTGGCGGCAACTTTTGACTTCGGTGCACCTTTAGGCATCACCACTTTGCCGTTAATACCGAGCAGCGCACATGACAATGAAACACCCTGAGCATGGTTACCCGCAGAACAGGCCACCACGCCCCGGGCTCTTTCTTCTTCACTCAGTGAACTGAGTTTATTGAAAGCACCGCGCATTTTAAACGAACCGGTACGTTGCATGTTTTCAAATTTCAAATAGATGTCGCCCTTACAGCATTCGCTAAGATAATTAGAGCGAGGCATCCCGGTTTTATACACAAATCCAGATATTCTTTTTTTCGCTTCAAGAACATCGTTAATTGTGACTGGCAATTCATTATCTATATGCATGTTGATCTCCGCATCAAAGCAATAAAAGATATTCGTAGCGAATAATAAAAAACTCGCCTTTTTAATTTAATGAGTGATAAAAAGTGATTATGCTAAGTAAGCTAAGCCACCACCGTTAATTTATTAAATTGATATTTACTACGCACTGAATGCACTTTGGCTAATTCAACCAGAGTCGCCGCTGATTTTTTTATACGGCAATTTTTCGACCATACCGCAGCATAGCGTGCAACAGGTAATTCATCCGTTAATGGAATTTGAACAAACTCCTGAGAGCCAAAAGGTGCGATCATTTCACGGGGAATAATCGTCAGGAAACCGGCGGTCAACACCATGTTATAAATGGTGACAACTGAGTCGGTTTTAATGATTTTATCGCTGGTGATATGGTTCTGTTGCAGGATGGTCAGAAGTTCACTGTAGTAGCCCATTTCGGTTTGAGGCAACACCCACTGCTCATGGCTTAATGAGCGGAGCGTCATCACGCCTCCGCGCGTTCGTGTTCGTCCGGCTACCAGAACAAACTCTGATTCAAACAGGGGTTCGATATGCAAATCCTGAAGCAGCATCTCATCGCTCAGCGTACCGATGGCAAAATCCAGCCTGCCGTCACGTATCGCCGGTAAGAAGGAGCAAAGTTGAGCTTCAAACATTGAAACTTCAGCCTGTGGATACTGCTCTTTAAAGGCTTTCATCATGCCCGGCAGGAAGGTAAAACCGATAAGTGAAGGATAGCCGAATGAAACATCTACCGCTTCGCTACCGACCAGACTGTTCATTTCGTTGCACATGTTGCGCATTTCGCGGGTAATCGACTCGGCGTAACCGAGCAGTACTTTACCGGCAGCCGTAAGCTGAACACCGGTATTTTTGCGAATGATAAGCTCCAGACCAAACAAGGCTTCCATATCGCTGATAATTTTACTTACCGCAGGCTGAGTCAATCTTAGCTGCTTCGCCGCAGAGCCAAATGAACCACTTCTTACCACTTCCTGAAATACAACCAGGTGCTGTGTTTTAGGTAATGTCGTATTATCCATAAAGCGCCATGCCTAATAAGTTATCAATGGCGGCGATCTTACGTATTCTCCCTACTATGTTATGTGCGGCGACTCACAAGAGCTCAACCCTCATCAGTACAACAAGCAACCAAATGAATATAAACCCATAAATAACAATGAGTTAATTTTTTATAATTTGCTATTTCCATGATTAAGGTCAACCTAAACATCCTGAATAAAAGAAATTTATGGAGATAATAAATTCATATAACCAGCCATAAACTCTTATTCAGACTGAAAACTTATCAATATTGACGTTTATTTACTCAGAGTAAGGTGCATAAAACAAAGAATTAAAAATGGCTGCAAATATTACGCTTATATTTGAATATAAAAAAACCCGCCAAGGCGGGTTTTTATCGAAGCAAATATTAGCTCAAATTACAGAACGTCTACCGCGTTCAGCTCTTTGAATGCCTGCTCCAGGCGAACGATCATAGAGGTCTGAGCTGCGCGCAGCCAGACACGTGGATCGTAGTATTTTTTGTTCGGCTGGTCAGCGCCTTTCGGGTTACCCAGCTGACCCTGCAGGTAAGCTTCGTTTTCTTTGTAGTAGTTCAGGATGCCGTCCCAGGTTGCCCACTGGGTATCGGTATCGATGTTCATTTTGATTACGCCGTAGCTTACGGAGTCTTTGATTTCCTGAGCAGAAGAACCGGAACCGCCGTGGAAGACGAAGTTCAGGCTGTTGTGCGGCAGGTTGTGTTTCTTAGAAACGTATTCCTGAGAATCACGCAGGATGGTCGGGGTCAGAACCACGTTACCTGGTTTGTACACGCCGTGTACGTTACCGAAGGAAGCTGCGATGGTGAAACGTGGGCTGATTTTGCTCAGTTCGGTGTAAGCGTAATCAACGTCTTCTGGCTGGGTGTACAGAGCAGAAGCGTCCATGTGGCTGTTGTCCACGCCATCTTCTTCACCGCCGGTGCAGCCCAGTTCGATTTCCAGGGTCATGCCCAGTTTGGACATGCGAGCCAGGTATTTGGAGCTGATTTCGATGTTTTCTTCCAGAGACTCTTCGGACAGGTCAATCATGTGGGAAGAGAACAGTGGTTTACCGGTAGCGGCAAAGTGTTTTTCACCCGCGTCCAGCAGGCCGTCGATCCACGGCAGCAGTTTCTTAGCGCAGTGGTCAGTGTGCAGAATAACCGGCACGCCGTAGTGTTCAGCCATCTGATGTACGTGGTGTGCACCAGAGATTGCGCCCAGGATAGCAGCACCCTGTGGAACATCAGTTTTCACGCCTTTACCAGCGATGAATGCAGCACCGCCGTTAGAGAACTGAACGATAACCGGAGATTTTACTTTCGCAGCGGTTTCCAGAACGGCGTTAATAGAGTCGGTACCGACGCAGTTAACGGCTGGAAGAGCAAAGTTGTTCTCTTTTGCTACCTGGAAGATTTTCTGTACGTCGTCGCCAGTTACAACACCTGGTTTTACGAAATCAAAAATTTTAGACATGTTGATGTGTCCTGTAGGCCTTGGAAAAATCGAATCACCGTCCTGAATCTTGCCGGGCGGCAATAAATCAACGGGCAGGTTACCCTGCCCGTAGGAATTACTTCTTAGCGCGCTCTTCGAGCATTGCTACAGCTGGCAGTACTTTGCCTTCCACGAACTCAAGGAATGCGCCGCCACCGGTAGAGATGTAGGAAATTTTGTCTGCGATACCGAACAGGTCGATAGCGGCCAGAGTGTCGCCGCCGCCTGCGATAGAGAAGGCTTCGCTGTCTGCGATAGCACGGGCAACGATTTCGGTCCCTTTACGGAAGTTAGGGAATTCGAACACGCCAACCGGGCCGTTCCACAGAATGGTTTTCGCGTTTTTCAGGATCACGGCCAGTTTCTCAGCGGAAACGTCGCCCATGTCCAGAATCTGCTCTTCGTCTTTGATGTCGTTCACAGACTTCAGGGTTGCGGTCGCAGTTTCGGAGAACTCAGTGGCCACACGCACGTCGGTTGGTACTGGGATGTCGCAACGGGTCAGCAGATCTTTAGCGGTATCAACCAGGTCTGCTTCGTACAGGGATTTACCTACGTTGTGGCCCTGGGCTGCAACGAAGGTGTTCGCGATGCCGCCGCCAACAATCAGCTGGTCAGCGATTTTGGACAGGGAGTCCAGCACGGTCAGTTTGGTAGAAACTTTAGAACCGCCAACGATAGCAACCATTGGGCGAGCCGGCTCTTTCAGAGCTTTGCCCAGTGCTTCCAGTTCGTCAGCCAGCAGCGGGCCTGCACAAGCAACGTCAGCAAATTTAGCGATGCCGTGAGTAGAAGCCTGCGCACGGTGTGCAGTCCCGAAAGCATCCATCACGAACACGTCGCACAGTGCAGCGTATTTTTTGGACAGTGCTTCGTCGTCTTTTTTCTCGCCTTTGTTGAAGCGAACGTTTTCCAGAACAACCAGCTCACCGGCAGCAACCTCTACGCCGTCCAGGTAATCTTTTACCAGACGAACCGGGTTAGACAGCTTGTCTTTCAGGTAGTTAACCACTGGCAGCAGAGAGAATTCTTCGTTGTACTCGCCTTCGGTCGGACGACCCAGGTGAGAAGTCACCATGACTTTAGCACCCTGTTTCAGCGCCAGTTCAATGGTCGGCAGAGATGCACGGATACGCGCATCGCTGGTGACTTTCCCGTCTTTAACCGGCACGTTCAGATCGGCACGGATGAATACGCGTTTGCCCGCCAGATCCAGATCGGTCATCTTAATTACAGACATGGTGAATCCTCTCGTTGATTCTTAAAGTTTTGCAGACGCAACGTGCGCCTTACCTGAAATCCATTGAGCCATAACCAACGTGGTGTCGAGCATCCTGTTGGCAAAGCCCCATTCGTTATCACACCAGACTAGAGTTTTAATCAGATGTTGCCCACTGACCCGCGTTTGCGTGCCGTCGACGATTGCACTGTGCGGATCGTGGTTAAAATCAGTAGAGACCAACGGTAATTCCGTATAGTCAACTATACCATGAAATGCTTCCTGTGCCGCTTTTTGCAGCAAGTGGTTGACTTCACATGCATTTACTGAATTTCTGACCGTCACGCTCAAATCAATGGCCGTCACGTTTATCGTGGGAACGCGTACCGCGATCGCCTCAAAACGGTCATTAAATTGTGGGAAAATACGCGTGATACCGGCCGCAAGACGCGTATCCACCGGAATGATCGACTGACTCGCCGCACGAGTGCGTCGCAAATCAGGGTGGTAAGCGTCAATCACCTGCTGATCGTGCATGGCCGAGTGGATGGTAGTGACCGTCCCGGACTCAATGCCAAACGCTTCATCCAGCAGTTTAATGATTGGAATAATACAGTTTGTGGTGCAGGAGGCATTGGAGACGATACGGTGGCTGTCTTCGACCTGCTCATGGTTCACGCCGTAGACGACGGTTGTATCGAGGTCGTTACCGCCAGGGTGTGAGAACAGGACTTTCTTCGCCCCTGCCGCAAGGTGGGCTTCACCGTCAGCGCGGGAGCCGAACACGCCGGTACAGTCCAGCACGATATCAACGCCCAGTTCACGCCACGGGAGCGCTTCAATGGTCGGTTCATGCAGCAGGCGAATGCTGTCGTCGCCCACAAACAGGACTTCACGCTCCTGGCGAACATCCCAGACAAAGCGACCGTGGCTGGTATCGTACTTCAACAGATGCGCGATACCCGCAGCGTCTGCCAGTTCGTTGATTGCTACCACGGTAATTTCCGCACGGCGACCAGATTCGTACAAAGCACGTACCACGTTGCGCCCAATGCGACCGAAGCCATTAATAGCGATGCGTACGGTCATATCTCTCCTGCCAGAATCCCTGGGATTTAGTGGCTGACAGAGTAATCCAGCAACCGCCTGAGGGGAATCCTCGCACTCATGAAACTGCACTTGTTTGCTTAATTGTCGAACATTTATTCGACTGAAACGCTTCAGCTATGTTAAGCGAAAGCGGGAATAAAAGGAACGATACCCCAACATGCTCCGCTCAACTTCTGACGTACATCACAGTTTTGGTGGAATAACTGCAACTGAGCGCCCCGATGGTGGAATAAAGAACAGGGTATAAGTGGAATAATCGGCATAAAAAAGGGCCGCCGAAGCGACCCTGATAGTTAGCGAGACGGATTACAGAATCGCTTTAGCCTGTTTCACCACGTTTTCCACGGTGAAGCCAAACTCTTCGAACAGCAGTTCCGCTGGTGCAGACTCACCGAAGGTGGTCATGCCAACGATAGCGCCATTCAGGCCAACGTATTTGTACCAGTAGTCAGCGATGCCAGCTTCGATAGCCACACGAGCAGAAACGGCTTTCGGCAGCACGGATTCACGGTAAGCCGCATCCTGCTTGTCGAACGCGTCGGTAGACGGCATGGACACCACGCGCGCTTTCACGCCTTCGGCAGTCAGCTTGTCCCATGCGGCCACCGCCAGCTCAACTTCAGAGCCGGTAGCGATGAAGATAAGCTCTGGCTGACCTGCGCAATCTTTCAGCACGTAGCCGCCGCGAGCGATGTCTTTCAGCTGCTGCTCGGTACGATCCTGCTGAGCCAGGTTCTGGCGGGAAAGGATCAGCGCGGTCGGGCCGTCGTGACGCTCAACGCCGTACTTCCACGCGACTGCGGACTCAACCTGGTCACATGGGCGCCAGGTGCTCATGTTCGGGGTAACACGCAGGGAAGCAACCTGCTCAACCGGCTGGTGAGTCGGGCCATCTTCGCCCAGGCCGATGGAGTCGTGGGTATACACCATCACCTGACGCTGTTTCATCAGCGCAGCCATACGCACCGCGTTACGGGCGTATTCTACGAACATCAGGAAGGTAGAGGTGTACGGCAGGAAACCGCCGTGCAGGGAGATACCGTTGGCGATAGCGGTCATACCGAATTCGCGCACGCCGTAGTGGATGTAGTTCCCGGCGGTATCTTCGTTAATCGCTTTAGAACCAGACCAGAGAGTCAGGTTAGAAGGCGCCAGGTCAGCGGAGCCACCCAGGAATTCCGGCAGCAGCGGGCCGAACGCTTCGATAGCATTCTGGGAAGCTTTACGGCTGGCGATCTTGGATGGGTTAGCCTGCAGCTTAGCGATGAACTCGTTCGCTTTTGCGTCGAAGTCAGAAGGCATTTCGCCTTTCACGCGGCGAGTGAACTCTGCGGCTTCCTGCGGGAAGGCTTTCGCGTAGGCAGCGAACTTCTCGTTCCATGCGGCTTCTTTAGCCTGCCCCGCTTCTTTCGCATCCCACTGCGCGTAGATGTCAGAAGGGATTTCGAACGGTGCGTGGTTCCAGCCAAGCGCTTCGCGGGTCAGTGCGATTTCTGCATCACCCAGCGGGGCGCCATGAGAGTCATGGGTACCGGCTTTGTTCGGGGAACCGAAACCGATGATGGTTTTGCACATCAGCAGGGATGGTTTGTCGGTCACCGCACGCGCTTCTTCTACTGCACGTTTGATAGCCGCGGCATCGTGGCCGTCTACACCGCGCACGACATGCCAGCCGTAGGCTTCGAAGCGTTTTGCGGTATCGTCGGTGAACCAGCCTTCAACGTGACCGTCGATGGAGATGCCGTTGTCGTCATAGAACGCAACCAGTTTACCCAGCTTCAGGGTACCAGCCAGGGAGCAAACCTCGTGAGAGATGCCTTCCATCATGCAGCCGTCACCCATAAATGCATAGGTGAAGTGGTCCACGATGTCGTGGCCAGGACGGTTGAACTGTGCCGCCAGCGTTTTCTCTGCGATAGCCATACCGACCGCGTTCGCAATACCCTGACCCAGTGGGCCAGTCGTGGTTTCAACACCGGCGGTGTAGCCCACTTCCGGGTGGCCCGGAGTCTGGGAGTGCAGCTGACGGAAGTTTTTCAGCTGTTCAATCGGCAGATCATAACCGCTGAGGTGCAGCAGGCTGTAAATCAGCATAGAACCGTGGCCGTTGGACAGCACGAAGCGGTCGCGGTCAGCCCAGGATGGGTTCTGTGGGTTATGGTTCAGGAAATCACGCCACAGGACTTCGGCAATGTCGGCCATGCCCATAGGGGCACCCGGGTGACCGGATTTGGCTTTTTGTACTGCGTCCATGCTGAGCGCACGAATAGCATTGGCAAGCTCTTTACGAGAGGACATTTTGACTCCAGATCGGATGGTTGAAGGTCGCGCCTTGACTACGATGCGTTATGGGCTACGCCCGAAAATGTGACAACAATGTACACCAGGGGAATGGTCATGTACATGCGGCGTGCCGTTGACAGGGTAAGAAATCTCTGGATAACGCTCGCAAGTTGCGCAACCTGATGCGCAGGCCATTTATTCTTCTTTATACTGGTTCTGGAGCCGCCTCGCCTGCGGTAAATCCGATTCTGTTTTTACCTATTATAAAGAAAGGAAAATGGCCATGAAGATGCGCCCAATATTGTTGAGCCTGAGCGTCGCAGCCCTGCTGAGCGGCTGCCAGGGAATGGATTCCAACGGGCTATTGACCTCTGGAGCCGAAGCTTTCCAGGCCTACACTTTAAGCGATGCGCAGGTGAAAACCCTGAGCGATGATGCCTGTAAGCAGCAGGACAGCAAAGCTACGATAGCCCCGGCAGACAGCCCATACACCCAGCGGCTGAACAAAATTGCCTCCGCGCTGGGGGATAACATCAACGGTCTGCCGGTTAACTATAAAGTTTATGTGACCAAAGACGTCAACGCCTTCGCCATGGCGAACGGCTGCATCCGCGTCTACAGCGGCCTGATGGACATGATGGACGACAACGAAGTTGAAGCGGTGATTGGCCACGAAATGGGGCACGTCGCGCTGGGCCACGTGAAAAAAGGGATGCAGGTCGCGCTCGGGGCTAACGCAGCCCGCGTTGCTGCCGCATCCGCAGGCGGCGTGATTGGCAACCTGTCGCAGTCTCAGCTTGGGGATTTAGGCGAAAAACTGGTGAACGCTCAGTTCTCCCAGCGTCAGGAATCTGAAGCGGACGACTACTCTTACGATCTGTTGCGCAAACGCGGCATCAACCCGACCGGTCTTGCCACCAGCTTCGAGAAGCTGGCTAAGCTCGACGAGGGCCGTCAAAGCTCCATGCTGGACGACCACCCGGCGTCTGCCGCTCGTGCCCAGCATATCCGCGACCGCATGGCAGCGGATGGGATTAAATAAAGCGATACCGCCCCCAACGGGGCGGTATTTAAAGGCTTATTCGCCTTTCTTGGCCGCCTGGATATACAGCATTTCCAGCGCCAACGTTGCCGCAGCCAGCGCGGTGATTTCAGACTGGTCGTAGGCCGGAGCCACTTCCACCACGTCCATCCCCACGATATTCAGATCTTTCAGGCCCCGAACCAGCTTGATAGCACGATCGGACGTCAGGCCACCAATCACCGGCGTACCTGTTCCCGGCGCAAACGCGGGATCCAGGCAGTCGATGTCAAAAGTCAGGTAAACCGGCATGTCGCCGACGATCTGCTTAACCTGGGCAATAATGTCGTCTACGCCGCGATCGTTTACCTGGCAGGCATCCAGCACGGTGAAGCCGTTATCTTTGTCGAACTCGGTACGAATACCGATCTGCACGGAGTGGTTCGGATCGATCAGGCCTTCGTTTGGCGCGGTGTAGAACATCGTGCCGTGGTCGAACTCGCAGCCATTCGCGTAGGTGTCGGTGTGCGCATCAAAATGCACCAACGCCATTTTACCAAAGTGCTTCGCGTGAGCACGCAGCAGCGGTAGAGTCACGAAGTGGTCACCGCCGAAGGAAAGCATACGCTTGCCGGAAGCCAGCAGACGCTCAGCGTGCGCCTGGAGATTTTCGCTCATCTCACGGGCATCGCCGAAGGCGTAAACCAGATCGCCGCAGTCCACAACGTTCAGACGCTCGCGCATGTCGAAGTTCCACGGGAAGCGGTTTCCTTCCCATGCCAGGTTGGTGGATACCTGACGAATCGCTGCCGGGCCGTGGCGGCCGCCTGCGCGACCGGAAGTTGCCGCATCAAACGGAACGCCGGTGATCACCCAGTCTGCATCGCTATCGTACGGCTGGAAATTCAGCGGGAAACGTAAAAAACCAAAGGCATTAGATACCAGGGAGTTATCGTATTTGTGGCCTAAGGTGCTCATTGTCTGACCTCTCGGTTGGGGTTAAAAAACGCCTAAAAAAAATCCCCTCCGCGTCGTTAAACCCGACGAGGAAGGGATTGGATTGGGTGACTACTATTTATTGCGCGGATTATCGCCGCTAATTCATACAGGTTCAAGAGAGTATAGGCTATTGCTCGCTCTTTGCCCCTCTCCCTGAAGAGGAGAGGGGAAGCGATAGCTTACTCGTCTTCCAGATACGTATAACCGTACAGACCCGCTTCGAACTCTTCGAGGAACTGCTGCTGCAGCGCATCGTCAAGGCCGGTGTTCTTGACCTGGTCGCGGAACTGAGTCAGCAGCTTGTTCGGATCGAGCTGCACGTACTGCAGCATGTCCGCCACGGTATCACCTTCGTCAGACAGTTCAACTTCCACGGAGCCATCAGGGAAGACGAAGACGTCCACAGCCTCGGTGTCACCGAACAGGTTGTGCATGTTGCCCAGGATTTCCTGGTACGCACCCACCATGAAGAAGCCCAGCATCGGTGGGTTCTCCGGATCGTATTCCGGCATCGGCATCGTCGTGGCTATGCCGTCGCCATCAATATAGTGGTCAATTGCCCCATCGGAGTCGCAGGTAATGTCCAGCAGCACCGCGCGGCGCTCAGGCGCGTGATTCAACCCTTCCAGCGGCAGTACCGGGAAAAGCTGATCGATCCCCCACGCATCCGGCATCGACTGGAACAGCGAGAAGTTGACGTACATTTTGTCCGCCATGCGCTCCTGCAGTTCGTCGATAATTGGACGGTGCGCGCGGTTGCTTGGATCAAGCTGCTTCTGCACGTCGTGGCACATGTTCAGGTAAAGCTGTTCTGCCCAGGCACGCTCCTGCAGGCTATATGCCCCGGAGGAGTAGCCGACGTGGATGTCGTGCAGGTCCATCTGGCTGTCGTGCAACCATTCACGCAGCGAGCGGCGAGTCCCAGGCTGATGCATCTCCTCCCAGGTTTCCCACATGCTTTGCAGTGCGCGAGGGGCGTCAACCGCAGGTGGAGTTGCTTCGGTATATTCGTTACGCTCCACGCCGATAATATTGGAAACCAGCACTGTGTGGTGCGCGGTCACGGCGCGGCCAGACTCGGTGATCACCGTCGGGTGCGGCAGACCATTTTCTTCACAAGCATCGCCAATTGCCCAAATAATATTGTTCGCGTATTCATTCAGGCCGTAGTTAACGGAGCAGTCGGACTGGGAGCGAGTCCCTTCGTAGTCCACGCCCAGGCCACCGCCAACGTCGAAGCACTGAATGTTCACGCCCAGCTTATGCAGCTCAACGTAGAAGCGCGCGGACTCACGAACGCCGGTGGCGATATCGCGAATGTTCGCCATCTGAGAACCCAGGTGGAAGTGCAGCAGCTGAATGCTGTCCAGGCGGCCGCGTTCACGCAGGATTTCCACCAGCTGCAGAACCTGGTTTGCCGCGAGGCCAAATTTGGACTTCTCACCGCCGGAGGACTGCCATTTACCGGATCCCTGAGAAGCCAGACGGGCGCGAACGCCCAGGCGAGGAATCACATTCAGTCGCTCGGCTTCTTCCAGCACGATGCCGATCTCAGACATCTTCTCGATAACCAGGTAGACCTTATGGCCCATCTTCTCGCCGATCAGCGCCAGGCGGATGTATTCGCGGTCTTTATAGCCGTTACAGACGATAACCGACCGGGTCATGCCCGCGTGCGCCAATACGGCCATCAGCTCGGCTTTAGAACCGGCTTCCAGGCCCAGCGGTTCGCCGGAATGAATCAGCGACTCAATCACACGGCGGTGCTGGTTAACTTTGATCGGGTAAACCAGAAAATAGTCGCCGTTGTAGCCGTAGGATTCACGCGCACGCTTAAAGGCGGCGTTAATCGAACGCAGGCGGTGCTGCAGGATCTGCGGGAAGCAGAACAGCGCAGGCAAGCGCTGGCCCTGAGCTTCACGCGCTTTCACCAGTTCGGCGAGATCCACGCGAGCTTCCGGAACGTCCGGATCCGGGCAAACGCTAATATGGCCCAGTTCGTTAACGTCATAATAGTTATTGCCCCACCAGGCAATATTGTATGTACGCAGCATCTTGCTGGCTTCCTCGGAGCTCATGGCAACCTCCTGAATGGAACGATGTACATCCTGCTCGCCCACTGACGAACCCGAAACAGAAGTGATTTTGTCAGTCATGGCGAACCTCAAATTTTGTCGATTGTGCAAAACAGTTGACTACTATCGCAGGGGTATCCTGCAATAACAACCCATTAACAGCGCGCATTGACAGCACAAGACGCTGACAGCCAGGCTGTGCGACCGGTTTCATTTTCATATCATTGTAAAACACGTATCCGAACCCTGTATGACAGGACGGCGAAACCACGAGAAAACTCTTGTAATACAAGAGCGCCCTTGTTCAGTTACCACGGCGGATTACAGACCGGCCCGGGGATCCTGAGAAGCGCCGAGATGGGTAAAACATCGGCAAGTTTGAAAACATGAGATGCAGGCTGCGAGGAGCATATACGCGCCAGAACGGCGTGCTGGGTTATATGAATGACGGCGGTTCATTACTTACCTCCACGCATACGTTGAATATGTATGCGACAAGCCAAAGCTGCGAACACTGTACCTGACAGGCTCTAAATAATTGCTCAACCCGGCTGGAAGTGGGCAACACGAATCGTGTGCTTTTGATTAAGCCGCGCGCGCCGCTTTATACCCATATAAGGGGTAAAAAGCAAAACAAAATGTGTAAATTGCCAGCAGTGTCAGCTCCACTTTCCACTCAAGATTTATCACATGTTGCCGTTACCCTAAAAAATTCTGGCTATCTGCCGATTGTCTAATCTAAAATGGCCGTCCAGATGTTAATCCATCTATACTGATTAACTGTTAGACTGCCTGTTTTTCAATCTGTGGCAATAAGTTCCCGGGTTGGTCTATCTCGCCACCGCTGTGGCGTAGAGCAGCAGCCTGAACTAAATAAATCCTCTTAGGGTGAAGAAAATATGGCTAAACACCTCTTTACGTCCGAGTCTGTATCTGAAGGGCATCCTGATAAAATCGCTGACCAAATCTCCGACGCCGTCCTTGACGCGATCCTCGAGCAGGATCCGAAAGCACGCGTAGCCTGTGAGACCTACGTCAAAACCGGTATGGTTCTGGTTGGCGGCGAAATCACCACCAGCGCGTGGGTTGATATCGAAGAAATCACCCGCAAAACCGTGCGTGAAATCGGCTATGTGCATTCAGATATGGGCTTTGACGCCAACTCCTGCGCTGTTCTGAGCGCGATTGGTAAACAATCCCCGGACATCAATCAGGGCGTTGACCGTACCGATCCGCTGGAACAGGGTGCGGGCGATCAGGGCCTGATGTTTGGCTATGCGACCAACGAAACCGACGTGCTGATGCCAGCGCCAATCACCTACGCCCACCGTCTGGTGCAGCGTCAGGCTGAAGTGCGCAAAAACGGCACCCTGCCGTGGCTGCGCCCGGACGCGAAAAGCCAGATCACCTTCCAGTACGACGACGGTAAAATCGTCGGTATTGATGCGGTTGTGTTGTCCACTCAGCACTCTGAAGACATCGCGCTGAAAGACCTGCAGGAAGCGGTGATGGAAGAGATCATCAAACCAGTTCTGCCGGGCGAGTGGCTGAACGCCTCCACCAAATACCACATCAACCCAACTGGCCGTTTTGTTATCGGTGGCCCAATGGGTGACTGCGGTCTGACCGGGCGTAAAATCATCGTTGATACCTACGGCGGTATGGCTCGTCACGGTGGCGGCGCATTCTCAGGTAAAGATCCGTCTAAAGTTGACCGTTCTGCTGCCTATGCTGCGCGTTATGTCGCGAAAAACATCGTCGCCGCTGGCCTGGCTGACCGCTGCGAAATTCAGGTTTCTTACGCTATCGGCGTGGCAGAACCTACTTCCATCATGGTGGAAACCTTCGGTACCGAGAAAATCTCTACCGAGCAGTTGACCCTGCTGGTACGCGAGTTCTTCGACCTGCGTCCATACGGCCTGATTCAGATGCTGGATCTGCTGCATCCGATCTACAAAGAAACCGCCGCATACGGTCACTTTGGTCGCGAACATTTCCCATGGGAAAAAACCGACAAAGCCGCACTGCTGCGTGAAGCCGCTGGCCTGAAATAACCCGCCACCGCTTTGTACTTTAAAGGCCAGCTTATGCTGGCCTTTTGCTTTTTGGTTCTGTACCTACAGATTTCTCTTCTCCTGGCTCCCTGCTATCACCGGCAACAATTTGAAACCGATTACACATAACAGGAATAGCCTTTATTGCCACTTTTATTCATATGTGCGTTCAGGCACATCATTTGTTACATAACAGCTCATCAAACACCGATTTTTAACCGCAGGACGGATTTTATTAGCCGTAAATTCCCTGTCTTATCAACATTAAGTTTCCTCTCAATTTAGACCTCTAGTGTAAACGATTACATCACTGTGATTATCATCACACACTTCCGCCGTTTACTGCCCTACCCTTAAAAACGTCAAATCCGAAAAAATCCACGTGGAGGGCGATATGCCTGACAATAAAAAAACCGGGCGCTCCAACAAAAGCATGACCTTTTTTGTCTGCTTCCTCGCCGCGCTCGCCGGCCTGCTGTTCGGCCTGGACATTGGGGTGATTGCCGGTGCGCTGCCGTTTATCGCTAAAGACTTTGCCATCACCTCCCACACCCAGGAATGGGTGGTGAGTTCGATGATGTTCGGGGCAGCCGTCGGGGCCATCGGCAGCGGCTGGCTCTCTTTCAAACTGGGGAGAAAATACAGCCTGATGATAGGTGCCGTGCTGTTTGTGCTCGGTTCCCTGTTCTCGGCCTTTGCGCCCAATGTTGAAGTGTTGATCGTGTCTCGTGTCCTGCTGGGCCTGGCCGTTGGCGTCGCTTCCTACACCGCCCCGCTTTACCTGTCAGAGATTGCGCCGGAGAAGATCCGTGGCAGCATGATCTCCATGTACCAACTGATGATCACCATCGGTATTCTGGGCGCTTATCTCTCCGATACAGCTTTCAGCTACACCGAATCCTGGCGCTGGATGCTGGGCGTGATCACCCTTCCCGCTCTGCTACTGCTGGTTGGCGTGTTCTTCCTGCCGGACAGTCCGCGCTGGTTTGCCGCCAAGCGCCGCTTCCACGATGCTGAACGCGTGCTGCTGCGCCTGCGCGATACCAGCGCAGAGGCGAAACGTGAGCTGGAAGAAATCCGCGAAAGCCTGAAGGTGAAACAAAGCGGGTGGTCGCTGTTTAAGGACAACTCGAACTTCCGCCGGGCGGTCTTTCTTGGCGTATTGCTGCAGGTCATGCAGCAGTTCACCGGCATGAACGTCATCATGTACTACGCACCAAAAATCTTCGAAATTGCCGGGTTCGCGAATACCACGCAGCAAATGTGGGGCACCGTGATCGTGGGCCTGATTAACGTGCTGGCTACCTTTATTGCTATCGGTCTGGTTGACCGCTGGGGACGTAAACCTACGCTGGTGCTCGGCTTCCTGGTCATGGCCGTCGGCATGGGCGTGCTGGGCACCATGCTACACGTCGGCATCCATTCCCAGGGCGCGCAGTACTTTGCGGTTGCCATGCTGCTGATGTTTATCGTTGGCTTCGCCATGAGCGCTGGCCCGCTGATTTGGGTGCTGTGCTCGGAAATCCAGCCGCTCAAAGGGCGCGATTTCGGCATCACCTGCTCCACCGCCACCAACTGGATTGCCAATATGATTGTCGGCGCCACCTTCCTGACTATGCTGAACACGCTGGGCAACGCTAACACCTTCTGGGTTTATGCGGCGCTGAACCTGTTCTTTATCGTCCTGACGCTGTGGCTTATTCCTGAGACGAAACATGTCTCTCTGGAACACATCGAACGTAACCTGATGAAAGGCCGTAAATTACGCGAAATCGGCGCACACAACTGAGTCCTGAAAGCCCCTTCCGGTAACGGGAGGGGCTTGCACCGCGCTTCCTGCCCCATTATTCTCTGCCGTTATGAAAGTCCTCAGACTCCCTATCGCTCTCCAGCAAGCCGTTATGCGCTGCCTGCGTGAAAAACTTCAGCAGGCCAACGCGCATTTAGGCACTCATTATCCTGAGCCCAAAGTGGTCTATCAGCAGCGCGGCACCGCCGCCGGCACTGCCTGGCTGGAAAGCAACGAAATTCGCCTGAATCCGGTGCTGCTGATGGAAAATCAGCAGGCTTTTGTCGAAGAAGTTGTCCCCCATGAGCTGGCTCACCTGCTGGTATGGAAGCACTTTGGCCGCGTCGCCCCCCACGGCAAGGAATGGAAATGGATGATGGAAACCGTGCTCGGCGTCCCGGCCCGCCGCACGCATAAATTTGAAGTCGATTCGGTACGCAAAAATACCTTCCCCTACCGCTGCCCTTGCCAGCAGCATCAGCTCACCGTGCGCCGCCACAATCGGGTGCTGCGCGGCGAAGCCGAATATCGCTGCACTCATTGCGGCCAGTTATTAAAACTCGACGTTACAACCCCATGTAATTAATCGTTTATTTCTGGAATTTTTACACTACCTCTGATTGAAACTGGATATCCGATCAGGTAGGGTGCGGGCACGTTTTAGTAAGGATTCTGGAAATGTCTCGCAAAATTTCTTGGGCTGTTGCATTCGTTGCAGCCTTCAGTTCGCTTCCCGCCTTCAGCAACGGCATCAATAGCTTCGCACAAGCCAAAACCGCAGGCGTCAAGGTCAACGCCGATGCTCCGGGCGACTTCTACTGCGGCTGTAAAATTAGTTGGCAGGGTAAAAAGGGTATCCCGGACCTGGAGTCCTGTGGCTATAAAGTGCGGAAGAACGAAAACCGGGCCACTCGCATTGAATGGGAGCACGTCATGCCTGCCTGGCAGTTCGGCCACCTGCTGCAGTGCTGGCAAGACGGTGGACGTAAAAACTGCGCCAAAGATCCGGTATACCGCAAAATAGAAAGCGATATGCATAACCTGCAGCCTGCCGTGGGCGAGGTTAACGCCGACAGAAATAACTTCATGTACAGCCAATGGAACGGCGGCGAAGGCCAATACGGCCAGTGCGCAATGAAAATTGATTTTAAGGATAAAGTGGCCGAGCCGCCGGAACGCGCTCGAGGCGCAATTGCGCGCACTTATTTCTACATGCGCGACCAATACCAGCTGTCGCTTTCTCGCCAGCAGACTCAATTATTCCAGGCCTGGGATAAACGCTACCCGGTCAACACCTGGGAGTGCGAGCGGGATGAGCGCATTGCGAAAGTCCAGGGCAATCATAATCCATATGTGCTGCGGGCTTGCCAGGCGCGAAACAGCTAACCTACACTAGCGGCAATTCTTTATTTGCTGTGACGAATATCGCCCTCGACCTACAGAACAAGGGGGCGAAAATCCCCTCTCCCTTTTTGGGATAGAGTCAGGATAAGAGCCCATTCCTGCAGCGCAACTAACCGGAACTCACTTCATGCGTATACCCCGCATTCACCATCCTGAAAATCTTTCCGTTGGCCAGGACGTTGCCCTGAGCGAAGATGCGGCTAACCACGTTGGACGCGTGCTGCGCATGAGCGCGGGCCAGGCTATTCAGCTGTTCGACGGCAGCAATCAGGTGTTCGACGCGGAAATCGTGCAGGCGGATAAAAAAAGCGTGCGCGTTAAAATCCTGGCGGGCAACGAGGACGACCGTGAGTCACCGCTCTGGCTGCATCTCGGCCAGGTCATGTCCCGCGGCGAAAAGATGGAATTCACCATTCAAAAAGCCGTGGAGCTGGGTGTGAACGAGATTACACCATTGTTTTCCGATCGCTGCGGGGTAAAACTGGATGCGGAAAGGCTGAACAAGAAACTCCAGCAGTGGCAAAAGATTGCGATTGCCGCCTGTGAGCAATGCGGCCGCAACCGGGTGCCAGACATTCGCCCGGCGATGGACCTGGCCGCCTGGTGCGCCGAGCAGGATGACGCCCTGAAGCTCAATCTGCATCCGCGAGCCAGCGCCAGCATCAACACGCTACCGCAGCCGGTCGAGCGCGTCCGCCTGCTGATTGGCCCGGAAGGCGGCCTGTCTGCAGATGAGATTGCCATGACCGCAGAGCACCAATTTACTGATATTCTGTTGGGACCGCGCGTTCTGCGTACTGAGACCACCGCGCTCACCGCCATCACCGCACTGCAGGTGCGCTTTGGCGACCTGGGCTAAAGGAGAACAACAATGATCAAGCTCGGCATCGTGATGGACCCCATCGCACACATCAACATTAAAAAAGACTCCAGCTTCGCCATGCTGCTGGAAGCGCAGCGTCGTGGTTACGAACTGCACTACATGGAAATGGCCGACCTGTATCTGAACAACGGCGAAGCGCGTGCCCGCACGCGCCTGCTCAGCGTCGAGCAGAACTACGATAAGTGGTATGAGTTTGGCACCGAGCAGGATATCGCCCTGGCCGATCTGAACGTGGTACTGATGCGCAAAGACCCGCCGTTCGACACTGAATTTATCTACGCGACCTATATTCTTGAGCGCGCAGAAGAGAAAGGCACGTTGATCGTTAACAAACCGCAGAGCCTGCGCGACTGTAACGAAAAGCTGTTCACCGCCTGGTTTGCCGACTTAACGCCGGAAACGCTGGTCACCCGTAACAAAGCTCAGCTGAAAGCCTTCTGGCAGCAGCACGGCGACATCATTATGAAACCGCTGGACGGTATGGGTGGCGCCTCTATTTTCCGCGTGAAACAGGATGACCCAAACATCGGCGTTATCGCCGAAACGCTGACCGAACTGGGTACCCGCTACTGCATGGCGCAGAACTACCTGCCTGCCATTAAAGACGGTGATAAACGCGTGCTGGTGGTCGACGGCGAGCCGGTACCTTACTGCCTGGCTCGTATTCCGCAGGGCGGTGAGACCCGCGGTAATCTGGCCGCCGGTGGCCGTGGTGAACCACGTCCGTTGACCGACAGCGACTGGGAAATTGCCCGCCGCGTTGGGCCTACGCTGAAAGCCAAAGGGCTGATTTTTGTTGGTCTGGATATTATCGGCGATCGCCTGACCGAGATTAACGTCACCAGCCCAACCTGCATCCGCGAAATCGAAGCTGAATTCCCTGTGTCGATCACCGGGATGCTGTTCGACGCCATCGAAAAACGCCTCGCTCACTAAGCGCATCTGGCGGGTAGCTGTTACCCGCCTTCCCCCTTCGAAGGCACGATTCACGGCGGGTAGCCCGCCTTCCTTCATTAGTGGTAAGCTGGCCACACTTCGCGCAGCCACTGCCGCTTTTATCAACCGGGATCAGAACCTCTGACAATGAATTTACAGCATCACTTTCTTATTGCCATGCCGGCTCTCCAGGACCCTTTATTTAAGCGCTCCGTAGTTTATATCTGTGAATACAATGATGAAGGCGCGATGGGGATTATCATCAATAAACCGCTGGAAAACCTGCAGGTTGATGGCGTTCTCGAAAAGCTAAAAATAGAACCGGACCCGCGCGACACCACGATTCGACTGGATAAACCCGTATTTATCGGCGGCCCGCTGGCGGAAGATCGCGGGTTTATTCTGCACTCACCGCCGGACAACTTCGGCTCAAGCATTCGCATCTCCGACGACACGGTGATTACAACTTCCCGTGATGTGCTGGAAACGTTAGGCACGGCCAAACAGCCGAAAGAGGTGATTGTTGCCCTCGGCTACGCTTCCTGGGAAAAGGGGCAGCTTGAACAGGAGATCATGGAAAACTCATGGCTGACGGCTCCTGCTTCGCCTGAGATCTTGTTCCATACGCCCATTTCAGAGCGCTGGCGCGAGGCCGCCCGTCTGATTGGTATCGATATCCACACCATGCCAAGCGAAGCGGGGCACGCCTGATGAGCAGTGGAACTTTAATGGCTTTTGACTTCGGCACCAAAAGTATCGGCGTCGCCATCGGCCAGCGCATTACCGGCACTGCGCGCCCGTTAACCGCGCTTAAGGCGCAGGACGGCACTCCGGACTGGAATGCGGTAGAAAAAATCCTGAAGGAGTGGCAGCCGGAAGAAGTCGTTGTCGGCCTGCCGCTGAATATGGATGGCACCGAACAACCCCTGACGGCGAGAGCCCGCAAGTTTGCGAACCGCCTGCACGGCCGCTTTGGCGTGAAAGTCTCCCTGCAGGACGAGCGGCTGAGCACCGTCGAAGCCCGCGCCGGGTTATTCGAACACGGTGGTTTCCGCGCCCTCAACAAAGGCAGCATCGACTCCGCTTCTGCGGTGATTATTCTTGAAAGCTGGTTCGAGTACCACCCGTGAAGGGCTTAACTGCCGGGCGCGTCGTTCCCTGCGTTCAGCAGTTCATGCCTTGCGGCAATCGCCAAAAAATGGCTGCGGTCCCGGTAGCCTGAAGAGGGCTGTTTTACCCGGGAATCAATACGCCGCAGCAGCGCGTCTGGCAGCATGATGTTTAGCCGCTGCTGCTTTCCTTCCAGCGCGGATAAATCCACATCAACCAGCAGCCATTGCTGGCAGTAGCCGTACTCCGGGTCTGCGGCATAAGCAAAAGGCCCCGCATCACACAGTTGAGTAATGTCTTTGCCGCTCTCCACCATTAAATCCACAATCGACAGCACCGCATCCTGCACCATCGGGGCGATATCCGCCTGACTGTCTGCGGCCGATACGCAGCCAAATTCATCATTGCATAGCGCGGGCACGACCAGGCCAAACGCTTCGTTTTCAGTTGCGGGTAATTCCACACCAACGGAAAAAAACATCATCAACCTCCGGCAGCGACAGGCTAAATGCCTGCCATTTTACGAATGGATTTGACGGTACCGACGGGCAAATCCTTTTTGGGATGCGGAACGGGGAACGTTTTTCCGGTTGTAGGTGACCACCAGATCCAGTGGCTACCCCCAGAACGCCTGACGGGTTCGCACCCCGTGGCCCTCAATTCCTTTATCAGCTCAGCAGAGGTCATCATGCTCTCCCTGAATGATGGACAATATACACACCAATACACATCACGGCAATAAAAGCGTCCAAAATGTCGCCTCCCATGGCACGCTGAATTCCCGATCGTGTCCAACAATCTTACCTTCACGCAGCAGCAGCGCCTCGCTCTGGGCAAAGCTTTGCATGCCATGCTGCTGGCCGGTTTGCAGCACGCCAGGCAGTTGATGCGTCTTCCCCTCACGAATCAAATTTGCCACAGCCGGGGTATTGACCAACAGTTCGTACAGCGCCACCCGGCCACCGTCAGTCGCCGGTACAAGCTTTTGTGCCAGCACCGCTTTCAGGCTTCCGGCAAGCTGAGTTTGAATCAGGCTTTTCTCCTGAGCAGGGAACACGTCCACCAGCCGTTCTACCGCCTGAGCAGCACCGCGTGTGTGTAATGTCGCCAGAACCAAATGCCCTGTTTCTGCCGCGGTCAGCGCCAGGCCAATAGTCTCACTATCCCTGAGCTCACCCAGCAGAATGACGTCCGGATCTTCCCTTAAAGCGGCTTTTAGCGCTGCTGCATAGCTTTCACAGTGCAGGCCGGGCTCGCGCTGCTGAATCAGGCAGCGGCCAGAGGCGTGAATAAATTCGATGGGGTCTTCCAGCGTTAGCACATGGCCGTCAAGATGCTGATTGAGATGCTGAATCATCGCGGCAAGGGTTGTAGACTTCCCGCTCCCGGTAGCACCAGTCACCAGTATCAGCCCTTCACTTTCCCGTAAAAGCGCCTTCAGTTGGGAGGGTGCGCCAAGCGTATGCAGATCCGGGCAAGAAGATGCGAGTAATCTAAGCGCCAGCGAATAACCTTCCTGATGGAGAAAAGCATTGCCGCGTAGCCTGATGCCGTTCGCGAGCGTGAGGGAAAAATCGAGCTGGCCGGCGCGGCTAAGCTGCAACTTTTGCTCCTCATTTAACCATCCGTTGAGAACCTCTTCGACTTCCGGCACCTTCTCCGGGCACGCTTCCAGCCTGCCACACTTTCGCCAGCGTGCCGCCTGGCGCGCGCACAGGTGTAGATCGGAGACATTATGCTTTACACTAAGGGCCACAATTTCTTCGATATCCATATCACTTCCAACGATCATGAATGAGATAGCGCACAATCTGGCACAGGTACATGGGAAAATCTCAGCCGCTGCGGCACATTGCGGCAGAAGCCCCGAAGAAGTGACTCTGCTTGCAGTCAGCAAAACCAAGCCTGCGAGCGCCCTCGCAGAAGCGATTGCTGCCGGGCAACGCGCCTTTGGCGAAAACTATGTGCAGGAAGGCGTGGATAAGATTCACCACTTTGCTGAACAAAGTGTAACAGGGCTGGAGTGGCACTTTATCGGGCCGCTGCAGTCGAATAAAAGCCGCCTTGTGGCGGAGAATTTTGACTGGTGCCATACCGTCGATCGGCTGAAAATTGCCAGCAGACTCAGCGAACAACGCCCGTCGACGTTGCCGCCGCTAAACGTACTGATTCAAATTAATATCAGCGACGAAAACAGTAAGTCCGGCATCGCGCTGAGTGAGCTGGAGCAGTTAGCTGCCGAAGTGGCGGCCTTACCGGGACTGACGCTGCGAGGCCTGATGGCCATCCCTGCGCCAGAATCGGATTACGAGCGCCAGCTTACCGTTTGCCGCAAAATGGCAGAGGCCTGTAATGCACTCAAAGCCCGCTTTACCACGATCGATACATTATCTCTCGGCATGACCGATGACATGGAAGCCGCGATTGCCGCAGGCAGCACCATGGTGCGCATTGGAACCGCTATTTTCGGCGCGCGGGATTATCCCGCTCGTTAATCACCATCATTTTTGAGGAAAACCATGCTTACGTTGACTTTCCTGGTCAAAACCCTGATTGAGCTTTACGTAATGGTGCTGCTTATCCGTATCTGGATGCAGTGGGCGCGCTGTGATTTCTACAACCCGTTTGCCCAGTTCATCGTTAAAGTTACCCAGCCCGTTGTCGGACCGCTTCGTCGCGTACTGCCATCCCTGGGCCCTATTGACACCTCATCCCTGCTGGTGGCATTTATACTCACCACGCTGAAATTCCCTATTCTGCTGCTGATCCAGTCCGGCGGGCTGTCGCTCGATCCATTAAACTTACTCATCGGCGTGCTGTCGCTGCTGAAATCAGCCGGTACCCTGGTGTTCTGGGTGATCATCGTTCGTTCCCTGATGAGCTGGATAAGCCAGGGCCGCAGCCCTATTGAATACGTGCTGATGCAAATGACCGAGCCAATGATGGCGCCGATTCGCCGCATCTTGCCTGCGATGGGCGGCATTGATTTCTCCGCCATGGTGGTCATTCTTATTCTTTATGCGCTGAACTACCTCGGTATGGACCTGTTCCCTGGCCTTTGGTACGCGATTTGAGTGCTGTGACACAGCAGCCTGACGGGCTGGTTCTGCGGCTGTATATTCAGCCCAAGGCCAGCCGCGATAGCCTGGTCGGTATGCATGGCGACGAGTTAAAAGTCGCCATCACCGCACCACCGGTAGACGGGCAGGCCAACGCTCACCTGGTAAAATATCTGGCCAAACAATTCAGGGTAGCGAAAGGCCAGGTCGTGATAGAGAAAGGCGAACTTGGTCGCCATAAACAAGTTAAAATTATCGGCCCGCAGCAGATCCCGACGGAAGTCGCGGCATTGATTGCCCCCCTCGAATAACACAGGACTGACTATGCAAAAAGTCGTATTAGCTACCGGTAACGCCGGTAAAGTGCGTGAACTCGCCAATCTGCTGGCGGATTTTGGCTTCGATGTGGTCGCGCAAACCGAGCTGAACGTAGAGTCTGTCGAAGAGACCGGCCTGACCTTTATTGAGAATGCGATTCTCAAGGCTCGCCATGCGGCTAAAGTGACCGGGCTACCGGCGCTGGCCGACGATTCCGGCCTGGCGGTGGATGCGCTGGGCGGCGCACCGGGTATCTATTCCGCACGCTACGCGGGCGAGGATGCCAGCGATCGGCAGAACCTCGACAAGCTTCTGGAAGCGCTCAACGACGTGCCGGACGATAAACGCCAGGCTCAGTTCCACTGCGTGCTCGTCTATATGCGTCATGCGGAAGACCCAACGCCGCTGGTGTTTCACGGTAGTTGGCCGGGCGTGATTACCCAGGCGCCAGCAGGGCAAGGTGGCTTTGGCTACGATCCTATCTTCTACGTTCCTTCCGAGGGTAAAACCGCGGCGGAGCTAACCCGCGATGAAAAGAGCGCGATCTCCCACCGTGGGCAAGCGCTGAAACTGTTACTGGAAGCAATGCGTAATGGCTAATTTGCCACCTCTTAGTCTCTACATTCACATCCCGTGGTGCGTACAGAAGTGCCCGTACTGTGACTTCAACTCCCACGCGCTGAAAGGCGACGTGCCGCACGACGAATACGTGAGCCATCTGCTGCACGACCTCGACCGCGACGTGGCGCTTGCTCAGGGGCGTGAGGTAAAGACTATTTTCATTGGCGGCGGTACGCCAAGCCTGCTCTCCAGCGAAGCCATGCAAACGCTGCTGGACGGCGTGCGCTCACGCCTCAAGCTGGCAGACGACGCAGAAATCACCATGGAAGCCAACCCCGGCACGGTCGAAGCCGACCGCTTTGTTGGCTACCAGAAAGCGGGTGTGAATCGTATTTCTATCGGCGTTCAGAGCTTTAGCGAGCCCAAATTAAAGCGCCTGGGCCGTATTCATGATGCGGGTGAAGCCAAACGTGCCGCGAACCTGGCAAGCGGCCTGGGGCTGCGCAGCTTTAACCTTGACCTGATGCACGGCCTACCTGACCAGTCGCTCGAAGAGGCATTGGACGATCTGCGCCAGGCCATTGCCCTGAATCCCCCGCATCTTTCCTGGTATCAGTTGACCATCGAGCCGAACACGCTGTTTGGATCACGTCCGCCGAAGTTACCGGACGACGACGCGCTGTGGGATATCTTCGAGCAAGGCGATAAGCTACTGACCGCCGCGGGCTACCAGCAATACGAAACCTCAGCCTATGCTAAGCCCGGTTATCAGTGTCAGCACAACCTGAACTACTGGCGCTTTGGCGACTATTTGGGGATTGGCTGCGGCGCGCACGGCAAAATCACCTTCCCGGACGGGCGCATTACGCGCACGGCGAAAACGCGCCATCCGCGCGGCTATATGGCAGGGAAATACCTCGACCGCCAGCATGACGTTGAGCGGGCAGATAAACCGTTCGAATTCTTTATGAACCGTTTCCGCCTGTTGGAGGCCGCGCCGCGCAGTGAGTTCACGCTTTATACCGGTTTAGATGAAGCGATAATTCGCCCGCAGTTGGATGAGGCGCTGGCGAAAAACTATATGACTGAGACGGATGAGTACTGGCAGATAACCGAGCACGGGAAACTGTTTTTAAATTCCCTGCTGGAGCTGTTTTTAGCCGACGAAGCGTAAGTTTTTACCCTCACCCCGGCCCTCTCCCAGAGGGAGAGGGGGAAAACAAGTGATGGGCGACATGGTTTATCCCCTATCCCCTTTGGGGAGAGAACTGGCGAAAGGAAACTCGGTTTACCCCCCCCTTTGAGGGAAAAACAAGCGACGGGGAACTCGGTTTATCCCCTCTCCCCTTAGGGGTGTACAGTCCGGGGACATGGTAGACAGGTGTTCGCAGACATGGTGAACACTTTTTAACATCCTTTACCCATGGTGATCGACTTATTCTTCAGGTCGATCACCCCCACTTT